>JANPIL010000267.1:0-7432 GCA_031424975.1 Sphingobacteriales bacterium
TTGTAGGTGGCGTGTTCGCGGGTCACGCCGTTGTCCAGTTTCAAAATCACCAGTCCGGCGGCCACTTCGGCCCATTTAGGGTTGGCGGCAACGCCCATTTCGCGGGCGGCTTCGGCGGCATAGCCCAGCACCTCGCGGGCCACGCCGTTGGTGAAGGCGTTGTCGTCCACGTTTTCGGCGTATTCGTCGGCGCACACTACGTTGATAATGTGGTACTTGCCATCATTGCCGCGTTCGGCACGGCTGGCCCAGAAATCGGCCACTTCCTTGAGTACCGGCCAGCCGCGTTCGCGCAGCCAGGTCTTGTCTTTGGTCACTTGGTAGTATTTCCAGAACGCCCAGCCCACATCGCCCGTAATGTGGTGCTGGAACGGCCCGGTCAAGGCCCACACCGGCGTGGCTTCCTGCCCCTCGTCGTCCGATTCCCACGGGAACATCGCGCCTTCGTAGCCGTGGCTGAATGCATTGTTTTTGGCCGCTTCGAGCCGCTGGAAACGGTATTCAAGCAGCGATTTGGCAATTTCGGGGTGCAGCAGCAACAGCGGCGGGTACATCCACAGTTCGGTGTCCCAGAACACGTGTCCGTTGTAGCCCAAGCCCGACAAGCCCATCGGCGAGAGGCTGTAGGCCGTGCCTTCGCGGGCAAACGAATAGAGGTGGTACAGCGCAAAATGCACGTCGCGCTGCACGTTGGCATCGCCGTCCAGCACAATGTCGCTTTGCCAAAGTTTGTCCCACGCTTCGGTGTGGCGTTTTTTCAGGCGGGCGGTGCGTTCCAAGGCGGCAAAAATCGTGAGTCGTTCGGCCTCGTTGTGCGGGTCGGCCACGTGTTCGGTGGAAGTCGTGGAGCCGACTACGGCAAAACGGTAAGTCTGTCCGGCTTTCAAGTTGATCGTGAATTTGAGGCGGTGCGAGCCATAATCCCATTCCTCGTGGATCAACGCGGGTTCCTTGCCGCGCGGTTCGTCGAAGATGAAGCTGTTGGAGGCCGCCACCGTGTGCTTGCCCGTGGGGCTTTTCGCCACCGAGGTCAGCAGCGGGATCAGCGAATGCGGACGGTCAATGAGGTGGTAGAAATTCTTCACGTCGCGCAGCATATCCGGGGCCGAAAGCACGCTGTGCGGCGTGACGGCAACGTCTTTTTTGGCGGTGATTTCCACTTCCAGCAAGGCCGTATGCGGCAGATGGCGTAAGGCCATCACGGTTTGCTTTACCGAAATCTTGTCGGCATGGTCAAATGTGGTGGTCAGCGCGGCGGCTTGCATGTCAAGGGTTTGGGCATAATTCCGGATACTATTTTTTCCGAGCCGGATGCCTTCCACTTCCAAGTCCATGTTGGCAAAGTCGAAGGTTTTCATGATGTTCGACACGCGGCCCCGCCCGTAGGTGTCAAACGCGCCGTTGAGCACCACATCCTTGACTTTCAGCGGTTCCGCCGCCGACACAATGCCGATCATGCCGTTGGCCACGGTCACGCCGTAGTAGTTGTTGGGGTCTATTTTGGCGGCCTGCACGTGCCACACCGAGTTGGAAACATCTTGTGCCAGCACGGATGCGGACTGCGTGAGCAAAACAAGAAGGCAAACGAATAACCGGTTTTTTTGAATCATGGCAGGAAATAATTGAATGATTTTGAGTAGTCAAAAATAGGGAGGATAAATGGATAAACGGCGGTGCGGTGGTATGGCTTTGTTTCGGTTTGCGGAAAATAGTATCTTTTTAAAAGCCCAAACCCCGGCCCTCCGACCCGTCGGGCCATTCCGCTTCCAGCAGGCAAAACCCGTACGGCTCCAGCACCAGATAGTCATGATCCAAGCCCACGGCGTGGTGCGTTCCGTGCCAGTGGTCGTATAGCCGGTTGGGAGTGAGGCCGTTATCCTTAAAAGCATACCAAGTCAGGAATGCCGCTTGACCGCTGAAATTGAAGACCGCGAAAATCCGCTGGCCGCCGTATTCCCGCACGTAGCCCGCCACGCGGATGTTGTGCGGGGCGAGCCATTGCAGGTTGGCGTGGTCGGCAACGGCGGGCAGGCTTTTTCGGATGGCAAGCAGGCGTTGCGTGGCCGTGAAAATGCGGTTTTCGATGGTGCCCGGCGTGTCAATCCTTGCATTTTTTTTCCAATCTGTCATTGGGCGGTGCAGCCAGCGGTTGTCGTAGCTTTTGGCGGGGTCTTGCAGGTACGAATAATCATTGGTGCAGCCTGTTTCATCGCCGTAAAAAAGCATGGGCACGCCGCCCAGAAAAAAGCTGTGCGCCTGCATGAGCAGGATTTTACGGATGGAAAGTTCGATTGCCTGCGCATCGTCTTCCCGGACAGCTTTTTCCAGTCCGCACAGCGAAGCCAGCGAGCCGCTGATGCGGGCATCCTGTGTGCGGGGGTTTACCGAAAACAACGCCCCGGTGGCGGGCGAGCCGGGAAAAACGCCCGAATAATATTCCTTCAAAAACTTTCGGTGCGCGTATGGCTCGTAGCCCGCCTGCGCAATCATGGCATCGTCGTAGCCCAAGCCGATGTCGTCGTGGCAGCGGGTGTAGGTGATCCACGATGCTCGCGGCGGTTTTTGCAGGAGTTCGGGTTGGGCGGCCAGCATCACGCGGGTATCGCCGGTGGCCAGCGCGTCCCATTGCAAGGCCATGTGCGTGGCATTGTACGCAAAATCGCATTCCTTGGCGCGGTACTGCCCCGTGCCGAAGTATTTCATGATTTCGGCGGGGGCCACAATGGCCTCGCCGAGCAGGGCCATGCCGGGCGTGGCTACCTGCACGCACTGCCGGATGAGCCGCAGAATGGTGTGTGCTTGGGGCAGGTTCTGGCAAGCGGTGCCAAGCTGTTTCCAGATGAATGCGGGTGCGTCAATGCGCAGCACATCCACGCCGAGGTTGGCGCAGAAAAAAATGGTGTCCAGCATTTCGATGAACACCGCCGGATTGGTGTAATTCAAATCCCACTGGTAGTTGTGGAACACGGTCATCACCCATTTTTGGCATTCGGGCACGTAGGTAAAATTGCCGGGGGCGCTTTCCGGAAACACTTCGGGCATGGCGCGGTCAAACGCGTCGGGCAGGGTGCGGTCGGGATACATGTAAAAGTAGTCCTGATACACTGGGTCGCCCTGCTTCGCTTTTTCGGCCCACGCGTGGTGGTGCGAGGTGTGGTTAAGCACAATATCCAGCATCAGGTACATATTCTCCGAGGACATTTGCCGCCGCAAGTGCCGCAAATCGTCCAGCGAGCCGAAACGCGCGTCCACCTTGCGGAAATCCGAAACGGCATAGCCGCCATCGCTTTCGCCGGGCGGACTTTGGAAAATGGGCATCAGGTGCAGCAGGTTCACGCCCAGTTTCGTGAAGTAATCCAGCTTGCCGCCGAGGTTGCGCAAGTCGCCGCAAAACCGATCCACGTACAGGCTCATGCCCGCCAGTGCGTTGCTCAGGAACCAGTGGTCTTGCGTTTCCTTTTCAAAGTCTTTCCGCCGGATGTTTTCCGGCCGGTTTTCATGGGCTTGCGCAATGGTTTGGAGCAATTTTGGATAATGTGCGGGACCAAGCGGATGCTGGCCGTAGAGTTGGTGGTACAAATCATGGATGGCGGCGGCATTGGCGATGAAGCGTGTATAAAAGGTATTGTCGCGGCCCGTGATGTCAAGTTTTCTGCCGGATAAAAAGGAGGTGACGGATGGGTGGATGCGGTGGTCGAACACGGTTGCGGGCGGTGCATGGTGGAGGCTCACAATGGAAGCCGGACGCTAAAATATGCTTTTTACGCGCATTTGGCGGTGGCAAACGGGTCAAAATTTTTAATCCGCACGTTTTTGCGGGGCGAAATCGGTTAAGTGGTGATTGGGGGATGCGCAAAAAAAATGCGTCATTGCGGGAGAGTTGGGCGCACAATGCCAAGACGGCTCCGCGCACTTCTTCCGAAAGCCGGCTTCCACTCACGGTCTGACGCACAGTGTCTGACCGGCGTTGCGGTTTTTCCGAAATAGTATCTTTCCAAAAGCCCAAACCCATCCGTGCCGGAACGGCAACAAAGCAGTATCTTCCAAAAAGCCCAAATCCCATGCAACCCACCGAAAAAACCACCATCACCCGGCTTGCCAAACGCGGTAGCCACGACACCGAAACCATTCACGCCATTCTGGACGAGGCATTGGTGTGCCACGTCAGTTACGTGCTCGATGGGCAGCCGTTTATCATCCCGACGGGTTATTGCCGCATCGGAAACAAAATCTATCTGCACGGTTCGGTGGGCAGCCATTTTTTTCGCGAACTCGCCAAAGGCACTGATGTGTGCGTGGCCGTGACGCTGCTGGATGGCTTGGTGCTGGCACGTTCGGCGTTTCATCACTCCGTCAACTACCGGTCGGTGGTGCTGTTTGGCAAAACGCAACTGGTTGACGATGAAGCGGAAAAGTGGCTGTCTTTGGAGCGTTTTACCGAACACATGATTCCAGGGCGTTGGGCGGAGGCGCGCCAGCCCGACAAAAGCGAGATGACGAAAACGATGGTGGTTTCAATCCCGCTGGAAGAAGCATCGGCCAAAATCCGCATGGGCGGCGTGGGCGATGATCCCGAAGACATGGAGCTGGACGTGTGGGCGGGGGTGCTGCCGCTGAAACTGCTGCCGCAGCTTCCGGTTGCGGATGCGCACCTGAAAGCCGGAATATCCGTGCCGGGATACGTGGAAAACTATAAGCGGTAAACAGGTTGCGGCATGACTGCCAGCCGTGCCGCAACTGGAAAGCAGGCGTGATATACGGCTGTCGCGCGTTTTAAACGCGTGACGATTAATTCTGAGTCTGTGACTCGCTTGGCTGAAAGCCAAAAGATACCTTGGAAAATAGTATCTTTCAAAAGTGTGAAACCTGCGGTTTTGCACAAGCTGAAGCGTGTGCTACGGTCACCTGCCATCCAGCAAGCCGCCCAGGCCGCCCAGCACCGAACCGCTTTCCTTGTTGCTGTTACCGCCGTAGGGAGCCAACGCCGCCACCAGCTTGGAAATCGGCATGGATTGCAACCACACGCGGCCCGTGCCGCGCAGCGTTGCCAGAAACAGGCCTTCGCCGCCAAACACCATTGAACGCAGGCCACCCGCCTGCTGGATGTCGAAGTCGATGCCCGGCTCGAAGGCAACCACGCAGCCCGTGTCCACGCGCAGGGTTTCGTTGCTGAGCTGCTTTTCAATGACCACGCCGCCCGCGTGGATGAACGCCAGCCCGTCGCCCCGCATCTTTTGCAGCACAAACCCCTCGCCCCCGAAAAAACCGGCCCCGAACTTGCGGTTGAAGTGGATGGAAATGCTCGTTCCCAGGGCGGCGCACAGGAAACTGTCCTTTTGGGCGATTAGTGTGTTGCCCGGAATCTGGCTCAGGTTAATGGGCAGCACCGTGCCCGGATACGGCGCGGCAAACGCCACCTTGCTGCGGGTCGCCCCCCGGTTGGTGAAGTGCGTCATGAACAGCGACTCGCCGGTGAGCAGCCGCGAACCCACGTTTTTGAGCATCCCCATGAAGCCGCTGTTGGGAGCCGAGCCATCGCCCATTTTGGTTTCGTACTGGATGCCTTCGTGCATGTATATCATGCTGCCGGCTTCGGCAATGACGGTCTCGTTCGGATCCAGTTCTATTTCCACGATCTGGATGTCCTCGCCAATAATCTTGTAGTCAATTTCGTGCGATTGCATGGATAGGAAGGGTTAAGTGGATAGGGATGGTTTTTCAATACTACGGGTTTTTCTTGTCCTTCCGGTTGCGCAGTTTCTTGTCGTCCACTTTGCGGTTCAGGAACTCGTTCACCTTGTCGATGTCAAAATTGGTGGTGATTTCGCCAAAAGAGTTGACATTCAACTCAAAGCCTTCCAGTTCAGGATGTACTTTTGGTTTCTCGTCGGGATTCTCTTTTTTCTTTGCCATGGCTGTCAGAAATTAAATGAAAATGATATACTTGTTTAATCCTTCATTTTTTAATAATGATATGTCCGCAGGGAATTAATACAGAATCAAAGTGCGGGACTATACTAATTTTATAAAAAAGGTCTTTGTCTTTTAACACAATTTCAGTTCGTACGGGACCATTATCAGGCACCTGCATGAGCAATGCGATATAGAAAAGGTATTCCTCTTTAGGGTTGATCGTTTTCTGTAACATGGTCGATTTATTAAGGCTAGTATCAAAAAAAGATATTAAACCTGTTGCACCATAGTCATACAATGATACTTTATCGAGTGTCATTGTATTCGGAGGTAGAAATAATTTTACATAGGAGTCAGGTGAAGGAGGAACCGGGAATGAATCCGCAGGAAAATTAATAGTGATTTCTAACGGAGTAGCTGTTTCATTAATTACACGAGTCCAAAATATTCCACGTCCAAATCTTTTTCCTGTTGGATGTTTGTATGGCCCACCTTTTGGGAAGCTGTTTTGTATTATCACGTCTTTGCCTGCGTCTATTGTATTACGAGTGACGCTGTAAAATTCGCGGGAAGTGATTTTGGGTTGGGGCTTGATTGTAAATTTTGGCAGGTCAGTTCTGTTTTGTCCCTTACAAGAAGAATAAAAAATAACCAGCAAGGACAAAGCATATACAGGTGCGTATTTCATCATTTTACTTTTGGGCTAAACAAGTGTATCAATCCCAATTAAATTTTACAGTAGTACGCGATTGTTGAGTATAGAGGTTTGGCGTTTTTGAAAGATACTGTTTTCGCTGATGGTTTTTGCGGTCTTCGCGCATTTTTCTTCGCGCCCTTTGCGTGAAAAATCAATTCCATGCAAAGGGCGTAAAGGTTTTCGCAAAGAAACAAAGCAACTCTCTTCAGCCCGCTACCGGCAGTTGGGCAATAGCCGTCCGGATGCGCCGCACGGTCTCTTCCCGCCCAATGATTTCCATAGTCTGCATTAGATCCGGGCCGTGGCTGGTGCCGGTGATGGCCAGGCGCAGGGCAGGCATCACCTTTCCGGTTTTTATGTTCAAGCGTTCGGCTACTGTGTGCAATGTGTGTTTAATGGCTTCGGCGGCAAATTCGGGCATGGCGGGCAAGTCGTTTTTAAAGCCTTCCATCACGCCTACCGCGTCGGCTGTCCATTTGGTTTGCGCTACGGCTTGCTCATAGGTTCCGGGTGCGGTAAAAATGAATTCCGTCTGTTCATGAAGTTCCTGCGGGAAAGTGACCCGCTCCTTCATCAGGCGGACGATTTTCAGGGCCTTGTCCGGGTCGCACACAATTCCCTTGTCGCGGAGTGCGCCTTGCAAATACCCCGCCAGTTCGCTGTCGGGTTTGGCCCGCAGGTAGTGCTGGTTGAACCATTTGGCCTTGCGGATGTCGAACTTGGAGCCGGCCTTGTGGATCCGTTCCAGCGAAAAAGCCTGCACAAGTTCGTCCATGGAGAAAATCTCGCGTTCCGAGCCGTCGTTCCAGCCCAGCAAGGCCA
>JANPIL010000268.1:0-3573 GCA_031424975.1 Sphingobacteriales bacterium
TGACATTACCGGATTCTATTTAACATGATAGGAGTGTTTCAAAACTATGCCGCCGGGAGAAAGCGTATCGCCGGGAACGGACTTATGAACCACTAAGAACGGAATGGTGTTCAACCCCGTTTTTCGTGCCGTCTCCGAATACATGAACGAATTATCCGCATTTCTGGTCAGTTCCCCGGTCTTTTTCACCATTTGGTTATCACCGTTGAGCTTACCGGTGTAAAGCCTCAAATCACCACGTATCGGAAACATGAACCGTATCGTCACCCTGTAGGTCTCCCCAAGGAGGATGGTATCCTTTTCGGGGAAAGTTATGGGGGAGGCACCACCCAGGCCGAAACTGCCGTCTCTGTTGTAAAAGGCGGAGTAAACCAAAGTGTCACCGGCAAACAGTGTCTTTGTCGATACCTTGCCTGCCTGCGTATAGGATACGAAGAATCCGTTTCTCCTGCCATTCCTGTAAAAACTGACATCCTTTAGTTTGCCGTCCTCATAATAATGCTCTCCCTTTCCATGAAGCAGGTTGTCTTTCCAATGAATTGCCTCGTCAAGTTTTCCATTCGGAAGGTAATACCTGGTCTCGCCGTTCATGCTGTCGTTTTTCCAGTTTGCCTCGGTCTTCAATTTCCCGTTCTCACCGTAAATCTTGGAAACGCCATCCATCCTGCCGCTTTGCTTCTCGGACACGGACTTCAGCCTGCCCGTCTCATAGTATTCGTACATGATGTACCGGTCTTTTTCCCGGTCGGTATACTCTGTCTTTTCCCTGAGGCTGCCATTGGGATAATATATCCGGGTTCCTTCGCCGCTTTTCCCGCAGGAATATGTCAGGTAAACCGCCATGCATAAAAACAGCCTCGGGAGTCTGTGGAAAATCACTTTCATGCCAGTCCAATGATTTGAATTGCTTTCATATACAACAGCCTACTTGTTATTTGTCGAATCCGGCTTCATCTTTCCCTTGGTACTATTATCACCGCGCTGGTGGATTATACAGGTGTTTTTTGGCACCGATGCTGGTTTCAAGAATATCCAAACTGTTTTCCAATATTTCCATTTGCCTGGCCCCTATGTAGTATTTGACTCCTCCTGAATGGATAACAAATACTTTCCCCAAAACTGCCTGTCCATTGGAACGCATCTTAACATAGTTCAGATCGTCTTCATTTCCTTGCTCAACCATCAAATCTTCAAGCATGGTTGCAAATTCAATATAAAATGTACCTGAGAATAAAACATCTGTGTTGCGTGGTTCTCCATTTACAACAACAGTGCTTCTTATAAGTACGATATGATGTGTTAAGGAGTAGTCAGTCATTGCGAAAAAGCCCTTCAACTCGATTTTTTCCATGGTGTTGCTCATTCTATGGGTTGCGGCGGAACTACCTTATTATAAATGGTCCGGATTTGGTGTGAGAAGCGATTATACACGGACAGGATTTAATTAGTGTTTGGCTAACCATGACCTTTAGTACAAAAACCCGGTAATTTGGTTGTGTGAAGACCTTTGCAACCAAACAGCCTCCGGCTCCGAAATGAATTACTTCGTTATTCCGCTACCGCTTCATTTCTCGCAATGACGGTTTCGGGTGGGGTTTTGCCTTTCCAAAAGATACTATTTCCAAATCACTTGAAAAACAGGTACGCCAGCAAAATCCCCGCAATCACACCCACGAAGTCGGCAATCAGTCCGGCGGCGATGGCGTAGCGGACTTTCTTGATGCCCACCGAACCGAAATACATGGCCACGATGTAGAAAGTGGTATCGGCCGAGCCGTTGAAAATGCACGCCAGCCGCCCCACGAATGAATCCGCGCCGTGCGTTTTCATGGTTTCAATCATCAGGCCGCGTGCGCCGCTGCCGCTGAATGGCTTCATCAACGCCACGGGCAGGGCGGGCACAAAATCGGTGTTCATGCCCAGCGCGGCAAACAGGTTTCCCAGCGCACCGACAACGTAGCCGAGTGCGCCCGAATTACGCAACACGCTGATGGCCACCAGCATACCCACCAGATAGGGCAGGATTTTGAGCGAAATGCCGAATCCTTCCACGGCTCCGTCAATGAACGCGTCGAACACATTGATGCGCTTGCGGATGCCGCCCGCAATGAAAGCCGTGATGATGATGAACAGAATCAGCGGCCCGGCCACCTTGGAAAACAGTTCCAGTTGCGCCTTGTCCAGGCCCGACAAGTACCAAAGCAGCAGACCGACCATGCCGGTGATTCCGAGCAACCACGCCAGCACCACCGGGTGCAACAGGTTGATTTTTTGGAAGATGGCCACCGAAAGCATCCCAATAAACGTGGTGACGTACGTACCGATCAGGCACGGAATGAATATATCAGACGGATTGGCGGCCCCGAGCAAGGCCCGTTGCGCCATGATGGATAGCGGAATCAGCACCGGCCCGGCCGTGTGCAGCACCAGAAACATGATTTGGGCGTTGGAAGCGGTTTCCTTGTCGGGGTTCAGTTCCTGCAAACTCTGCATCGCTTTCAACCCGAAGGGCGTGGCGGCATTGTCCAAGCCGAGCATATTGGCCGAAAAGTTGATCATCATCTGTCCGCTGGCCGGGTGGTTGGCAGGCACTTCGGGAAACAGCCGCGTGAAAAACGGCCCGATGATGCGCGACAGCAGCCGGATGGCCCCCGCCTTTTCGCCGATGTTGAGGATGCCCAGGAAAAACGTCATGATGCCCGCCAGCGGCAAGGCAATTTCCATGATGGCGACTTTGGCTGTGTCAAACGTGCCGTCAATGATGGTCTTGAAAACTTCCGTGTCGCCCAAGAAAATGAGCTTGAACAGCGCGACAGCAAAGGCGATGAGAAAAAAAGCTATCCAGACGTAGTTTAAAGCCATGCGGGGTAAGTTTGGGGTTTTTGAAAGCTGAAAGCCCCGTCTTTAGCGGGGATACTATTTTAGTCGGCAGTCCACAGTCGGCAGTCCACGGCAAAAAATCTGGCGTAAGCCCTACTCATTTTCCTTGCGGGGAGCGGTTTTCCCCAATTCGTGCAAAAAACCGTTGACCACCGCATAACGGATCACGCCGTTTTCGGAGAGCAGGAAACTAGCCGATTTCCCCTCCCCCACTCCCGGTTCAAATGTTTCGGTGGGCGAAATAGTATGGATGGGAAAGGCCAAACCCGCCCGTTTTTTCGGCACCGAATCCTTGACCCGCGCGGCAAGGTAGCCTTGTTCCAGCAAATCCCAAACGTCCAGCTTTGCCAGTTCGCTGGCCGTCAGCGGTTTGCCGGGATACATTTTGCCTTCCACTAATTGCAGGTTTTGGGCATCGAGTTCTTGGTAGCCGTAAAAGACCGACAAATCGCCCCAATCGTCAATCTGGCCGTCGTGCTGGAAAGCGGCGTTTGTCCCCACGTTTTTTTCCGCGCGGTTAATGCCGATGTCAGTTGTGAAACCGCCCGCCTTCACGTTGCGCACCAGCAAGTCGAACAGGTATTTTTCGTTGTGCGGAATGGCGTAATATCCGTCCAACTTTTCATCCGCAAACGACTGACTGGCAATCTGTTGGAAGGCATCGAGCAGCAGCGTGAAGTTGAGCTTGCGGAT
>JANPIL010000269.1:0-15548 GCA_031424975.1 Sphingobacteriales bacterium
AAGCCAAGTTTGGCAAGCAGGTAGGCGGCGATATTCTGGCTAACAAAAAGACGTTTCTGCTCATCGAAGCCTTGGAATTGGCCAAAGGCAACGCCGCCGAAACCCTGAAAGATTGGCTGAATACCCAAGAATTCGATCCGCTGGAAAAAGTGCGTGCCGTAACGGAAATATACAACAGCCTAAATATCAGGAACATAACCGAAGTCAAAATGAACGGCTTTTTCGACGAAGGCTTGCAATGCCTCGAAAACATTGCCGTGCCGGAAGCCCGCAAACAACCCCTGCGCGATTTTGTGGAGCAGCTCATCCACCGCGAAAGCTGAGAATTTCCTTTCCAACGCGGATTACAAATCCACCGCCCCGCGTCCGGGATTGCAAATTCCGGACAACCCAGCCAACAAAAAACCCCGCGTCGGCGGGGTTTTTTGTTGGGTAGAATAGTATGTTTCAAAAACGTGAAACCTGCCGGTCTATTTGGCGGCCACCAATTTGAAATCAATCGTGAAGTCATCGTAAATCGCCTTGTCGCCGATGCTGGCAAAAAACGTTTTCGAGTTGTAACGAATGTCATACTTGGTGCGGTCAATCGTGATTTTGCCGGTTGCTTCGGCTTGGCCTGCACTCATGGTCACCACGGCCGGGAAACTGACCGGCTTGGTGATTCCCTTCACCGTCAAATCTCCGGTCACGTCGTACTTGTTGCCGCCTTTCGGAGTCGCTTTCGTGATTTTGAAGGTGGCTTTGGGAAACTTGGCCGTGTTAAAGAAATCCTCGGATTTCATGTGCCCGATAAACTTGTCGTTGTACTCCTTGTCGGTCAGGTCGGTGCATACGATGCTGTTCATGTCAATGTCAAACGAGCCGCCTTTCAGTTTGCCACCGTCCACGGCCAGCGAGCCATCCGATAACTTGATGGTACCCGAGTGTTCGCCGGTCACTTTCTTGCCGTTCCAAGCCATTGTGCTCTTGGCCAAGTCGGCTTTGAAGGTTGTCGGGGCTTTTTTGGCGGGTTTACCGCCATTGTCGGCTGCGGCAATGTTGATGGTTGCGAAAACGGCAACCGCCGCTGCGAATAGGGTTAGCTTGCTCATGTGATTGAAAGATGGTTTTGGGTGAATGAATGGAAAACTAATTTTTCTTACGGATGATTCCGGTTAGCGCAACAAATGTATGTATATACATTTAATGTTGCAACAAATACAGCAAATTTTTTCCGGGACAAACACCCGCCGCAATCAGGATTTGATTTATCGTAGAGACGTTGCACCGCAACGTCTCATGCGCAATGTTTGAAGTCGGCGGCATCAATACCAGAAACATTCCCATTGGAAACAAAGACGTTGCATTGCAACGTCTCTACCATTCTGATTCATATGTTCCATTCCCTCATCCATCATTCGTCTTTCAGAAAATAGTATCTTTCAAAACACCCAAACCTCCCGGTCGGCAAATTGGCCGGTCATTGGTTCATTGCCCGGTAGCAAAGCGTGGACGAATTGCTTGGATTCAAGACCGTAGCGGCCATGGCGCGCATATCCGCCGTGGTTATGGCTTGGATGCGTTCGGTTTCGCGGTTCACTTCCCCGGCATCGCCGAGGTTGGCGTAAAAAGCCAGGTTCATGGCGCGGTTCAGCAATTCCACTTCCGAAAACACCAACGACGATTCCGATTGGTTTTTCACTTTTTCGAGTTCCGCTTCCGGCACGCCGTTTTCCAATAGTTCGGCCAGCAGTTCGTTCACTGCGTTTTCGGCCTTTTCCAAAGTCACTCCGCCGTTGACCTGGCCCTGCACCACCAGCAAGCCCGGCTCTTCGGAACCCATGGCGTAGGCGGCGATATTGCTGAAAAGCGGCTGCTTTTTCACCAGGTTCTCGTGCAACCGCGACGATTTGCCACGCCCCAAGATGTCGCCCAGCAAGTCAGCGGCATAGTAGCTGTCCGATATTTTTCCCGGCACATGGAAAGCCTTGTACAGCGCGTCCAAGGGCACTTTCGCTTCCATTTCCAGCCTTCTCTCCTGCGTCTGCGCGGGTTCTGCCGGCAATTGGCGGTGGTAGGTTTTGCCAGCGGGAATTGGCGCGAACCATTTGCCGCACAATTGTTTTACCTGCTCCAGCGTCACATGGCCCGCCACCACCAGCACCGCGTTGTTGGGCACATAATACTTGTAAAAAAACGCCCGCACATCGTCAAGCGTGGCCTGTTCAATGTGCGAGATGTCCTTGCCGATGGTTGCCCAGCGGTACGGATGCACTTGATAGGCCAGCGGACGCAGATGCAGCCACACGTCGCCGTAAGGCTGGTTCAGGTAGCGTTGCTTGAACTCCTCGATCACCACTTTTTGCTGCACTTCCAGCACCTCCGGGTCAAACGACAAGCCCATCATCCGGTCTGATTCCAGCCAAAAGGCCGTTTCCAGGTTCGCCGCTGGCAGCGTGATGTAATAATTGGTAATGTCCGACGAGGTGAAGGCGTTGTTCTCGCCGCCCACGCGCTGCAACGGCTCGTCATAAGAGGGTATGTTGCGGCTGCCGCCAAACATCAGGTGCTCGAACAGGTGCGCAAAGCCCGTGCGGTCTTCGTCCTCATCGCGCGAACCGACGTTGTAAAGGATATTGAACGCCGCCATGGCCGTTGTATGGTCTTCGTGGACGTACACTTGAAGGCCGTTGTCCAGGGTGAAATGCTGGTAATGAATCATACTTATGAAGGTGAGATTTCGGATAAAAGATTTCCCGTTGGTTAAAATTTCGGAAATAACCACAACTTTGTCATGGCAAACAAAACAACAGCCCCGAATTGTTCAGCCTTAATGGCAAACCAGTGAAGGGAACCGGCGGGTTTGGTGTTTTGAAAAGATACTATTTTTCCGATTCGGAATTTTGAATGCTAAAATAAACTGGCGCGAGGTTCTTACCTCGTGCCGCCCATGTACCGAGATTCCTATCTCGGCGCGAGAATTCCAACCCGATATTTATCTCTGAATAAAAAACCAATGCATTTCGACCGCAAGCATTATTCCGACGACGTATTAATTGAACTCTACCGCGCCCTGCTCAAGCCGCGCCTGATTGAGGAGAAAATGCTGATTTTGCTGCGGCAGAACCGCATTTCCAAGTGGTTTTCGGGTATTGGGCAGGAGGCCATTGCCGTTGGCGCGACAATGGCTTTGGAGCCGGACGAATACATACTGCCCATGCATCGCAATCTGGGCGTGTTCACGGCCCGCAACTGCCCGTTCGACAAGCTTTTTGCGCAATGGCAGGGCAAGGCCACCGGCTACACCCACGGCCGCGACCGGTCTTTTCATTTCGGCACGCACGCGCAGCACATTGTCGGTATGATTTCGCACTTGGGGCCGCAACTCGCCGTAGCAGATGGCATTGCGCTGGCCGACAAAATAGCCCGCAACCCGAAGGTCACGCTGGCGTTCAGCGGCGACGGGGCCACCAGCGAGGGCGACTTCCACGAAGCCCTGAACGTGGCCGCCGTCTGGGATCTGCCCGTTATTTTCCTAATCGAAAACAACGGCTACGGGCTTTCCACACCCAGTCGCGAACAGTTCCGCTGCCGCAATTTTGTTGACAAGGGCATCGGCTACGGCATGGAGGCGTTTCAAGTGGACGGCAACAATATCTTGGAAGTGTACGACATGGTTTCGCAATTGGCACGAACCATGCGCAAACAGCCGCGCCCCGTACTATTAGAAGCCATGACTTTCAGGATGCGCGGCCACGAAGAGGCTTCCGGTACCAAATACGTGCCCAAGGAATTGACGGAGGAATGGGAAAAGAAAGACCCGCTGGGCAATTATGAGAAATATCTCATGGATTACAATGTGTTGACTTTCAGTCAAGTAGAAGAATTTCGGGCGGAAATAAAAAAGGAAATCGAACAAGGCTTGTCCACCGCCTTCGAGCAGCCCGAACCCCAAGCCGACACCAACCGCGAGTTGGCGGATATGTACAGGGCCTCCCCCCAACCCCCTCCGAAGGAGGGGGAGCCAAAAACCTCCCCTCCCCTACGGAGAGGGGCCGGGGGTGGGGTTTTGCGCTTCATTGATGCCATTTCCGATGCCTTGCGGCAGAGCATGGAACGCCATCCGAATTTAATATTGATGGGGCAGGACATTGGCGAATACGGCGGCGTGTTCAAAATCACCGATGGCTTTGTGCGGCAGTTTGGCAAGGAGCGGGTGCGCAACACGCCGCTCTGTGAATCGGCCATTATCGGGGCGGCATTTGGCTTGTCCATTAAGGGCCGCAAGGCGATGGTGGAGATGCAGTTTGCCGATTTTGTGACGTGCGGCTTCAACCAGATCATCAACAATCTGGCCAAGAGCCACTACCGCTGGGGGCAGCACGCCGATGTGGTGATACGGATGCCGACGGGAGCCAACACCGCCGCCGGGCCGTTCCATTCACAATCAAACGAAGCATGGTTTTTCCACACGCCGGGCCTGAAAATCGTCTATCCGTCCAATCCATACGATGCCAAAGGCCTGCTCAATGCGGCCATCGAAGACCCGAATCCGTACTTATATTTCGAGCATAAGTTCATGTACCGCTCCGTATCCGGGCCGGTGCCGGAAGAATATTACACGGTTCCGGTGGGTAAGGCCGCACTCGTGACCGAAGGCGACGAACTGACGATTGTGACCTACGGCCTGTGCGTGCATTGGGCACAGGAAATAGTATCTTCGCTGGAGGCCAAACCCGCCGTTGACATCATTGATTTGCGGACGTTGCTGCCATGGGACAAGGAAACCGTAGCCGCCAGCGTGAAAAAAACGGGCAAGGTGCTGGTGGTACACGAAGACACGCTGACGGGCGGCATCGGTGCCGAAATTGCCGCTTGGATTGGTGAAAACTGCTTTGCGCACCTTGACGCACCTGTCATGCGCGAAGGCAGCTTGGACACCGCCGTGCCTTTTTCGCCGGTATTGGAACGCGATTTCCTGCCCCGCCAGCGCATGGAAGCGAAGATTAAATCGCTGCTGGATTATTGAAAAGCCCCCCAACCCCCGAAGGGGGAGCCGAAAGCCTCCTTCGGGGGTTGGGGGAGGCTTGGGTTTCGGCTTTTCAAAAGATACTATTTTGGGAACATAGGTCAGACACTGTGTGTCAGACCGGTATCACGCATCGGCTTCCAGACGAACAAGCGGGTTTGGCCCCCGCTAAAGACGGGGCTTTCAGCTTTCGGGAAGATACTATTTTGCTGGCCGATATTGGGTGGCCAAAAGGCCCGAACCTGCCTTATCTGTGGACTGTCTGCCGTGGACTACGGACTGATTACTTCACAAACCGATGTGGTAGTCGTAGCCCCGCTCGGCCCAGAAGTCGCGCGGACGCTGGTCGCTGAAACTGATGGTGCCGATGCGCTTCAGGTTTTTCACGCCGTACTTTACCGGGATAATCAGCCGGAGCGGTGCGCCGTGCGCGTCGTCGAGCGGCTGGCCGTTCATCTCGTAACACAGCATCGTTTGCGGGTGCAGGGCGCTGCGCATATCAATGCCCACATAATACTTGCGGTCAGGTGTTTGCATTCCTACGTAGTCAAACCAATCCGAATCCTGTTGCGCATCTTTTCCGTTGCGCGTGCCTAAGTTGTAGCGTTGCACAAAATCCGAAAACCGCGTGCCGCCCCAATGTTGTATCTGGCTCCAGCCCTCGATGCACTTGAATTCAAACACGATTTCATGCTTGGGGAAACCCCGGATGTCGTCAAGCGTGAGTGCCAGCGGCGACACGCCCGGCTGGCTGATTTCCAGCCGCCACGCTTCTTTATCCAGCGGCGTTTTCAGCCCGTCGCGGCCATTGACGCGCACCCGCTTGGCGGCCATGGATTTGGGAAACGTGGGAGCCAGCTTGGCGTTGCTGAAATACGTGTTCGCCAACTGTCCGTTTCGGTCAAGCACACTCCTGAGCGATTGGGGTATTCCGCCTGCGCGGGGCTGGCTTTTGATCAGTTTCCAAACGCCAAACGGCAGCAAACTTGCCGCGCCAAACCACGCAAACGCCTTGATTGTGCGGCGGCGGGCCTGCTGCTCAACCGTGAGCGGTGTTTGGGGTTTGGCGGGTAATTCGGGGGTTTCTGGTTCCATGGTATTCTTCGGATATTTCAAGCCGGAAAGTAATCGGAAGATCAAGAATGGCCGGTGTCCATCACTTGGTTCGGCCTTGCAAGATGTGCCGCCCAGGGCCGACAACCACCGTTCCGGACGATGTTCGGGCATTGTCTGTCGGCCATTCACGGCCATCAAGCGACCGGAACACGAAAGGCTCTGCCATCAAGGGCAAGGTTGCCGAAACCGCCGTGTTTGGTGGCACATCCAATGTCAGCGAAATGTTTCCATCGGTTCTTGTGATATTCACACGCAACGGCCCTTGTTTGGTCGGCACGGTTGCCTCCACTTGTGCGATATCCGTCAGCAGCGGCCGGACAAAGTAGGCGTTTTCTTTTTCGTTACTGGGCGACACGCCCGCAATGTACTCCGACATCAGCACCAGCGGCCCACCCGCCCAGCCATGGTTGTAGCCCGTATTGCCGTGGGCTTCGCTCAGTTCATAACGCCAAAGTTCCCACAGGGTCGAAAACGCCGACTCGGTCATGGCGCGGTATCGCCGCCTCATCCGATCCAGTGCTTGTTGTGGGCGGTTCATGCGAAACAGGCTTTCCAATACGAATTTTTCCATCCAAGGGCTGGCGTGTTCCTGTTGTGCCAGCACCCGTGCCACCGCCCCCCACTTAACGGAGTCGGCAACGCCGGTCAGAATCATCAGGGCGTTTGCCCGGTCATCGGTTTGGCCGGTGTGGCTTTTATGATGGTAGGCAATGCCGTTCCAGCAGTCAGGCCCGTTCAGAAACGAGGTGATGGCGGCTATTTTTTGCCCGTACCGTAGCGCATCGTCTTTGTGGTTCAGCAGGTGAGCCATTGCTTGGGCGGTCTGCAAGGCTCTCACATACCAGCCATGCTGGATCAGCACTAAGTCTTGGTTTTCACCCCAGTCGCCCCAGTCCCACCCACCTTTCCGGTACACGAGTTGCCCGGTGGTTTGCTGCTTCCAAACCGCCAGATAGCGGCGCAGGGCTGGATATACGTGCCGCACGGTAGCCGTATCGTGGGTGTGGCGAAAATACCGGTCCAATTCACTCAGGGGCATCAGGCCGTGGGCGGGCAGTTCGCTTTTCCAATTGTCTTCCGGCACGGGATTATAGATCACACTGTCGAGTCGCTGCCAATTTGCCAAGTCCAAGTAAAGTTTCCGGCTCAGGGCAAAACTGTTGGTATCAAGGGCATAAAACGCCTGGGCCATTTCCAATGCCCCATCGCCCGCCCATTGTGCCCGCTCCCGGTCGGGGCAGTCCATGTAATTGTCGCGCATATTCACGTACAGTGTCCGCTGGGCTTTTTGCCAAAGCCGCGTCAGCAATGGGTCGCTGCATGAAAATGATCCGGCAAAGGTGGCGTTGTAACCCGTTTCACGATACCGCACCCAAACCACCCGCACATCGCTGGGCAGCACATAGCGTATTTCGTGGCCCGACAGCCATCCGAACGATTCATAGGTCTGCACGCCGTTCTTGGTAATGTACTCCGACCCAATCGTGTACAGCGAGTCGGTTGGGCTGAGGGCACCCATATAATACGTGTCCGAACCCATGAAAATGCGCCGCCCCGCTTTTGCCCGCACTTTCAGCACCGGCGAAAAATGGCCGCTGTACGGCAGCCTGCACACCAGCGTGTCGGTTCCTGACTGTCCCGGACGGCGGACTACGGAAACGTAATCGTGTATCCCCAAGTCCTTGAACAACGGAATCGGCCGTTTGACCAGTGCGTTCCACGGAGCCACCGGAACCGGTCCGGCCTTCACCGCCACCGGCCAAGCCGAATCGTCATAGGCATTGGCATACCACCTTGAACGCGGCCTTGCACTCATGGCAAAGGCTTCGTCCACGCTGGCATCGTGGCGGATATTCGGCTCCGACAGGCGGAGGTTCGGTTTGGGCAGTTGCGATGGCTGGTACGCCGGGTTCTGCCGTGCTTTCCAGTTGGAACCAGACGTGAGGCCAAGCGCGGCGCAATCGGCATACAGCCCGCAGCGGCCACTGTTTTTGTGCGTGAAACCCCTGCCGCCCCAAAACCAGACCAGCACGGCCACCGTATTGCGCCCCCGTTTCAGGAACGGGGCAATGTCCACCTCATCATAATACGTGTCGCGGGGGTTCGGGCCTCGTTTCAGGCCTCCCTCATACACCGCCATTTTGCCATTGACATAAAGCCAATACTTACTGTCGGCGGCCAGCCGCAGCAGGGCATTGGGCGGGACTTTGCCAATCCGCACCGTTTTGCGGAAGCAGTGCCACGTATTGGGTTTGGTCAGCGAATCGGCGGAGGTGGAAATCCAGGAACCCGCAAATTGTTGTGCTTGCGCGGGTGCGGCCAAGCCAAGGAGAACGCAAATGAGCAGGAGCATACGCATGGTTGCCAGCCGACGCACCCGTATCGCGGTGTGGGCAAATCCGGCCAGGCTTCGGCTTGCCGGGCGGTTGGGAGGTGCAACCGATGGGTTCGCGGTGCGCCAGCAATGGGCAAGGCGGGTTTGGTTGTTTTCAAACATACTATTTTTGAATGCGGATCTTGTGATGGCTTGGAATGATTGCGGGCAAACAAGCCCATCTGGAACCGTGGAATGAAGCCGTGAGGATATTTGACCGGCGCGGGCGGATGTTTCGGGCAGCAGGTTTGGCCTTTTCAAAACATACTATTTTGCCACCGGTTCGGCAGGCGGCTCGTCCACCACTTCAAAACCGGCCACCATGCCCCGGAAATTGTTCCAGCCAGCCCGCACCACTTGTGCCACATGAATCAAAAAAAACAGCACGTAGCCGATGGTGAGCACGAAATGTTCAAGCCGCGCCGCCTGGTAGCCACCCAGCGCATTGGTCAGCCACGCCACCTGAATGGGCTTATAAATGGCCAGCCCCGTGAGCAGCGACCCAACGCCCATGACAAGGATCGCCGTGTAGGCGATGCGCTGCGCACCATTGTATTTCTGCTGCGCTGGTGCTTGCCTGCGCAAACCCACGTCGTGCAGTACCACCAGCCACGCTTCCTTAAACGATTGCCGGTTGGGCAGAAGCAGCCGCCACTCGCCCGAAACGAGCGTGTAGGCCACGTACAAAATGCCATTGACGGTGAAAATCCACATGAAAACAAAGTGCCACGCCATGCCTTCGCCCAGCCGGAAAGGAATGCCCCAAGCCTTGTAAAGCCAATCCGGAAAGAACGAAACCAGCACCACACCGCCGATTTGCATCTTGTACGGATCATACGCCCAGTAGATGAGCATTCCGCTCCAGATCATGGTGAAGAGCACCGGAAAGTTGATCCAGTGAAACCAGCGGATAGCCAAGGAATGTTTCTCAACGATTCGTTTCATGCGAGGTTGGAATGTGAAAGGCAAAAGTCTAAGGCTCGGAACAATTTAATCGGTTTTTCTTACCCGGACAAAGAATTCCGCAAAAAGGCACGGAAATTGACCGATCCAGCCGTTACCTTGCTATTGGTTTGGTGCAACCGGTTTGGCGGGGGCGGTTTAAAAGCAATCGCCGGGATTAAGGTTGCGCACAAATCAACCGGCTTTAATATTTTGCCGCCAGCACCGTTATACACACAAGCGAATAGCGTAACTTTATCCGTTTGACCATCAATACTTTACAGACCCATGGTTTCACCCTTGAAAAACATACTATTTTTCGCGTCCACAACCTTGCTCCTGCTGGCTTCGTGCGGCCGCAAAAGCAGTTGCCCCATTTATTGGGAAGGAACGGGGTCGGGTACCAGCACGGGCAGTTCGGCTGGCGGCGGCGACAAGACAGACTGGAAAGTGGAAACCAACGCCACCAAACCCGCCGATGACGGTGGTGAAAGTGCCGGTTCGGGCGACAAGAAGACCACCTCCGAATTTCCGATGGTGCGCGTAAAACGCGACAAGAACGGCATCGTCAGCAAAAAGCCGATGGCACGCAATAAAGTCAAGCGCACCGACCCGCGCAAAGAGTACAAAGGCACTTAAGCTATGCAGCACCTGAACAAAATGCGTCCGCACTCCCGGTTCTTCCGACACGGCTTTGGCAAAAGCCAGTGGATGTGCATCTGCTTGATGGTGTGCGGTTTGTGTTGCATCATGCCCGTTTACGGGCAGTTGGTACGCGTGCCGACCAAAGCCGAAACACGCCAGAAACAGAAGGAATACTCGGGCAAGCGTTCGGAAAAAGGTGTTTCAACGCCCGCTCCCGGCAACAATGCGGTGGGCAAACAGATGGCGCGGCAAAGCCTGAAGCGCAACTCCGACCCGCGCGCCATGCTGGTACGGGTGCGCCGCCCCGGCGATGCGCTGGACATTAACAATCCGCGAAACATAAACCTGAACAAACAGCCCGCCCAGCAGCCGCTCCGCAGCCGCAACCCCATGGGCATGGCCATGTACAAGCAATCGCTGAAGGCAAACTCCAACGCCCGCAGCATGATGACGCTCAGCCCGGCCTACCGCACGAAGATGATGAAGAAGCGCGACGGTCAATTCGCCGACTTCAAAGGCAATGGCAAAACGCTGACCATGCCCGACCGCAAGAGTATGTACCGGAAAAAATCCAAGGAGATTTCCTCTTACAAAGGCGATATTCTGGTGCGCAAACGTCCGCAGGGTTCCTATCCGAACATGAAATACCGGGGAGGCATGAAAAACAGTTCGTTTGAGAAACGGGAAAAATACCGCAAACGGGTGCTCAAGAAAATGGGCGGCAAGCGGATTGTACCCGCCCACATGCGCCGCAAGGACGAAAAACCGCGCTATGACACGCGCGAAAGCGAGATTTGGGACAAACCCAAATAGCCGGGACGCATACCGCCCGCAAATGGCAAATAACTGAATGCCTGACAACAAAAAACGCCTTCCATGCACCGGAAGGCGTTTTTTGTTGGAAACCTGTTTCTCCGCCCCTTGTCTTTTTCGCCCGTTTCCGCACCGGGAATTTATTCGGAAAATAGTAGGTTTAAAAAGGCACAAACCTGCCCTCGGCTGGCAAACACCCAACAACACCGTTACGCAACATCACCGCAAGCAAACCGGAAAACCATGAATTGGATACCCTTAACCCAAGAAGCACAACTACAGGAAATAGTGGGGCTATCACATCTGCAACCGGTGGTGATTTTCAAGCACAGCACCCGGTGCTCCATCAGCGGCACTGCCCTGAGCCGTTTGGAACGCCATTGGAAAGACAGTGAAATGGCCGGCGTAAAACCCTACCATTTGGATCTGATTGCCCACCGCCCGGTTTCCAACCGCATTGCGCAGGTGTTTGGCGTGGAGCACCAGTCGCCGCAGTTGCTGCTGATTCGCGAGGGCGAATGTGTTTTCAATGCCTCACACCTGGACATCAGCTACAACGACCTCAAGCAACGGCTGGCCGAGGTAAGCAAGTAAGGCAACCGGTCTGGTTTCCGGTTATTATGGAAACGCGAACGTCACCACCTGCTCAATGTCGGGGTGCAGGCTCAAGGCCACCGGACACGTACGGGCGGCGCGTTTGAGTTTTTCCTGTTGCGCCTCCGGTATCGGCACGTTGCTTTTCATCTTGAAACTCACTTCCACCTTGCCGATGCGCCTCGGGTCGGCGGCCATGGTCTTGATGATTTCAAAGGTTGTTCCGGCCAAGTCCAAGCCGTCGCGCTCGGCCACTATGCCCATGATTGTCATCATGCAACTGCCCAGCGAGGCGCACGTGAGGTCGGTGGGCGAGAATGCCTCGCCCCGGCCATGGTTGTCGGTGGGCGCATCGGTGATGAGCGTGTTGCCCGAAGCCACGTGGCGGGCTTCGGTGCGCAGTTGTCCTTGGTATTCGGTGATGATGGTGGGCATGGTTGCTGGAATTGGTTGGATGGTCAAACGGCTGCTTGGTTTCGGCCAAAATTTGTCCCCAAGAAAATAGTATCTTCCCGAAACACCAAACCCGGCCCGCATTTTTGGCCGCAACCGGGTTTGGGCATTTGCAAAGGTACTATTTTTGCCGGCGCAACGTTTAGAAGCTGTTCGGGTTGATTTTATGGGCTGCAAAGTCGGCTTTCCGGCTGCGGCTTCACCGTTTTATCGGCCCGTAGCCGCTGGCTACGCCCCTCAAAAACGGCTCGCCTCGCACGGAAATCCACTCTTTTCGCTTCCATAAAATCAACCCGAACAGCTTCTTAGCAAATATGCGCAGAACCGCACCGGCGGTTTTTGTGTTAAGGTAAAAATACAGTAGTTTTAGAATCAAATTCTCTTGTGCCGTGATGCGAAAACTAACATTCTTGGTGGCCGTCTGCTTGTTGCCGGTGGCGGGTTGGGCGCAAGAGAGCGACGACGATGAGTACCAGACCGAATTCCTGTACGGCATCAACTTCAACACCAATGCCGGATTGATTGGCGGGCTGGTGTTCAGGTATTCGGTGGTCATGAACCCGAAGATGCGCCAGACTTTCGGGCTGGAAATCGTGAATGTCAAGAATCCGAAGGAACTGCGCATTTCAAGCGGGGCCAACGGCAACTCGTACGTTTCGGGCAAAAGCAACTACCTATTTTCCGTGCGCCCCCAGTACGGGCGCGAGATTCTACTGTTCCAGAAAGCACCCGATGAGGGCGTGCGCATCAGTGCCGTGGGCGCGGTTGGCCCATCCATCGGCGTGATTAAGCCCTATTTCATCGCCTACCAATACGGCAACGGCGACATCCGGGTAGAACAATACGACCCGGCCATCCACGGGGGCAGTGCGGGCGGACAGAACAGCGGCATTGTAGGTTCGTCCGGCTGGACCCGCTTCGACGGCACCCAACTGGCCGTCGGCATCCACGCCAAAGTGGGGTTGGGCTTTGAACTGGGTGGCTTCCGCAGCAGTGCCACGGGTTTTGAGGTGGGTTACCTGACGGAAGCTTTCAGCCGCAAAATCATGATTATGCCCTTGGTTCAGAACCGCAGCATTTTCCATTCGGTTTACCTGAATATCTACTTCAAGAACAAACGTTAATCCGGCACCGGCCCCAAAAATAGTATCTTTAAAATAGTATTCTGGGAAAAGGCAAAACCTCCTTTCGCCTGATTTGCTGCAGGCCGCCTTTGTTGCCTTTTATCCGTGCCCCACCTATCTAATGACCGCTGATTCCCTATGATTGAATTGCCCGTAATCCCATCCACCCAAAAAAGCCGCAAGCCCGATTGGCTGCGCGTGAAACTGCCCATTGGCGAAAGCTACCGGAGTGTGCGCCAAATCGTGGACGAACACAAGTTGCACACGATTTGCCAAAGCGGAAACTGTCCCAACATGGGCGAATGCTGGGGCGCGGGCACGGCCACGTTCATGATTCTGGGCAATGTGTGTACGCGCAGTTGCTCGTTTTGCGCCGTGGCTACGGGCCGCCCCACCGAATACGATACTGACGAGCCGCGCCGCGTGGCCGAGGCCATTAAGTTGATGGGTGTGAAACACGCCGTAATCACCTCCGTAAACCGCGACGAACTCAAGGATCGGGGAGCCGAAATATGGCATCAGACGGTGAAGTTGGTCAAGGAGTTGTCGCCCGGCACTACCATTGAAACGCTAATTCCCGACACCAAAGGCAACTGGGAAGCATTGGAACGCATGATTTCGGCAGGGCAGGAAGTGGTGTCGCACAACATGGAAACCGTGGAGCGGCTCTACCGTACCGTGCGGCCGCAAGCCCGCTACGCCCGCAGTCTGGAGCAAATAAAAATCACGAAGCAATATGGCAAACGCACCAAATCGGGCATGATGCTTGGCTTGGGCGAAACTATGGATGAGATACACGCCGCCATGGACGATTTGGCGGCGCACGGCTTGGACATCCTGACGCTGGGGCAGTATTTGCAGCCCACCAAAATGCACCACGAAGTGATTGAGTTCGTCACGCCCGATATGTTTGCGCATTACAAGGAAGAAGGTTTGCGGCGCGGGTTGAAATACGTGGAATCCGGCCCGCTGGTGCGGTCAAGCTACCACGCCGAACGCCACGTGAACGTGCCGGTTTGAATTGGAATCGAGAAATCTTGAAATTGATCAGATTTTCCATTCTGGCTTTTCAAAAACCTCACGCTTCTGCCGTGAGGTTTTGCCTTTTTAAAAGATACTATTTTTCCAGTCTGCCTATGATATTTGTTTTTGGCTTTAATGTGTGTAATTTCGGCATATTTAGGCGTTTCGAAACGATTCTATAATCTTTCCAGCCTGTCAGAACAGTAGTTAACCTTTTACATATGATGAAACAACGCCACTTTTTTTTTAAATCAATCCCGTGCTTTTTTTTGTTCCTTTTCGCTGATGAACTCGCAGCCCAAACAAATTATGTGGCGGGCTATGTAATCACCCACCAGAATGATACGCTGAAAGGATTTATTGATGATAGAAACTGGGAGAAAAATCCTGAATCCATTCGTTTTAAACAAGCTTTGCATCTGGAAACATTTGAAACCTACACTGCTGACAAGGTAGCCGGAATATATATCAAACCTGCCGATGAGTATTACGTCAGTTACATTGGAAAGATTGATAAATTGCCTTCTATCAGCCTGAACGAATTTTCAAGTGAGGACGCGTTTTTTGCAAAGGATTTTCACGAAACTGACACCTTGTTTTTGAATGTGATAGTAAGGGGAGCCGTCAGTTTGTTTTCTTATGTGGACAGATATGAGAAAAAACATTACTTCATTCAAAAAAACCAAGGCGAAATCGTTGAACTCATTAACCAGAAGTATATTGTTGCCAATTCTGATGGAACGAAGCAGATACGTTCATACGAAATGTACAAAAGTCAAATCAGAGAATATTTTTCTGATTGTCACACGCTTGCCTCAGATATTAAGAAAATTGAGTACACGAGTCGTAGCCTTTCCAACTTGCTTTTGAAGTACCAAAATTGCATGAACATTTCAATTGATTACCTTAAAAAGAAAGATCCAATAAGAGCAGAATTGGGGGTTGTGGCTGGTGTGGCCTTTACCTCTTTGCGGGTGTTATCCCAAAATTTGGAAACAAACTATGGTACCTCATCTAATCCATGTGCCGGTTTGTCAATTAATCTTGTTCATCCGCGCAATCGTCGGGCTTGGTCAATTTATTCGGACATTTTGTGGAAAAGAATGCAATACGAAAAAGAAGTGATAAACGGCATTGACACATATACGCGTGATCTGGATGCGGACTACCTGAGGCTGAACATCATGCTACGGTACAAGTTCCCTCTGCCCACCCAAAAAATCAGGCCCTACCTTCAGTTGGGAATATCCAACTCTCTCGCCATCCGAATGGACGAAACCATAATTTCGACGTACAGCAATGGTGGAGCACGCAAACATGAGCAAGGACTCATTGGCGGAGCTGGCATACGTTCAGGCAGGCTTAGTGGCGAAATCCGGTATGAACTCGGAAATGGCATAAGTCCTTTTCCGGCACTTTCCACTCCAACTCGGAGCATCTATATGATGGCGAGTTA
>JANPIL010000270.1:0-17474 GCA_031424975.1 Sphingobacteriales bacterium
GTGAAATTGCCGTCGGCCAAGGGTTGCAAGTCGCGTTCGGTGAATATCTTGGAGCGGGCGTAAGCGGTGAGCGGGTTCAATTCCGAATCCTCGGTCTTGGCACCTTCGCCACCGGCTCCGTACACGCTGCAACTGGAAGCGAAAATAAACGATTTCACGCCCGCCGCCTTGGCTTTCTTGGCCAAGTCAATGCTGGATTTGTGGTTCACGTCAATGGTCACTTCCTCATATTTGCTGCCCATCGGGTCGTTGGAAACGGCGGCCAAATGCACCACCGCATCCACGTCGCTCAGAAGGGAGTCGGAAAGGTGGCGCATATCACCGAACAGTTGCTCGTCGAGCTTGCTTTCGGGCAGAAAATCGGCGTTGGTGAGGCAGTTGGCAAAGTAAGCCATGTCGTAGCCGACGAGTGTGGCATCGGGATGCACGTGGCGCAAGTGGCTCACCACGCCCGGGCCGACGTAGCCCATGTTTCCGGTAATCAGGATTTTCATGTATGTGTTGGATGGTTAAATTGGTTACTTTTTTAATGGTTAAAATGGCTGGCAGGTTTGGCGTTTTTGAAAGATACTATTTTCAAAACGCCATGTGCCTGCAAACCATCCGGCTGTTTACTCAACTACCACGTTTTCCACGGGGCCTTGCCTTGCGCCCACATTTCCTCCAGTACGGTTTTGTCGCGCAGGGTGTCCATGGGCTGCCAGAAGCCGGTATGCTGGTAGGCCTGCAATTGTCCGTCTTCGGCGAGTTTTTCCATCGGGTCGCGTTCCCAGATTGTGTCGTTGTCTTTCAGGTACTTGAATACGCCCGGTTCCAGCACGAAAAAGCCGCCATTGATCCAAGGTGCGCCGCCGTCGCCGGTGGGCTTTTCCTTGAACGACTGAACGGTCGGGTCGCTGTCGGTGAGCGTGAATGCACCGAAACGCCCGGCCTGCTGCACGGCGGTGAGGGTGGCCAGTTTGCCGCCTTTCTTGTGGAATGCAATGGATTCGGAAATATTCACATCGCTCACACCATCGCCGTACGTGAGGCAGAAAGCCTCATTGCCCACGAATTCCTGCACCCGCAGCAGCCGCCCACCGGTCATGGTGTTCTCGCCGGTATCCACCAAGGTCACTTTCCAAGACTCGCTCGGGGTGCGGTGGATGGACATGGTGTTGGTGCGCAAATCAAACGTCACGTCTGAATTGAGCAGGTAGTAATCCGAAAAATACTGCTTGATGATGTGCTGCTTGTAGCCGCAGCAGATGACAAAATCGTTGATGCCGTGCTGCGAATACATCTTTAAAATGTGCCACAGGATGGGCTTGCCGCCGATCTCAACCATGGGTTTGGGGCGGACACCGCTTTCTTCGCTGATGCGCGTGCCGAAGCCACCGGCAAAAATTACTGCTTTCATAAAAAAATGGTTAGTAGGAAAAGTGAAGTTTTTCAGTCCGCAGACGACAGTCCACAGAAAAGGGTGGGTTTGGGGTTTTTAAAAGATACTGTTTTTGAACGCATCCTGTGCGGATTTAAAATCCGCTGGCTCTGCGTCCGGGAGTGCAAATCCCGGACAACCGACGGGTTTGGGCTTTCTAAAAGATACTATTTTGGATTATCGGTTGGAATTGATTTTGCGATTCAACTGATTTTTTGAACTTCGTTCAAGCGAGTCGCAGACTCGGAATCCTGTCCGTCCGGCAGACTACTGTCACGCGTTAAAAACGCGCGACGGCAGTCTGACAAACCATGGACTCGGTTCAATTCAACACGGTTTCGATTTTGCCGGAATTAAAGCGTTGCAGTGCCATTTCGGCCACGGTCTTGCCAATGGACAGCGACGAGGTAGCCGCCGGCGAAGGCGCATTGCAAACGTTGATTACGTGCTGGTCTTCCAGAATCATGAAATCGTCGATCAGTCCGCCGGTGCGGTCGCAGGCTTGGGCTCGTACGCCCGCGCCGCCCGTCACCAAGTCGTCGGACTGGATTTCGGGAATCAGTTTTTGCAGGGCTTTGGTGAAGGCGGCTTTGGAAAACGACCGGTAATACTCACCGATGCCCGTCTGCCAGTATTTGAGGGCCACCTTGCGGAAGCCCGGCCACGCCATGGATTCGGCGAATTCATCCCATTGGAAGTCGGTTTTCTTGTATCCCTCGCGCTTGAAGGCGAACACCGCGTTGGGGCCTGCTTCCACGCCGCCCTTGACCATGCGCGTGAAATGCACGCCCAGGAACGGGAAATTGGGGTCGGGAACGGGATAAATCAGCCCTTTGACGAGGTATTCCTTTTCCTTTTTGATCTCGTAATATTCACCCCGGAACGGGATGATTCGCACATTGATGTTTTTCTGGGTCAGCGCGGCAATTTTGTCTGAATACAGGCCCGCGCAGTTGATGATGAGCTTGGCTTGGTAGGTGTTTTTGTCGGTGACCACTTCCGAGTGGTCGCTTTTGGGGCGGATGTCCGCCACCTTTTCGCCCATGGTCAGTTCGCCGCCCAATTTTTGGAATACTTCGGCGTATTTTACGGTAACATCGGTATAGTCGATGATACCCGTGTAGGGAACCCAGATGCCCGAAATACCGCTGCAATGCGGCTCGTATTCCTGGATTTCCGTCCGGTTGATTTTCTTGATTTGCGTTAATCCGTTCTCAAGGCCGCGCTGGTAGATGTTTTCCAAGGCCGGAAATTCCTTTTTGTCGGTAGCAACGATGACCTTGCCGCAAAGTTCGAATTTGATGCCGTTTTCCTTGCTGAACTCGATCAGTTCGTTGTAGCCTTGGAGGCAGTTGGTGGCTTTGAGGCTGCCCGGCTTGTAGTAGATGCCCGAATGGATCACGCCGCTGTTGTTGCCGGTCTGGTGCTTGGCCAGTTGTTTTTCCTTTTCGAGCAAAAGGATTTTGAGTGCGGGTTGGTTTTTTTTCAGTCGCAGTGCGGTAGCCAAACCTACAATGCCGCCGCCCACGACGATGATGTCATATTTCATTGAGTTATTGATTGATTGCTGGTAAGATAGTTGTCCGCAAAGTAAACGTTAATCGGTTGATTTACAAAGATTTTAACCGTGATTGGGCTTCGTTCAGGTATTCATACGGTTTCGTGTAAAAATGTAAATCTTCAGTTTAGTACGTAAAGCCTGGAGTAGGTAAACACACGGATAAAAAAAAAGGGTACTTGATTGACAGTCAAGTGCATAAATGCTGCTTGGCTTTCCAGATTACCCATCAATTCTATCATGAATTAATCAGAAAACTAAGGATTGCCGCAAAATCCGCCATGTAATGTTTCCGTGGCAGAGACGGGTTTCGGGTTTTCGGAAGATACTGTTTTGGCCGGATGTAATTTTGGCTGGAATACGTTTGTTTCGAGTCATATTGGCGAACAACAGACCGTAACGGCGAATCTTGCGCCACGGTTTAGGGGAAGATGAACCCAAACAAATCTTCAAAATGTTTTGAAAATCAAATAATTATACCCGTATTCACCGCGTCATTTGCAAGCCGGACACCGAGGGGCTTTGTTTACCGGAACTGAAACCGCAAATTGGTACAATTTTTTAGGTTCACCTTTACTCAACCCATACACGGCCATGCCAACCCTGAACGAACTTTCCATCAGTATTCCCGAAACCAACCTGAAACGCGTGGTTATTGTCGGTGGCGGCTTTGGCGGCATCGAGTTTGCCAAACTGCTGTCGGACAAGGATTTCCAAGTGGTGCTCATTGACCGGCACAACTACCACACCTTCCAGCCGCTGTTGTACCAGGTGGCCACCGCCGGCTTGGAGGCCGACTCGATAGCCGCCCCGCTGCGCCAGATGTTTGAGGAAAAGAAGAACTTCCACTTCCGCATGGCCATGGTCAACGAGGTCAGGCCGGAGCAAAACACCATCTGCACGTCCATCGGCAACCTCGGCTACGACGTGCTGGTGCTGGCCGTCGGCTCCAAGAGCAATTATTTCGGCAGCCAGGAACTGCCCAAGACATCCTTCCCGCTCAAGCAAGTGCCGCAAGCCCTGGACTTGCGCAGCCACGTGCTGCAAAACCTGGAGCGGGCGGTGGTTTCCACTGATCCGGCTGAACGCGAAGGGCTTTTGAACTACGTGATGGTGGGTGGCGGCCCTACGGGTGTGGAGATGGCCGGAGCTTTTGCCGAACTCAAAAAGCACGTGCTGCCCTGCGATTATCCCGAACTGGATTTCCGCCAGATGCAAATCTACTTGATTGAGAGTGGCGACAAGGTGCTGGGTTCCATGTCCGAAAAATCATCGAAAAACGCGCTTGACGCGCTGCTGGAAATGGGCGTGAATGTGAAACTGAACACTATTGTAAAGGATTATAACGGCCAGACCGCCACGTTCAAGGATGGCGCAACCCTGAAAACCAATACGCTGGTGTGGGCAGCCGGTGTGCAGGGCAATATGCTGCCCGGCCTCAAGGAGGAAAGCATTTTCAAGAGCCGCCTCAGGGTGGACAACCAAAACCGCGTGTTGGGTTACGACAACCTGTATGCCATCGGCGACATTGCCGCCGGCATCACTGAAAAGACCCCCAACGGCCTGCCCATGCTTTCGCCGGTGGCCATGCAGCAGGGACGGCATTTGGCGCGAAACCTGAACGGGCACGCAAAAGGCAAGCTGATGAAGCCGTTTGAATACTTTGACAAAGGCTCGATGGCAACCATTGGCCGCAACCGGGCCGTGGTGGATATGCCCAACGGAATGCACCTGAAAGGCTTCATCGCGTGGCTGGCCTGGATGTTCATCCACATTTTCTACCTGATCGGCTTCCGTTCCAAGGTCATGGTTTTCATCAACTGGGTGTGGAGCTATTTCACGTACGATAAAGGCACCCGCCTGATTATCCGTCCGTTCGTCAATCCCAACAACCCGATTCCGCACGTGGCCGCCAACACCCCGGCCGACGAAAGCGTGGCGGTAAAATAGGGGAGGGGTTCCGGGTTTTTCAACCATACTATTTCTGGTAGGGCATTAGTATTGTTTGCCTGTCATTTTGGCGGCAAACCAAGCAAAAAATGGTCGTTACCGCTGGTTGTTGCCCGACGGGCGGTCTTTCTCTTTCTGGCCTTTTCGGGCGGATTTTGCCACCAAAATAGTATCTTTGAAAAAGGCCGAACCCGCCGTTTACAGCATTATTCCCCGCCGTTTCCAATGCCCGCCATTACTGCCGCCCGCGTACTTATTGTGGAAGATGAGGTGAAAGTCGCCAACTTCATCAAGAAAGGGTTGGAAACGCAAGCCTTTGTCGCTGAAGTCGCACCCGATGGCGAGGCGGCAAAGCACTTGCTCGACATCCAGGACTACGACCTTGTTGTGCTGGACATTGGCCTGCCACACATGAGCGGGCTGGACTTGTGCGCCCACATCCGCCGCAAAAATCCGGCGGTTCCGGTGCTGATGCTCACCGCCCTGGGCACCACCGCCGACAAACTGGCCGGTTTTGATGCCGGGGCCGACGATTACCTGGTAAAGCCGTTTGATTTCATGGAACTGGTGGCCCGCATCAAAGCCCTGCTCAAACGCAGTGCCACCGCCGGTAAGCCGCAAAACCGTTTGGTTGCCGCCGATTTGGAACTGGATTTGGATGCCAAGACCGCCCGCCGGGGCGGACAAACCATTGAACTGACCGCCCGCGAGTTTGCCCTGCTTGAATACCTGATGCGCAACCAAGGGCGCGTGTTGTCAAGGGTGGATATTGCCGAAAGCGTCTGGGACATTAACTTTGACACGGGCACCAATATCATTGATGTGTACATGAACTATGTGCGCAACAAAGTGGACAAGGGTTTTTCCGTCCGGCTGATCCATACGGTGGTGGGCATGGGCTATATCATGCAGGAAAGATGACGATCCGCACCCGCCTGGCTTTGCTTTTCGGTCTGATTGCCAGTACGTTGCTAGTGTTTTTTTGCCTGGCCATTTATTTTTTCGCCGAAAAGCACCGCCAAAACGAGTTCCGCGAACGGTTGTGGGCCGAGGCCGTGACCTCGGTGGAATTGCTGTTTGGCAAGGAAACCATCAGTCCCGAACTGTTCAAACTTTTGGACCGCAACCAGATTACGGTACTTACCCAAGAGGAAATCATCGTTTACGACTACCTCAACAAAATCATTTACGAAAGCGGTACCGATTACCTGGATGTTCCGCGCCAAGTGCTTGACCAAGTGCGGCTTGAAAAGGAAGTGTATTGGCGCGAAGGCGAGCGGGAAGTGGTGGGCGTGCATTATACCGACCGCTTCAACCGCTTTGTGGTTTTTGCCTCGGCCATTGACAAGTATGGTTTCAGCAAGGCGCGCAACCTGGCTTTCTTGCTTACGGCGGGCGGGTTGCTCATGTCGGCTTTGGTTTTTGCGGCGGGCTGGCTCTACGCCGGACGGTCATTGCGCCCCTTGAATAAAATCATCGGCCAAATGGATGCCACCACTGCGGCGCAACTGAGCCAGCGGCTGCCCGAAGGTGAGCAAAAGGATGAACTCGCGCAGCTTGCCCAGCGGTTCAACCGGATGCTTGACCGCTTGGAAGACGCTTTCCAAATGCAGCGGGCCTTTGTGTCCAATGCCTCGCACGAGTTGCGCACGCCCCTGACGGCCATTACTGGCCAGATACAAGTGGCTTTGCTGGCCAAAGACGATCCCCAACAACTGCACGCGATGCTCGAATCGGTGCTGGACGATGTGCGCGAACTCAACCGCCTCACCAATGGCCTGCTCACGTTGGCCAGCCTGAGCGTGGATGAGCTTTCGGTGGGTTTTACACCCGTTTCGCTGGACGAACTGCTATGGCAGACGCGCGTGGAACTGCTGAAACTGCAACCCGGCTGCACGGTGCGCACCCACTTGGAAAACCAACCCGAAACCGCCGCCGGGTGGCTGGTGCAGGCCAACGAAACCCTGCTGCGCAATGCCTTGCTGAACCTGATGGAAAACGGCTGCAAATTCTCGCCCGACCGTACCGTGAGCGTGACGCTGGCCGCCACGCCCGGTTCGTTCCGAATATCCTTCCACAATGCCGGAACCGCCATCCCCGCCGGTGAGCTGCCGGAAATTTTCAAACCCTTCCGCCGGGGTTCCAATGCCCGCCACCTGGCCGGGCACGGCATCGGCCTGTCGCTCACGCAGCGCATTGTGCAGTTGCACCGTGGCCGCCTCACCGTCGAGTCCGACCCGCAAACGGGCAGCACGTTCACCGTCGCGCTGCCCACCGGCTGATTTCGAGGTTGTGTGCGGTTATCCTCCAAGGGGGTTTGGCCTTTTTGAAAGATACTGTTTAGCCTCCAGCCCCCGAAGGGGAGCCAAAAGCCCCCTCTTTCGGAGGGGGTTGGGGGAGGCTCTTGGTTTGGCCTTTCCGCCGCCCACTTCAAAATCCCCGTTGCCCGCATTTCTAATCCTTTTCTAATGCCGGCTTAATCCCATTCTAATAAGGCGGCGGCACCTTTGCCGGAAACCCGACCGCAGACATGGCGCAATTCACCTTTGACTACATCGATCCGGCCTCGCCGTTCCAAGCCAAGAAAAGACCCCGGACAACTGTCCGCCACAAAATAGCCGTTGGTGCGGGTTTGCTGCTGCTACTGTTTCTGCTGGCTGCGGTGCTAGACTACCGTGAGGACAACCGCCTGCTTATCCGGCAGAATGCCATCCAACGGTTGCGCTACGATTCGCTGCTGGCTGCAAAACTGCACGCCGACCGCCAATTGATCCGGCTGCGGATGCAAAAGGCGCGGCCGCAAACCGGAAAGAATACGGATGCCCGGCAAGTCCCGGGCAGTTGGAAATTCTAATCGAATTCTAATCCGGGATTAATCCGGCTCTAATACGGATGCCGCACCTTTGTGGGGTAAGAACGAAAGGAAGCGGATGCCCCGCCCAAGGGTGGCGGGGAGCAGGGGCGCGGTTCGGTTTTTACGCATCATCCCATAATTCAACCCTCACCATCATTTAACTTTCAACGGAACCATGAAAACGCAAGCAACTTTCGCAATAGCGGTTCTTTCCGCATTCGTATTCAGCAACTGCACGGTGGTGCGCCAAGGCGAAGTGGGCGTGAAACGCACCATGGGGCGCATCAACCAACAGCCATTGCAGGAAGGGCCCCGGGGCTTCAACCCTTTCCTGACCACCATCATCAAAGTGCCTACCCGCACCATGAACATGGAGGTAAACTTGGGCCTGCCCTCCAAGGAAGGCTTGACCGTGCAATCGGTGGTGTCCATCCTGTACCGCGTGGATGGCGATAAGGCCCCGCAGATAGTGGAGAAGCTGGGGCGCAACTACGAGGAAGTGGTGATCCTGCCCGTGTTCCGCTCGGCGGTGGCCGATGTGGCCGCCCGCTACTATGCCAAGGATATGCACACCGGGCAGCGGCCCGCCATTGAAAAATCCATCCGCGAGCTGATGATGGAGCAACTCGGAGAACGTGGCTTTGCCGTGGAATCGGTGCTGCTCAAAAGCATTGCCCTGCCGCCGGGCCTGACGCGCGCCATCGAGGAAAAGCTGGAAGCCGAGCAGGAATCGCAGCGAATGGAGTTTGTGCTGACCAAGGAAAAGCAGGAAGCCCAACGCCGCGTAATTGAGGCCACCGGTGTGCGCGATGCCCAGAAACTGATCAGCGAGGGGCTGACCCCGCTACTGATCAAGTTCAAGGCCATCGAGGCTTTTAACAAATTGTCCACCTCGCCCAACAGCAAGGTCATCATCACCAACGGCGACTCGCCGCTGATCAACAGTCTGGACTGAATGGGTCTTTTCAATCCTGGGTTGGCAGGCACGTTTTCCGCCAACTTTCAAAATAGTATGTTCCCAAAACCACAAACCCACCGATGACCGACACCAAAGAATTGTACATGGGTCTGGGCAGTGCGCTGTATGCCCTTGCCAAAACCGACGGGCATTTGCAGCCGGAGGAGTCCGAAACACTCAAAACGGTGCTGTCGGGCGAACCTAACGGGGAGGCTGTTCTGGAGGCTTTCCACGTGCACAACCAGTACAACATCCACGTGGAGGATGCTTACGCCTACGCTTTCCGGCGGTTTACCACCAGCCGCAAAGCCTTGGATGAGGAGACAAAAAAGCGGTTTCTGCAACTGATGGAGAGGCTTGCCGATGCCCACGACGGCGTGTCGCGCAAGGAAAACGAATTCATCCGCCGTTTCCGCCGCGACCTTGGCCGGCTGTAAGAAAGCCTGTTCCGTGAAAAAAACCGGCACTTTGGAAATAGTATCTTTTCAAAGTGCCAAACCCCATCTCTTAAAACAATTCTCATCCAGCACTTCATGTAAAATCGAAACGTAATTTATCTCTGCCTGATTGCTTATGATTTGTACCGAACACTCAATACTGACTTTGTGCTTAGTGCCTATCCGAAAACCGCTCACACCGGTATGACGCGTAGCGTCTGACCGGAATATCTTTCCTCGGCGAGTTCTAAAAACAGACGCTTCCGGCGTTTTTTGTTCACCCTATTTTCTTCTTATACATGCAAAACTATTTCAAAATACTTACACTTCTATTCATCGGCCTTTGGATGTGCGCCTGTGCGAGCCGTAACCAGGCGGAGAAAAAATCTGCGGATTTGGAACTGATTCCCACCACACAGCTTGTGGCCAAAGACACTGTCATCTACCACGAATACGTGACCGATATCCAAGCGGTGCGCAACGTGGAGATTCGAGCCCGCGTCCACGGTTTTCTGGATAAAATCCACGTGGACGAAGGTAAGGAAGTAAAGAAAGGCCAGCTTCTGTTCCAAATCAACGATGAAGAATACAGGGCCGAACTCGCCAAGGCAAAGGCCAGCCTGAGCAGTGCGGCGGCCGAATACAAAACCGCCGAGTTGGAAGTGACGCGCGTGCAGCTGTTGGTCGAGAAAAAAGTGATTTCCAAAACCGAGTTGGACTTGGCGCGGGCCAAACTTGCCGTGGCGCAGGCGCGGATTGAAGAAGCGCGTTCGGCACAAGACAAAGCCGCCCTGCATGTATCGTACACACAAATCAAAGCCCCGTTTGACGGCATCATTGACCGGATTCCGCTCAAGGCCGGTAGCTTGGTGGAAGACGGCACGCTGCTCACCACTGTTTCGGATGTGAAGGAAGTGTTTGCCTATTTCAATGTTTCGGAAAACGAGTACCTCGAATATGTGAAATCAAGGCAGCGGCATCCGGAAACCAAAAACACGCCTATCGGGCTTGTGCTTGCCGATGGCACACGCTACACACATCCGGGCGAGATTGAAACGCTGGAAGGCGAATTTGACGGTGGCACAGGCTCCATCGCGTTTCGGGCTCGCTTTCCCAATCCTGAAAAAATCCTGAAACACGGCTCTACCGGACGGGTACGGCTGGAAAACGATGTGGAAAACGCCATTTTGTTGCCGCAAAAATCCGTGTTTGAGGTGCAAGACAAAAACTATGTGTTTGTGGTGGATGCCAACAATACGGTGAAAATGCGGGAATTCACGCCTACCTCGCGTTTGTCTCACTTTTACATTGTTGGTGAGGGATTGAAGGCCGGCGAAAAAGTGGTGTGCGAAGGCATCCAGAACATCCGTGAAGGCGCGCAAATCACCCCCGAATTTGTGGCGATGGACAGCCTGCTTTTGAAGAATTACGATTGAATGGTTGCAACAGGTTAACGACTTCTGCCAGGTTGGCCTTTCGCGCGTTCGTCAATTCACAATCGCAAACCCACAGGCAGGTTTCGCATTTCCAAAAGATACTATTTTGAAGGGCAAGGTCATCACGCCACGACGTGAAGACCGTCGGAGGAAGGTGAGCCATGCCACAAACACGCGCGGGTTCTCCGCATTCATCATTCTTAATTCTGAGTCAATATGTTCGATATATTTATCAGGCGACCCATTCTGTCGCTGGTCATTTCGCTTTTCATCACATTGCTGGGAGGGCTGGCGTTGGTCAATATGCCCATCAGCCAGTTTCCGGAAATCGTGCCTCCATCGGTGACCGTTACCGCCAAATACACGGGAGCCAATGCCGAAGTTTGCACCAAAGCCGTAGCCACACCGCTGGAACGCGCCATCAACGGTGTGCCGGGCATGACTTACATGACCTCCGTGTCGAGCAATAACGGTACGACGCTGATCACCATCGTCTTTGAAGTCGGCACCGACCCTGACATTGCTGCCGTGAACGTTCAAAACCGTGTGCAAACGGTGATTGACGAACTGCCCGAAGAGGTGATCAAAGCGGGTGTGGCGACAGAAAAGGAGGTGAACAGCATGCTCATGTACTTGAACATCATGAGTGACGACCCCGCCGCCGACGAAAAATTCATCTATAACTTTGCCGACATCAACGTTCTCAAAGAACTCAAACGCATCAACGGCGTGGGTTTTTGCGAAATCATGGGGCAACGCGAATATTCGATGCGCGTGTGGCTGAAGCCCGACCGCATGGCGGCCTACGAAGTCTCCACGGATGAAATCGTCCAGACCATCCGCAACCAGAACGTGGAAGCGGCCCCCGGACGGACGGGCGAAAGTTCGGGGCAAGGCTCGCAGCCGATGCAATATGTGCTTCGGTACACGGGCAAGTTTTTTGAGCCTTCGCAGTACAAAAACATCATTGTCCGGGCCAATGCCGACGGCTCGGTGCTGCGTCTGAAAGACGTGGCCGATGTGGAATTCGGCTCAATGACCTACGGCATGGTTTCCAAAACCGATGGCAAGCCCTCCGCCTCCATCATGATTAAACAGCGACCCGGCTCCAATGCCCGCGAAGTGATTGAAAACATAAAAACGCGAATGGACGAGTTGCAAGGACTCTCGTTTCCGCCGGGCATGAAATACAACATCACCTACGATGTGTCGCGGTTTTTGGATGCGTCCATTGATGCGGTGGTCCGCACACTTTTCGAAGCGTTTTTGTTGGTGTTCGTCGTGGTTTTTCTCTTTCTGCAAGATTTCCGCTCCACGCTCATTACCGCGCTGGCCGTCCCGGTTGCCTTGGTCGGGGCTTTCTTGTTCATGCAATTGCTCGGTTTTTCCATCAATTTGCTCACATTGTTTGCGTTGGTACTGGCCATTGGTATCGTAGTGGACAATGCCATTGTGGTGGTGGAGGCTGTCCACACGAAAATGACGGAAGAACATTTGCCGCCGCGTGAAGCCACGTTTGCCGCCATGCGCGAAATCAGCGGTGCCATCGTTGCCATTACGCTGGTGATGTCGGCGGTGTTTATCCCGACAGCCTTTTTGTCAGGTCCAGTAGGGATTTTCTACCGCCAGTTTTCATTGACGCTGGCCTTCTCGATCATCATTTCAGGCATCAATGCCCTTACGCTGACCCCGGCGTTGTGCGCCTTGTGGCTGAAGCATCCGCATCATGAAAAGAAAACCTCGTGGCTGGGGCGGTTTTTCAATAAGTTCAATCGGGGTTATGATGCTGTGGAGAATAAGTACCGCCGAAGCGTAAGCTGGCTGGTGAGCCGGCGGGTGATCACGGTGGTGGTTTTGGTTTTGTTTTGCGTGGCCACCTGGGGCGTAAACTCGGTTTTGCCCACCGGATTTATTCCAACGGAAGACCAAGGCATGATTTACGTGAACGTGACCACACCCGTGGGAGCCACCGTGGAACGCACCGAACAGGTGTTAGACCAAATTCAGCGGGTAACCAAAGCCATGCCACCGGTGGAGTCGGCATCCACGCTGGCGGGCTACAGTTTGCTTACCGAGTCGGCGGGGGCTTCGTTTGGCATGGGTATGATTAGCCTGAAGCCGTGGGACAAACGGGAAGTGTCTGTGGATGAACTGATTGCGCAACTGGAAGAAAAAACGAAAAACATCCAAGACGCGCAAATCCAGTTTTTCGCGCCGCCCACGGTGCCGGGTTTTGGCAATGCCAGCGGTTTTGAGATGCGTTTGCTGAACCGCACTACCGGCGAGTCGCTGACGGAAACGGCGAAAGTGACCAATCAGTTTTTGGAAGCGTTGCGCAAAGCCCCGGAAATCGGCGACGGTTTCACCAGTTTTGATGCCAGCTATCCGCAATACATGATTCATGTGGACCAAGGCATGGCCGCCAAAAAAGGTGTGACCATTGACCAGGCCATGAACACGCTGCAAGTGTTCATGGGCAGCTTCTATGCTTCTAATTTCATCCGTTTCGGCCAGATGTACCGCGTGATGGTGCAGGCCGCGCCGAACTACCGCGTCAAACCGGAAGATCTGCTGCGCCTGCACGTGAAGAATGTACACGGCGAAATGGTTCCGTTCTCCACTTTTGTACGGCTGGAGCGGGTCTATGGACCGGAACAAATCACGCGGTACAACATGTACACCTCGGCCATGATCAACGGCGATGCGGCTCCCGGCTACAGCAGCGGCGATGCCATCCAAGCCATTGAGCGGGTGGCAAAGGAGACTTTGCCGCGCGGCTACACTTTCGATTGGTCGGGCATCACGCGCGAAGAGATTTTATCGGGCAACCAAGCGGTTTACATTTTCGTCATCTGTCTGGTGTTTGTGTATCTGCTGCTGGCGGCGCAATACGAGAGTTTCCTGTTGCCATTACCGGTGATTCTTTCGCTGCCAGTGGGCATTTTCGGTTCTTTCCTGTTGCTGAAGCTGGCCGGCTTGCAAAACAATATTTATGCGCAAGTATCGCTGGTGATGCTTATCGGTCTGCTGGGCAAGAACGCGATTCTGATCCTTGAATTTGCTGAACAGAAGCGGCGCGAAGGTTTGTCGGTACTCGAAGCGGCAGTGGTGGGAGCCACCGCTCGTTTCCGACCCATCCTGATGACTTCGTTCGCGTTCATTGCCGGTCTGATTCCGCTGTGCATCGCTTCGGGCGTGGGTGCCTTGGGCAACCGTTCCATCGGTACGGCGGCGGTGGGTGGCATGTTGCTGGGTACGGTTCTCGGGATTTTCATCATTCCGGGTCTGTACGTGATTTTCGCCTCCTTGGCACAGCGACTGAACCGCTCCAAGCAACCAGAGGCGAAAGCCGTTGTTCCGGGCGAATGACAAGTTTAAATGCTGGAAAATAGTATGTTTTGGAAAGTCGAAACCCGGGGCCTCCCCCAACCCCCTCCGAAGGAGGGGGCTTTTGGAACGGGTGGGTTTGACGATTTCAAACCATACTATTTTGAACCAAGGACAAACAACCAAATTTACATTTTGCCTGAACCAGACCTTGAAAACCAGTGATCCTAATCCTTCAAGGTTTTCCATTCCTTAAACACTGATTCATAACCATGTCACATATTCGCTGGATACTAATTATCATTTCCCTTGTCTTAGGCAGTTGTCAAGTTTTCAAACCGATTTCCACGCCCAATCCCTTAAAGACACCGAATACATTTCTCGGCAAAACCGATACTACCGGAGCCGGGAGCATTCCGTGGCGCAAGTTCTTCGCCGACCAGTATTTAACTAACCTGATTGACACCGCGCTGCGCAACAATCCCGATTTGCTCATTGCCACACAGCGCATCGAAAGCTCCCGTGCCGAGTTTTTTGTGCGGCGAGGCGCGCTGCTGCCTTCGCTGGATGCGGTGGCTTCCGCCGGAGCCGACCGGTTCGGCAATTACACGATGAACGGCGTGGGTAACTTCGACACCAACTTGTCGCCCAACGTGGGCGATGACCGCCGCATCCCGACCCGTCCCACGCCCGACTTTTTCCTCGGCTTGCGCAGCCAGTGGGAAATTGACTTGTGGGGAAAGCTGCGCAACCAGCGAAAAGCCGCGTACTTCCGTTTCATGGCTACGCAGAAAGGCCGCCAATTGGTGGTGACGGCCCTGGTGGCCGAGGTGGCACGCCTCTATTACGAACTGCTTGACTTGGACAATGAACTGGAAGTGGTGCGCAAAAACATCGGTTTCCAGCAAACCATTGTCGAAACGATTGAAGTGCAAAAATCTGCCGGACGAGCCACTGAACTGGCCGTGCAGCAATCCGCGGCGCAGTTGTTGGGTACGCGCAGCCTTGAAGCGAAGATTCAACAAGCTATTCTGCGGACGGAAAACCAACTCAATTTCTTGCTTGGGCGGTTTCCGCAAAACGTTCTGCGCGGTGCCCCGATTCGCCGCCAAACGCTACCCACCGAGGTTACGGCGGGCATTCCGTCGGATATGCTGCGCCGCCGGCCCGACATCCAGCAAGCTGAACTGTTGTTAGCGTCCACCAACGCCGATTTGTCGGCTGTCCGCGCCGCTTTCTTGCCCGCGCTGACGATTACGCCGTATGTGGGCTTCCATTCGTTTGATGCTTCGGTACTTCTCTCGCCTGCCTCGCTGGCCCGCGGGGTGCTGGGCGGCCTGACAGGGCCAGTCTTTAACCGAAACGCGTTGCGCGGCAACTACCGCCGTTCAGTCGCTGAAAACTTGGAGGCGCACTACACTTATCGCCGGGCCGTTTTGAACGGCTATCAAGAGGTGGTGACGCAGTTGCAAGGCATCGAAAACCTGAGCCAGGTGTATGTGTTGCAAGAGCAGGAAGTACGGGTGCTGCTGGATGCCGTTTCGACGGCCAATACGCTCTATGCCACTGGCTACGCCAACTATCTCGAAGTAATCACCGCTCAACGCAGCGCGCTGGAGGCCGAACTCCAACTCACCAGCACCCGCAAAGAGCAGTTTCTGGCATTGATTGCCTTGTACCGGGCCTTGGGTGGTGGCTGGGAATGATTCAGGATTTTGATTAAGGATTTTGAAATTCGGAGGGCGGATTCGACTCCGTCAAACTTGTATTTCGGATTTGCGCGGTTGTAGAGGCAAGGCATACCTTGTCTCCGCCGTTACCCGACCACTGACCACCAATAGAAATAGTATCCCCGAAAAAGCCGAAACCCGCCTTTTTCGCTTCAGCCCCGGCTTTGGAATCCTGTTGAAGCCGACCTTAACCGCAATCAGCATGGAAAACCAAAGGGCAGCGGAAGCCAAACAACGGCTGACCGAACATCTGGAAAGGAAAGGGTTACTCAAAACGCCGGAGCGTTTCGTGATGCTGGATGAGCTATACCAGCGCGACGACCATGTGGATGTGGACCAACTCTGTGATGCCATGCAGAACCGGAAGTTCCGCGTCAGCCGGGCCACGGTCTACAACAACCTGGAAATCATGGCCGAGTGCGGTTTGGTGAGGAAACTCCAGTTCGGCACGAACAAGGCGCGGTACGAAAAATCGCTGGGTTGCCGCCAGCACCACCATTTGGTATGTCTGGATTGTCGGAAGGTCATCGACTTCTGCGACCCGCGCCTCGGGCAAATCCAGCAGGGCGTGACAGAATCACTTGGTTTTTTGGTGCACGGCCACGAATTGGTGCTGTATGGCCATTGCGGCCAGGAAAACTGTGAACGCAGGATGCCAGCAGAGTGCAACCCGGCCGCTACCTGAATGCGCGGGAAAGGAAAAAGAACCGGTGCAAGCGAGTACGCTTGCACCAACGGACGCTTGCACCGGCAGTCGGTTGTTTTGCATACGACCCAACGAACCAATACAACTATCTCTTGATGATCGGCTTGCGGCTGATTTGCGTGGAAGGCGGGCACTGCGGCTTGTCTGACTTGTTGAACGGCCAAAGCAGGTATTCCAGCTTGATGCCCAGCGTAACGTAGCCGTCCTTGCGGCTGGGATTGCCGCGTTGCGCCCCGGCCTCGCTGAAGGGCGTGCCCACCTCCGGCCCCCGGTCGGCCAGCCGCGCGCGGATGTTGTCGGTGATGTTGGCACTGCCGATGTACGTGGTGCTCACATCGTCCAGGTAGTCGCTGAACGAGAACCGGTATGCGCCTTCCACGCTCATGCCCAAGCGCCGCGTGAACTCAAACCGGATGCCCAGCCCCATCGGCGCAATCACCGTGGCCGTGCTGTACTGCACATCTTCAGTGCGGTAGCGCCGCAGGTTGTAGCGTGTGCCGTCCAGTTGCGTGTACGGGCTGAAAGTGGTGAAGCCAAGCCCGGCGAAAACGTACGGGTTCACGATCAGCCCGCGTCCCCGGCTCGGGTTTTCCACGTCAAACATCTCGTACATGAGTCCGGCGTAGGCCTCGAAATTCTGCGACGCAAAGGAAAGGTTGCGGAAGGCGTTTTTGGTGTCTGCATCACTGGCCGACAGCTTATAGAAGCTGAATTCGCTTTTCAGGCTCACGTGCGGCGCGAACTTGTAGAGAAGCCCGCCGCTGAACATCAGGTTGATGTCTTCGGTCGCCTGGTCTTTCAAATCGCCCAGGTACGATACGCCGCCCCCGCCAATGGTTATTTTCAGCGAGCGGTCGAGTTCATTGCCAAATTGGTTGCGGTTTTTCAGGATGCCTCCTCTGCCCGTTTGGGCCGATAATGGGAGGCCAGCCAGGAAAATGAGGCCGCAGCATACGGCAATCGTCTTTTTAAGCGGAAAGGATGTTGGTTTCATAGTCTGAATAACGGAGGAATGCCCAAAAGCGTACCTCATGAATACTTTCTTTGGGCAAAATGTAAACGCGCGTAAGGAATCTTATGAATCAGTACGGTGCCGGT
>JANPIL010000271.1:0-16152 GCA_031424975.1 Sphingobacteriales bacterium
CCGCCACCCGTTTCCGGGGCCGGGCCTGGGCATCCGCATTCTGGGCGACGTGACCGCCGAAAAAGTGCGGGTATTGCAGGAAGTGGACGCGATTTATATCAACGGACTGAAACGGCACCAACTTTACGACGAGGTTTGGCAGGCCGGGGCGATACTGCTGCCCGTGCAGTCGGTGGGCGTGATGGGCGACGAACGCACCTACGAAAATGCCGTTGCCCTACGCGCCGTGACCAGCGTGGACGGCATGACTGCCGATTGGGCCCGCCTGCCCTACGACTTCCTGGCCGAGATTTCCAATGAGATCATCAATAAGGTGAAAGGTGTGAACCGCGTGGTGTACGATATCTCATCCAAGCCACCGGCCACGATTGAGTGGGAGTGAGCGGTTGGGCCTGAACTTTGGCAAAGTTGGCCGTAAGTCCAAGCCGGACTCTTCTTTCACCGGAACTACAAAAAATAGTATCTCCCGAAAAGGCCAAATCCGGCCTTCACCGATGCCTTCATCTTAAGCGAAGGCATCGGTGAAAATAGTATCTTCCCAAAAGCTGAAAGCCCCGTCTTTAGCGGGGCCCAAACCGCTACGGGCAATATTAGGCGCTTTGCGTTTGCGATGGTTTTGCAGCCGTTTCCGGTCTGCTATTTTTTTTTACCGTAGCCAGCCGTGCGTGGATATGATCGGCCAGGCGGATGGACAATGCCACGATGGTGAGTGTGGGATTGGCGTAGCCGCCTGACGGAAACACCGAACTGCCCGCCACAAACAGGTTGTCGATGCCATGCACTTGGCTGTCGGCATTCACCACTCCTTGCGCCGGGTCGTGGTGCATCCGGGTAGTGCCCATGTGGTGGTGGGTGGTGGGGGAGAGCAGCACCGGTTTGCCGTTGTCGCGGGCAATGTTGAAAGTGCCCAGGTTGGCGGCTTCAAAGTTTTCCTTGATGAGTTCCTGTATCCGCATGATTCCTTCCACATCGTCTGGCATCCAATTCCAGACCAGGTGCGCCTTGCGCTGGCCCAGCGCGTCGGTTTCATCGCCCAGCACAATGCGGTTGTCGGGGTGGGGCACTTGCTCGGTCTGGTGGATCACTTCAATGGTATCAAACTGCTTGTGTGTGTTGGTATCTTCTGACCAGCCGCCCCAAGTGATGTTGGGTGTGCTGGCACTGTGCTTCTTGATTTTGTGGCGTACTTTGCGGTAAAGACACACGAGCAGGGCATCAGACTGGAGAGCCAGCGACGCGCAATGCCTCAGGAAACCGGGTGGCCGCTTGCCGCGTTTCAGGTACGAGTACATCTTTCTGGCCGACTGCAGCGTCCTGACCTGCCTCCCCGTCCAAGCTGGCCGCAACCATGAATTACGCCCTTTCGGGAAGAACATGGTGCTGCCATTGAGCAGCCTTTCTTGGCGCATATAGTCTTCGTTGGGGCTTACCTTGCCCATGACAATGCAATTATTGATGAACCAGCGCATATCGTACATGGCAAGCCGCCGGAAAATGTCGCGGTTGCGGGGTATGATGGTGCCGCCCTGCACCAGCGGGTGATCCATGAAAAAGCGGCCCACCAAATCGTTGGCATTGCCCAGCCCATGTTTCTGTATTTGATTGGATAGCAACAGCAGGCGGGCGTTTTCAATGCCCCCGGCGGCCAGCACAAATATTTTGGCCTGCACCCGAAAATCCTTGCCTTCCCGTGTTTTCACCCGCAAAGATGTTACCGAACGGGCATCTTCGGTGGTTTCTATCTCGGTCACGTTGGCGTGAATGCACACCGATGTGTATTTTGAATTGACCAGTTCCTCGCGGTATTGTTGGGTGAACACATTGCTGGGCCCAAACTGAAACATTTTGGTTACCAGCTTGTCTTCGGGCAGTGGCAGCCGGGGCGAGTCGTTGCGTTCCCAGTTATCGGCATCATAGGCGTAGTTCCCGGCCCGGCACATGAGGTGGGCGCGTTCGTAATAAGGTTTCAGGTGCGCACCCGAAAACGGCCATCCGCAGGAGTGGGGCAGCCAGTCGCGTTGCTCAAAATCCACTTCGTCCATGGGCATATACCGCACGCCCGTCTGCCCGTCGCCAATGTCAATGTGCCATTGGTTGGCCGTACCGCCAAATTGGCGGCTGCGCAACCCTTCAAGGGGCAGGTATTGGGGGCTGCCCGTGCTGCTGCCTTCGTTCAGGGTTTGTGGCGCATCCTCGTGTTCCAGCCCGCCGCTTTCCAGCAGCAACACCCGCACGCGCTGGCTGGTGAGTTGTTTGGCAAGGGTGATGCCGGCCGGCCCGGAGCCGACAATGCACACGTCATATTCGAGAACGGATCCGGCAACTAAAGATTGAGCGTCAATGAGCATAGCAAATGTTTGGGAAGGGGTTGTGCAGGATGGGTGAGATATGCCACCCAGCATACTGGTTCTATTTACAGGCTTGTTGTTAATCCTTATTAGTACTGTTTCCGGGCGGAAAGTGAATACTCGGAAACAGTTCTCTCCGGAACCTGATAGCGTGTTAAAAATGCAATAGGCAGTTTAGACTTACCAAAGCTCATGCTCAATGCCTCGTAAGCCACAAAAAAAGAACCCGAGGGCGGGAAGCCGTGGTGCGAGCCATTATGGATCCAAAGGTAAACGCTTTGGAAAAGCGGGGAATTAAAAAGGGATTAAAAGGAGATTAAAATGCGGTTAAAGGAGTTCGGCGGGCGGGCAAGAATATTTTTTCGGGAGCGGTTTCCGGTCTTGGCCAAGGCTTGGCAAAAATAGTATCTTCCAAGAACGCCAAACCTGCCCGCTGCCGATGCCTTCGCTTTAGGCAAAGGCATTGTGGTGGGAATAGTATCCCTGTCTGCCGACAGGCAGGTTTCACAAAACCCCAAACCCCCGGAACCCAAAGAATCAGGGTTTGCGGCACACGTACACGATTTCTTCGCGCGGCAGGGCGTATTGCTGCACCTCGGCGGCGGGCAATTCCATTACAAAACGGTCGGCGGCAACGGCAAAACCGGCTTTCTCAAGGCGTTGCCCGTAGTCGCGGCCGTAAAGGCGTTGGTGGTCGGATTGCCAGTAGTGCTTTTCGCGGTCGGCGGGTGAGGTTATGGCCGGGTCTTGCAGTGTGGTTTCGCGTGTCATGTCCATGGGGCTTTGGATGATTGCCCAGCCGCCCGGTTTCAGCACGCGGTACAGCTCGGCCATGGCGCGGATATCATCGTCCACGTGCTCCATCACGTGGTTGCAAAAAGCCACGTCAAAGGTGTTTTCGCCGAACGGAATGTGGTGGATGTCCATTTTCACCTTTGCCAACGGCGACTCAATGTCGGCCGTCACGTAATCCAGGTTTGCCATCTTTTCAAACCGGTCAATGAAGCAATGTTCGGGAGCCACGTGCAGCAGCCGGTGCGGTGCGGTGAAAAAATCGGTTTTGCGCTGCAAATACAGCCACATCAGCCGGTGGCGTTCCAAGGCCAGGCAGTTGGGGCACAGCGCGTTTTCGCGCGGGTTAGTGCGGCCATACGGCAGGAACTTGCGGAAACGGCTGCCGCAAACCGGACACTCCACTGCATTGCCCCGGTAAAAAACCGCCACTATTTTCATGGCGAAGTGGCTCACCAACTGCAAATACTTGCGCGGCACGTGGCGGATGACAAAACTGATTAGGTGCTTCACTGGGCTGTAAAGGGGGTTTGGGCTTTTGGAAAGATACTATTTTATGGGAACCGGAAACAACCGGGTGCGCAAGCCCGCAGGCCATATCCGCAGGAATCGCGGAACGGCGCATCCCATGAATGTGCTATTGGCCGGAAGATTGGCGAAAATTATTTTTGCAAAGGTAATCAATCGCCGGTGTTTACCTTTTCCGGAAACCCGGACTAATGGCAACAACCAACTCAACTTTCCAACCAACTTTCACACCATGAAAAAACAGTTCCTTTACGCGGTCGTGTTCGCTTTCACGCTTCTTTCGGGCAGTGCGGCCCGTGCCCAATTTGCCAAAGGCGACATTTTGATCAATCCGGGCATTTCGTTTCTGGGCTACGGTTATGGTTTTGGTTACGCTGGCGGCTACAGCGGCCTGCCTGCCCTGTCGGCCAGTGTGGAATACAGCATCACCGACCAGATTGGCGTGGGCGGCTACGTGGGCTACCAGTCGCGCACGTACAAGTATTCATCGTACAAAGACCGCTGGAGTAGCATCGGTTTCGGCGCGCGGGGTGTTTACCACGCCAGTCCGTTCCTGAACGATGCGCTGAATTCCAGTATCAATGAGGAGAAACTGGACATTTACGCCGGTTTGTCGCTCGGTTATCAGACGTATTCGTTCAAGTACGACGATTCCTACAGCAGCGGCATTCCCCGTACCGCTTACAGTTCCGGTGCCGTGGTGTTCGGTGGCATTCTGGGTGTGCGTTACATGTTCAGCCCCAACATCGGCGTGTATGGCGAATTGGGTCGCGGAGCCTTCGGGGCCATCACCCTCGGAGCCACTTTCAAACTCTGACGGCGTTCTTACGATTCTGGAGCGAAAGCCGGGCCTTGTCCCGGCTTTTTTGTTGTGGCCGCTGCCGTTTTGGCGCGCAACAATACGCGATAATTGCCCGGATTGTTGCAACTGTTTGGGCAAAAGTTTTTAATTTGCCCGCATCTATCCACTTCAACCATTTGTAAACCCATGAGCAAAGCCAACACATCGCCGGTGGCCATCCTTGCGGCCATCGCAATCATGTTCACCACCGCCTGCCAATCCGTGCGCACGGGGCAGCAGTCCTCGCCGGAGCAAGCGGCCGTCAAAACACTGCCAGCCGGAACCGTAACGGCATCCGTGGCCGCCGCACAAACCTCAACCGAAAGCCAGCCTTTCAGTGCTTCGGAAACTTACAGCCAAGCCGCCCCAAAGAGTGTAGCACACGTTGAGGAAGCAATGGCCGCTAACACCGCCTCTGATTCCAAGGCCGCATTTGCCACCCTGCGCGACAAAATAAAGCAGAAGCAAGGCCAGATGGGCGTTGCCAAACGCCTGGCGGTGAACTCGGCCCTGAAAAAACTGGAGAAAATGCAGGCCAAGAAGGAAATCAGGAAAGTGGAAACCGCCAAGAAAGCCAATGACCTTGGCGCATACAAATACCCGGTTATTCTCGGAGCTATCGGCTTGGTGCTGGTTATCATTGGGGCGGCCACTTTCAGTACGGCTGGCGCCATTTTCTACGTTCTCGGTTCGCTGGCACTGACGGCCGCCATCATCTGGGCAATCCTGATCCTGGCCGAAGTCATCTAAGCATTTCAAGCACTTTCATGAATGCCAGCAAAGCCGGAAAACCAGTTTTCCGGCTTTGCCGTTTCAATACCACATCCGAACCAAGCTGAAAATGCCCGCGTCCTTTCCCGGCGCGCCAAGTAATCCGGCTCAAATAGTATCTCCCGCTTTCATCGGGATTTGCAATTTTCAAAACAAAAAACCCGCCTTTGGTTGTTTGTACGGTGCGGTTTCCGTCAAAGATTCTGACCTTTGCGCACCAAACACACCCGGCGGCGGACGGCATTGCGCACCCGGCGGCGGTTTGCATTCCTGACAATTCTCATTTCCTGCATCAAACCATCAAGAATGAACTCGCCAGAAGATCCGATTGATTACGACAAAATGGCCCAGAACCCGGGCTTGCTGCCATTTGCCCACACGGTGGGCGGCGCGGTGATCAGGCCCGAAGACACGGGCAAGATTAAGGGCCGCGCCGTGACGGCCATGCGCCAGCAAACCGAAATGCAGATGGCGCAGCTATACCAGCAAATGCAACTGCTGGCCCAGCAGGCAAGCCGCATCAAGGAACGCGTGGAAGTATCGGAACGCATTTATACGGCCGCCGTGGGCTTTGAGCCGCTCATCGGCAAAACGTATTTCATGTACCGCCGTAAGGACGATACGGACGTGCTTTCGCTGATTGGCCCGCAGGAATGGGGCCGCCGCCTGCCTTTCAAGGAATTTGTGGCCCGCGTAACGCTGCTTGCCGACCACACGTGGGAGGTGGAGTACAACAACGGGTAGCCCGGCCCCTCGAAGGGGAAACCGGAAAGGGAGGCAGCCGAAAATAGTATCTTTCAGAGGAGGCAAACCCGGCAGCCGAAAGCGCGGCTCCAGTTAAAAATCAATCACCACGACCAAGTATTTGGATACGCTCCAGAATTTTTTGCCATCCACGATTTTCAGTAACGTCCGCCCGTCGGTTTTTACAAAGTAATAGGAGTCGGTGGGGTGCGAGGTTACCACTTTCTGGCGTTTGGTTACGCCCATGTCCACCTCCTCGAAACCCTGCATACCCACCGCCTTGAAATCAGCGTCTTCCAGTTGGTTGCTCAGCGTTGCTTTGCTGCCTTGGATCACGCCTTTCTGCGCCAGTTCCTGTTTGGTGCCAAACGTCACAAAAACCGTGTTCAGCGTGTTTTCCTGCGCTTTTACGGTTTCCTGCGTAGTGGTGAGTTCGGTTTTGGCTTGGCTCATTTCCCGGCGCACATTTGAAATCACCGAGTCGCGCTGGCTGATGGCACCCTTGAACTCGCCCTGCATCTTTTCAATGGACACCAGCAGGTCGCGGATTTGCGTTTCCTTGTCAACCACCTGCTGGTTTTTCATCTCGATCATTTTCTTGAGGCTTTCATTGACTGTCGTGGATTCGCGCACTTTCTTGTCCAGTTTGGCCACCATTGCGTTGTTTTCCTTCACATAATCGCCGATCTCGGTGATCATCAGGTCAATTTCGCCGGGCTTTTTGATCAATTCGCGCAATTTCACGCCGTCCATTACTTCCACGTGCTTCGAAATTTCCATCAGGTTGCTGTCAATCTTGCCGATGGAGCCGGTGATTTCCTCTATTTCCTGCTCGCGGAGGCGGATTTGCTCTTCCAGCGTCGCCTTTTCGGTGGCTATCTTGCGGTAGTCGTCCGAGTCTTTGGCGGCGGTGCAAGCAAAGGAAAACCACGCGAGGATGGCAAACGTGCAGGCGGCGTTGCGGAGGCGGATGGCTGGGTTGTTCATGGGGGCGGTAACAATGTGGAGTGGATAACTTCCTGTAAATAAAATGGTAACAAACGTAAATCACAAGTACCGACACCCGCGGCCAGCCAATTGGCCCCGATTCGGGATTGTGCTGCCCAAGCAAATCCTTTGCAAGCAATGAATAAAGTTTCAGAATCCCAAACCCGCCGCACAAGGCCGCCCGCCACTGGTTTCCTGCAAGATAGTATGTTTCAAAAAGCCCAAACCCGGCATTGGAATATGGCCGCCAACCGCTAACTTATGGCCGCCAACGCCCACCAAACCAAGCTGTCGCATGAAAACGGAAAAGGAGAAAATGCTCGACGGGGAGTTGTACGACCCGATGGATGCCCAACTTTCGCAGGAAAGGATGCGCACCCGGCTACTTATCAAGGAACTCAACGACAGCCGGGAAGACCAGCCTGAAGAGCGTGCCCGCATCCTGAAGCAACTGATTCCCAATGCCGGAGCCAACCTGTGGCTGCAACCGCCATTCTACTGCGACTACGGCAGCAACATGATCGTTGGCGAAAAAGTGTTCTTTAATTTCAATTGCATTGTGCTTGATGTAACCTACGTGACCATTGGCAGCCGCACACTGTTTGCCCCCAATGTGCAGATATACACGGCCACCCACCCCACAGACTGGCGGGAGCGGGGCTTGGGACTTGAGTTTGCCAAGCCCATCACTATTGGCGAGGATGTGTGGGTGGGTGGCGGCGCAATTATCTGCCCCGGCGTGCGCATCGGCGACCGTACGATTATCGGGGCGGGCAGCGTGGTCACCAAAGACATTCCGCCCGGTGTGCTGGCGGCCGGCAATCCCTGCCGTGTAATCCGGCGTTTGGAGCCGGAAGCGTGATAACCGCCGGGCTGCGGGGTTTGGCCCCCGCTAAAGACGGGGCTTTCAGCTTTCGGGAAGATACTATTTTGAATGGCACACTTTTTTGACTGTTACCATTTGACTCTTCCCACCAGAGGCGATACCGACCCAAGCGACAAGCCACCGCCCCCATCCCAATGATTTCTGGCACAGACACATCGGTGGCGTGGACGACTCCCGCCCGACTGGCAACGCCTGCCGTGCGCTGGCTCCGGTGCGTAAGAACCAATTTAAATAAACAAGTCCCATGAATGCATTGAAGGGTGAGGAGCAGGATTCCGGTGAAAAAATCAGCCGGTTGGAGACGGAGAACCAAGTTTTGCGCGACGAAAACCACCAGTTGCGCTCCGATAATGCGGCGGCGCTTTTCAAACTTGAAGAGCAGATATCCGCCGGGCGGAAATACGAGGAAAGCCAGTCGCGTTTTGAAACCATTTTCCACAAATCAAAGCTGGGCAACAAGATCATCGCGCCCGACTTGCGGATATTGCAGGTCAATGAAGTATTCCAACTGATGCTGGGCTACAGCAAAGAAGAAATCACCAAGAACAAAATCGTTGATTTCGCCCACCCCGATTTCGTCCACCACTGGCATGAGTTGCAGGAGGAACTGTGGACAAAGCAGATTCCGTCTTTCCAAATCGAAACCTGCCTGGTCAGGAAAGACGGCTCATCGCTGTGGTGCCAGGTTACTACCATCACCTTCCGCGACAGCGAGGCCACGTTGGGCTACACCATTGTGGAGGATATCTCGCAGCGGAAAGCAATGGAAACGGAACTCAAGAAATTGAACGAGTACCAGGAAACCATCATGCACATGGTGGCCCACGACTTGAAAAGCCCGATCAATAATATCATCTCATTGGGTGTGCTCCTAAACCAGAACTTGGAGCAGCTATTGGTGGCGGAAAGTGAAAAAGAGGTTGAAAGCCGCGCCTTTGTCCGCATGATTTCGGATACCTGTGACAAGGCTCACGCAATCATCGAGGATTTGCTGCTGATTGGGGATTTCAAATCGAGCCATGACTTTGAGGACACCGACCTCAAGGCTTTCGTTGACTCGCAGTTGCCGGTTCTCGGCATAAAGGCACGCGAAAAAGGGGTGGAAATCGTTTTTGAATACCCCGAAGAACCCGTACACGCCCACATCAACGCCGATAAGTTTGCGCGTGTGCTGGAAAACCTGCTTTCCAACGCCGTCAAATTCACCGGCGCGGGCGGCCGGGTAACCGTGTTGCTGAGAAACGAAGGCTTGCGGGCTGTGCTGCAAGTAAGCGACAACGGCATCGGCATTCCGCCGGAGTTGCAGCCCCTGATGTTCGATATGTTTACCGGGGCTGGCCGCAAAGGCACCGAAGGCGAAACAACCACCGGCCTGGGGCTTTACATCGTCAAGCAGATAGTGGATATGCACAAAGGCACAATCCGGGTGGAGAGCAGTGAACACACCGGAACCTCCTTTGTCATCGAACTGATTTAACCGGCGCAAGCACGCCATTGGGCACGCCAAACCCCGGCCTTGAAAATGCTGGGGTTTGGCGTTTTGAAAAGATACTATTTCTTGTTGCCCGCCGCGCTGGTGGCGCGGAGTTTCAGCACGGTGTCCGAGCCGTATTTCTGGTGCCGTTCAATAATGACTGTGCGCACCGGGATTTCCTCTTCCAGCTTGTCGGGGCTTACCGAAAAGCTGAAATCAATGGTCGCGGTTTCGTTGGGAGCCATGTTGCTGACCACGTAGGCCGGGCGGTCAATGGGTTTGGCATAGTCGGGCGGGTAAAAATCGAGCCGCACGTCGGCGGCGGGGCCTTGTCCGGTATTCTTCAGCACAATGCGCAGCTTCACGGCCACGGTGGCGGCGTTCAGTTGCTGCCCGGCTTCGAGGCGGTAGGCGGAAACCTGTATTTTGGGGGCTTTGAATTCCTCGGTCACCACGTTCAGTTCTATCTCGTCGGGATCATATTCGTATTCCTCGCGTATCTCAACGGTTACTGTGGCCAGTCCCGATACCAGGCCCAAGCTGCCCTCAAGCGGCACGGTCACGTTGCGCTGCTTACCGGGCGGCATGGAATCCAGTTTTACCACCAGCGGATACACCACGCCCTTGATTTCGGCATCGTTGCCGGTGTGCGCCGACACAAACAGGTTTTGCGACACACCCTTGCCCCGGTTGGTGACCGAAAACGTGATGCTGGCCTTTTCCCAGGCTTCCAGCACTTGGTTGTTGTTCTCGTCGCGGTAGGTGATGTTGCTGTAGGCCAGTCCGGGTTTGCCCGCCGGGCGTTCGCGGCCCACGTTCACGGGCACATTGTCCACCGACTTGCTGACGGTTTGGGCGGCCGCATCGTGCACGGCACAAAGGGCGATAAAGGAAATAAGGATTAAGGTTTTCATGTTGTATGGGTTGCACTTGAAAAATTGCCGTTCCCTTGTGTTTTCAACGCAAATGAGGCGGGCGGGTTTGGGCTTTTTGAAACATACTATTTTCCGGTCGGAAACCAGAACGCGGAGGCCAGCAACAAATCCGCCCTCCAACATCGCTATTACACTTTATTCTTCGATAAATACGTGATTGCCTCCACCAGCCGATCCAGGTCTTTGGGCGTTGTGTAGATGTGCGGCGTGACGCGGACACCCTTGATGTTTTCCCACACAATGCTCACCGTGTGGATTTTGTATTTGCCGAACAAGAAAGCCTCCACCGCCTGTGGCTGCATACCTTCCACGCTGAAGTTGGCGATGGCACCCGAATAGGCGGGTTTCAGCGACGTGTGCAACTTGATTTTGGGCAGGTCGCGGACTTTCTCGCACCAGTAGTTTTTCAGGTAGTGCAGCCGTTCTTCCTTGCGTTTGGTGCCAATGGCATTGTGAAAGTTAAGTGCCTGGCCGATTGCCTGCTCTATCGGAAACGACCGGGTTCCCAGCACCTCAAACTTGCGGATGTCATCAACCCTGGGATCCACGTTGGGCAACAGCGGATACAGGTTTTTTACTTTCTCTTTCTTTACGTACAACATTCCTGACCCAAACGGGGCCGACAGCCATTTGTGCAGACTCGTGCCCCAGTAATCGGCTCCCAAATCGGGGATTTTGTAATCCAAATGCGCAAATGTGTGGGCGGCGTCCACCAGCACTTCAATGCCACGGGCATGGGCGGCATCGGCAATCTTGCGCACGGGCAGAATCTGCCCCGTCCAGTTGATGATGTGGGTGATGTGCACAACCTTGGTTCTGGGTGTGAATTGCTCGGTGAATTTTTGCACCATCGCTTCCTCATCTTCCATCGGCAATTCCAGATTCACCCACTTGATCTTGATTTCATCGCGCATTTCGCGTTGCTTCCATGCTTGGATCATGTTCGGATAGTCCTGTTTGGTCATCACTACTTCGTCGCCTTTGCGGAGCGTGAGGCCGAAAATCACCGTGGCCAAGGCTTCGGTGGCGTTGCGGTTGACGGCCAATTCCTCGGGCGAACATCCGGACAGATCGGCGAGTTTGGCACGCAGCGGCTCGCGACCCTGATCCAGAATGCGCCACATATAGTACGTCGGGCCTTCGTTAGACATCCGGTTGTAGCGGTCCAAGGCATCCTGCACCACCAGCGGCTGCGGACTCACGCCGCCGTTGTTGAGGTTGATGATGTTGGGCGAGACAGTGTAGGCCCGCTGGATTTCGGCCCAGTAATCCTCGTCAGTGGCGGCCTGTTGCGGCGACAAATGGATGATTTGCTGCGTGGCTTTTTCTATTCGGGCGGCACTCAACGGCAAAACGGCGGTGGTTCCGGTTGCCAGACCAACTTGTTTGAGAAAATCCCGACGGGTGTTCATGGTACAGGGCGGTGGAATTTTGCGATGAATGTTTTAACCGGATTTTGCGTCATCCAAAACCGACGAGGGTTAGCGGCCGGGGTTTTGCGTTTTTGAAAGATACTATTTTGCGATACTGTTTTACAAAGAACCGTGAACATACGGAGTGCCACCCAAAAAACAAAACGCACAGATTATCAGCGGGTTATCACCACTTTTTTCCGGTAAATGAATTTCCCGTTTTCGCCCGTCACCTCCAGTTGGCACACATACAGGCCGGCGGGCAGTTGCGTACCGTCCGCGCCGTGGCCGTTCCAAGTGGTTTCGTGCAGGCCCGCCCCGTAAATTCCCTCGGCCAGCGTTGCCACTTTCACGCCCGTCATGGTGTACATTTCCACGCGCACTTGGTAGGGCTTGCCGGATTTTGCCAAGGCAAACGGAATGGTCGTGGACTGGCTGAACGGGTTGGGATAGATATGCCCCAGCGAACCGAATTCAGGCTTGAGTGCTTGGCTGATGTATTCTGGCGAGCCGTAATACACCCGGAACAAGGCCGACTTGTCGAGCCAGAAGCGGTAATCGGTCTGGCGGGTCAGGTCAATGGCGCGGTTCTGCTGCACATCAAACAAAACCAGTTGCTTACCGGGTGCGGCGGGCCAGGTTTTGCCCCACGAAAGGATACTATTTTGCGGGGCCAGCCCCGAAGCCACCGTAAATTCCCACATGAAATCATCGCGTTCAGGCACCATGTCTTTGGTGAAGCGGCGCGCAAAATGTTCGGGGTGTTCAAACGTGATGTCCAAGTGCTGGGGCAGCCGGGGCAGGGCCATCCGGTCGTAGGCATCCTTACCGGTTTGCGCCAGCGGGTGCATACCCAAGCCCGCAAGGGTGTAGGCGGCATCGCCGGTTTGCAGGCCAAATGCCACTTCCCAGAGCGAGCCTTCGGCAAACGCGGGTTTCAGGGTTTGCCCTATGCGTCCGTTTTGCAGTTCCTTGCGGCGCGTAACGGGAATGCTGATGGAAACATCCTCGTCTGCAAACACAAACCCGCCCCGGAACCGGCGCAGCGTAGTGCCTTCCGCGTAGCCGCCTTCGTAGGCGTAAAACTTAGTCAGGCTGTCAAGATTGCGGTTCTGCTTCAAGATATCCTCCCACGAAACATTGAAATTGTACGGGTTGCCAATCTGGTTCCAGCCGCGCTTCAAGTCCATCCTGAACGGACTTTCGCGCCGCACGCGCAGCGTCGATCCCGTGCCGGTGTCCAAGGTGTCCAGCACCGCTTGGTTTTTGGCGATGAGCCAGTAGCCCGCCCCTGCCTCCACCGTGGAAAGCCCGCGCTGGTACTCCACCGATTTCTGAACATCGTTGCCATAACGGAAAAGCCGCCATTTCTTGATGTCGTAGAGTTGCAGGTCATCGCCGAATACCTCGCTGATGTCGTTTTTCCGCAATTCCAGCGGCACGGCAACAATCTGGTAATCGGTAACCTTATCGCCCGCTTGAAGGTCGGGAAATTTCAGGCCGCTCCCCACGTAATTGTGGTAGGTGTAGAGAAGGCGGCTCCGCACGGGGTTGGTGGCCAGTGTGCTGTCGAACGTGAGTTCGAAGTAATATTCAAGCCCCACCGCGTCTTCGTCGAGCATGGCGCGGGTAATGGCGGCTTGGTACGAAAGCCCGTTGAGCACTAGGCTTTGCGGCTGCCACGCACTGCTGTCGGGCGTGGTGATGCCCCGGTAGTAAAGCATGGCCGTGATGCCCGGAAAACGCTGGCTGATATCGGCAATGACGGTGGCTTGGCGTACCGTATCGTCCACGGTTTCCAACGGCGATGAAATGCTCAGTGCCACCGGCGGGGCCTTTTCGATGGTGAAGTTCCACGCCGTCGGGTCGGTGATGCCTTCAAACGCATTGTTGGCCCGGTCGGTCACCGCACCCTTGTCTATGAGCACGTACACGCGGGCAAAATAGGGGAATGCCTCATTGGGCCGGACAACCAACTGCCGGTCGTTGATGGCAATGCGGCTGTCGGTGATGTCCAAGATGCTGGTCACCCCATCGGTTACAATCCTGACCTTGCCGCTGCCTTTTTGCACCGGCTCATCGAAGTTTACTTTCAGCAGTGTTTCATTGTCCACATCCTTTCGGTTGGAGGACGGGTCAAAGCCGTTGGCCACCAGCAGTTTAGGAGCCGTATTGTCAATGAATGCCCCCACTGAGAAACGCCAGGTGCGCACGTCGGTGATGCCTTCAAAGCCATTGCCCGACAAATCCTCCAAGCCGTCGGGATCAATAAGTATGGAAATCGAATCGTTGGCACTCACCGCCTGCGGCAAGTCGGCGGCAGGGTTGATGGCCAAGGTGCTGCCGGAAACCGAAACCGACGGTGCGTCCAGGGCAACGGTTTCGCGTAGGTTGGTTTGGTTCAGCAGAATGCGGACGGTTTTGCCCGCTCCGTTCCGAATGCGGATTGGCTCGTTGAATTCCAACAGTAGGTTTGCGTTGCGGGCCACGCCGCCCGCATTCTTGGCGGGCGAGAACATGACTGCCTGCGGAGCGTCGCGGTCTTCAATCTTGAATTCCCACGCGTCGGTTTCGCCGAATCCGGCAAAGCTGTTGCCCGCTCCGTCAATAAACGTGCTTGAAGGGATGGTTACCCTGACGGTTGCTCCGGCCGGAAAGCCGGAAATCAAGTCGATGAACACTTTCCGGGTCAGCGTGTCCACCCGCACATTGCTGCGGTTCACGTCAAGCAGGGTTGTGGTGTTTCCCTGCCTTATCTCAATGTTGCCCTCGTATTTGAATACCGGCTTGCTGAAGGTCAACTCCAAGCGTCGGGTGCTGGCCGCCACCACTTGCCCCTGCATGGGTGCGCGGCTGGTAACCACGGGCGGGGTGATGTCCGTATTGCCGGCGGTGCTGAAGTTCCAGTCCTGCGGATTGGGAATGCCTTGCTTGGAGAATGTCCGTCCGTTTTCGGTGACGATGATCGTGAACCGGTTGCCCGCCAAGTCGGTGAAAGCCGAGCCGGGAATCTGGATGTTCACGTTGGCTCCCGGTGTCAGGTCGGCATCGGGGTTGATGGTGACACGGTTGTTCTCAATGGTAACCTCACGGCTGCCAACCGGGATGTTGCGTTTCTGGCCGTTGTCGTCAATCACGATGTTGCCCTGTCCCCGGCGGATGGATTCGCTGAAGGTGAGGGTGAAGTTGCGGCTGACCCGGATGCTGGCGGTTCCGTCGGGCGGGTCAAGCAGTTGCACTACCGGCGGCACAATGTCCGAGGGGTCTGAGGTGAGAAAGTTCCAGTCCGTATTGTTGAAAATGCCTTGGAACCTATTGCCCACCGAATCCACTACCACGCCCGCTTCAATCTGCACCGACACGTTGGTGTTGGGGGGCAGGTTGGCCGGCGGGTTTATGGTCAGTACATTGCTGCCAGCCGCAATGGTAACGTCTTTAATGTCAATGCGTTGCGACGAGTTAGCGGTTCCCTGCGTGATGGTGATGAACCCTTTTCCGGCTTTGATTGGCTCGTTGAACACAATGGACAAGTCATCGGTGATGGCCACGTCAATGGTGTCGTCCTTGGGGCGCAGGCTTGTGATTAGGGGCGCATCAAGGTCGGGCGGAGGCGAAGTGCGGAAACGCCAAAGCTTGTCGTTGGCGGCGGGCCCCACACCTTTGTAGGCGTTGCCTGACAGGTCGGTTAGCGTGCCTTCGGGTATCTGCACCGAGATATCCGTGCGGTACGGCAGCCCGTCGGCCGGTATGATTTGCACCGTGCGGCCCGTGATTTTCACGCTCACGGTGTCACTTATCTGGAATGTGCGGCTGTTGTTGCCACCGCCGCCCGCCTCATTGAGCAGGATGAAGCCGATGCCCCGTTTGATCGGTTCGTTGAAAGTGATGGTGAGTGGTTTGTCTACCTCCACAAAGGTCTGCCCGTTGCGCGGGTTGAACTGGGTGGCCAGCGGCGAAACCACATCGGCAATGCTGAAATTCCACGCGGTGGTATTGTCAAAACCGGCAAACTGGTTGCCGGCCCCATCGGCAAATGTGCCTTCGGGAATGCGCACATACACATCATCCTCTGAGTTGAAACTGCGCACCGGCAAGCTTACCCGTGCGCCCTGCTGCGTGAACTGGACGGCGGTAGCCAGCAGACTGTCACGGATGGCACCATTCACGTGGATGTATATCCGCCGGTTGGCAACCGCCACCACCGGTTCGGTGAAAGTGATTTCCAGGGGCGTGTCGGGCTGTACGTTGCGGGCATTGTCGGCGGGGCGCAGCGTGAGCACGCGCGGCGCAACCACGTCTGATACGGTGAAAGCCCATTCGTTTACCGGGATGCCAAGGAAAGCATTGCCTGCCAAATCCGTGAACGCGGCCGCATCCACGGTCACGTTCAGCGTGGTGCCGGAGGGCAGCGTAATGCCCGGCACAATGGTCACG
>JANPIL010000272.1:0-11840 GCA_031424975.1 Sphingobacteriales bacterium
GTTTGCGGCATCCACGGGTTTGGACTGCGGTGAGCCTTGCTGCCGCAGGAAAATGCTGAGCACCACAATGCTGAGCACCGCCACAAATTCGCTCTGCCAGTTTTGCAACGATTCAAACCAAAATTCGCTGCCCGTCAGGTATTCTTGCCAAGTTTCGGCGGGTTGCCGTTTCGCTTGCTGCTCATCAACATGGCTCCGGTAGCTGCCAATGGCGTGCATGGCAAAACTGAACAGGAACAAGGCGGCAAACGCCAGACTCAAGGAGTTTTTGTAGAGCCACCGCCCAAAACCGCTTTTTGCGGCTGCCAAGTTGGCATTGGGCGATGGCTGGGGCTTACGGTCTGTTTCCTCCGGCTCGTCCATCGGTTTTGATTCCGCCGAGCCGCGCTGCCGCAGGAAAACCGTAAACAACACATAAATGCCCATCTGGAAAAATTCGCTTTCCCAATTCTCAAACGTGGCCGACATGAAATGCCCGCTGCGCAGGTAGCTGCCCAATGCCATGGCCGCCGCCCCGTTTTCGGTCAGTTCCTGGTTGTGTACCTGCCAGCCCGTGTATGCCTGCCCAGCCCAGAAAACCAGAAAACACCCGGTGAGGGTCAATGAAAGCCCATTGCGGTACCAGAACGAATGTTTTTTGGTTTCCATCGGAAAAAATGCCTTGAATGCCTTAGTGGTTGGGCAAACACACTAAAAAAGCGTACCGTCCGGCCTGCATTTTCCGTGCATTTGCAGGCGGATCAATAATTTTGCAGCAGTTCGAGCATTTTCCGGTCCAGTTTCCCGCCCTTGTAATCCTCGTACGCCACATCTGTGCGGCCCGAATCCAATATCCCGAAATCGCCGCGCAGGTTCCACAAGCTCCAGCCCCAGCCGGCTTCTTTCCAAAGGCTCAGGCAGTCTTCCATCCAGCGCAGGGCCACGGCGTGCGGCGTGAACTTGTAGCAGCCCCACTCGCCCACGTGGATGCCCACACCCGAGTTTTCCAGTTTTTTCCACGGCCCTATGTAGTCGCGCTTCAGTTTGGCCTTGTCCCAGGTTTCGCCGCCGATTGTCATATTCCAGTCGGGTTTCTGCCATTCCTTGATTCCCGCCACCCACGACGCTTGGTAATGCGACACCTGCATGGGGTTGTAGCCGCGCGTACTCTGCCCAATGCCCAGACCTTGGAGGCCAAACACCGGAATGGTGCCGTATTGCAGGCCATCGGCGATAATCAAACGGCCGGGATCAACGGAGCGGATGCCCTTGACCAAGGCCGTTATCACTTTCACATAAGCCGGTTCGCCCACGTTGGCGGGTTCGTTGATGAGGTCGAAGCTCAGTTGCTGGCTGCCGATGCCCTTGTAGCGTTCGGCAAAAAAATTCCACTGCCACACGGCGGCTTCCAGCGCCTTTTCGTCCTGCCAAAGATTAAGCGGTTCGTTGGGCGGCGTATTCACGCAGTAGCCTTGTATGCGGTGCAGGTTCAGGTTTACGTGGATGCCGTATTGCCTGCCAAACGCCACCACCTCGTCTATTTCGCGGAGGGCTTTTTCGTTGGAAACCTGCGGAACCGGCTTTCCCAGCCAGTCTTCGGGCTGCATCCAGCACCGGTACGACATCGGGATGCGCACAAAATCAAACCCCCAGGCTTTCATCCACTCAAAATCCCGCTCGCGGAAAGCCGTGTTCAATCCCGGCCGGCCAGCGGTGAATTTTTCGAGCAGGTTGAATCCGCGCCAGCGGGGCAATTTGTTGGCGGGGGTTTGGGCTTTTGAAAAGATACTATTTTGCTGGGCCAGCGTGGGCAGGGCCGCTGCCGAAGCCGAGGCCAACAAGGTGTTCTGGATGAATTTCCGGCGGTTCATGGTTACGGGCGAATTACGGTGATTTGATTGGCGGAGAGCGAAAATAGGAACATTTGCAACTCAAATGAAAAACATTTCGTGCACGGTGACACCAAACCTGCCAGCCTGATTTGGGCTTTGGAACGTAACCGGCAGCAAAACGTAAAATCTTTCCAGGCCACTGCAACTATCGGGAGGTTTCATGTGTCCTGTCAAAAAAGACACCCAAACCCCCGCCACCATGAAAAACCTATTGCCCGTTTTTTTGCTTCTGCTGCTGGCTGCCTGCCAAAGCGGCTCCATCACTCCGGAAGGAGGCGGAAAAACCCCGGTCTGCGGCGTTGCCAACCCGGTCCAGGATTTGCCTTGGCTCAAGGCGGCCATCGAAAAATCGTCCGAGAAAACAAATGTGTGCACGCCGTGGTCCGTGACCCAAGGCCGCTACCAAGGGCAAACTGTGTATCTTGTGTCCTTGAGCGGTGCGCAGTGTTGCTTTCCACCCAATAACATTTACAATTGCCAAGGCGAAGTGGTGTTGTCGCGCAATGCTGAAGAGGAAGCCAAGATTGAAGACAAGAAGGTGGTCTGGCAGAAGCAGTGAATCGGGGGCATGGCAAAAGCCACGGATGGGAAATACGGCGCAAACCGTGTTTCCCGTCCGTGGTTTTCCGTTTTCAGAATAGTATGTTTTCAAAAGGCCAAACCCCCACGGCTTATTTCGGAACCATTGCGGAACATCATTTTGAAATTTCCATTTATCGCTTACCTTGGCGGGACATAACCGAAAACAAAAAACAACATGAACAGATACGCTATTTTCCTTGTGCTTGTGCTGGGAATGTCATTCCTGCCCGCATCTACGGATGCGCAAACTCCTTACCGGCCCGCTCCCGAAAACCTGAAAGCCCGCCAATGGTTTCAGGATGCAAAATTCGGGTTATTCATTCATTGGGGCGTTTACAGTGTGCTTGCCAATGGCGAATGGGCGATGAATGAACAGAAAATACCGATAAAGGATTATGAAAATCTGCCCGCTTTTTTTAATCCGGTTGATTTTAATGCTGCCGATTGGGTGGCAATGGTTAAGGCAGCGGGCATGAAATACATTACCATTACCAGCAAGCACCACGATGGCTTTGCCATGTACGACAGCAAGGTGTCTGAATATGACATTATTGACCGCACACCTTACAAAAAAGACGTACTTAAAGCCCTGGCTGAGGAGTGCCGCAAACAAGACATCAAGCTCTTTTTCTACCACTCGCACCTCGACTGGCATCATCCCGATTATTTTCCGCGCGGCAACACCGGTCGGGGTTTCACCGGGCGGCCCGAAAGCGGCGACTTTAACAAATACCTGGATTACATGGATGCGCAACTGACCGAACTGCTGACCAACTACGGGCCGGTGGGAGGCATTTGGTTTGACGGATGGTGGGACCAAGCGAGAGAGGAACATAACAAGAGCCACCGCGACACCAAGGTCAACTGGCGGCTGGAACAAACCTACGCGCTGATTCACAAACTGCAACCCGCCTGCATGATTGGCAACAACCACCACGTGGCTCCGTTTGCGGGCGAGGATTTCCAAATGTTCGAGCGTGACTTGCCGGGACAAAACACATTCGGCTACAATACCACCGAAATTGGCGGGCTGCCGATGGAAATGTGCGAAACCATGAATGGCGCGTGGGGCTTTAACATCAATGACCGAAATTACAAATCCACCAAAAAACTGGTGCAACTGTTGGTGACCAATGCGGGTAGCAATTCCAATCTGCTATTGAATGTGGGGCCAATGCCAAGCGGAAAAATCCAGCCGGAATTCGTGAAAACCTTGGGTGAAATTGGCGAATGGACAAAAACGTACGGCGAAACCGTTTACGGAACACGGGGTGGCCCGATCAGTCCGCGCGATTGGGGCGTAACCACGCAGAAAGGCAATAAGATATATGTGCATATCCTGAATTGGAAAGACAAGGTGCTGGCTTTGCCCGCCTTTGGCAAAAATATAAAATCGGCGAAACTGTTTTCCGACAAGGCAAAAGTGTCCTTCACCCAAACATCCAACGGACTGCTGCTCACGCTGCCAAGCCTGGATACCAACGCTTTCGATACGGTAGTGGAACTGGAAATGTAATTTTCCTCAAACGGGTGCAACTATTAGGAGGTTTCGTGTGTCCTGTCAAAAAAGACGCTTAAACACACAACACCATGAAAAACCGAGAATAGTATGTTTCCAAAAGCCCAAACCCCGAGTCTTATTGATTTGCCATTACTCTTGCAAAAACCGAGGCGGATTGTTTGGCTGGGCCTGTAGACATGATACGAACAGCGTATTTCGTATTGCCACAGGTGGGGGTAAGGCAAGGGGATTTGGGGTAACCATCTGGTTGCCAAAACAATAATAAAACATATCAACGCAAACTTGATCTTCCAAGAAAATAATATTAATATCGCTCAGACTTGAAAACTTGCGTCTATTCAGGCGTTATCTGTCATTTATATTGAAAAGCAATATTGGCAAATGAAACTAGTAGCTTTATGCTTGTGAAAACAAAATATTTAGCCGGAAACTTGTTGAGGATTAGAATAAAAAAGAAATGATACATATTGATTTGTTAAGAAATTTATTATTAAAAAAATTTATAAGTTTCTTTTCTGTTGGAGACTCGTTCACATTATGTATAGGAAATTATTATTTAATATGTCAAGATATAACCTCGGAAGATGAAAAATTAATTGACAATTCAATTGATGAAAACTATCCTTTTGCAAAATTTTCAATTGACAAACAGCACATTAGCAAAACTACAATTTTAGCTGCTAATATGAGGAAAGAAATAATTGATGTGGTTATGGATACTAGATGTTGTTTGACATTAAAGTTTGAAAATGGAAGCGACCTATTTATACCAACGAGTAACACAATTGTTGACTGGCAATGGGCTATAAACGAGAACGGTGGAGACCCATATACATGTAAAAATTTAATTGCTTGTTTTTGGGAAGGTGAAATTATTAGTTAAATAGAAGATAATATATCTTCTATTTAACTAATAAATGTAACTTTTAGAAATAGATAAAAAATCAACTAAATAAAAAAGAAACGAACAGATAACATCGTTTTGGCAGTATGGTAACTGAAGTACTTCTGTGAAACATTTGTACAAGGTTCAACTTTAGGAATTCTATCGAACTTTAGTGCTAAAAATCTGCCACAACGCCAAGCCGTTAAACGTTAGCCTGCATTTCACTTCGCTACACCAAAAAGCCAAAACCCGCCCTGAAATGTCAGGAGTGGGTTTTGGCTTTTGAAAAGATACTATTTTCACTTCTTGCGGAACACCACGCTGATCGGCACACCCTCAAAGCCGAAGTGCTGCCTGATTTTGTGTTCCAGAAACCGTTCGTACGGCTTCAGGATGTATTGCGGCAGGTTGCAGAAAAAAGCGAATATCGGCGTGTGCGTGGGCAGTTGCGTCACGTATTTTATCTTGATGTACTTGCCCTTCATGGCGGGTGGCGGATAATGCTCTATTTCGGGCAGCAGCGCATTGTTCAACGCCGAGGTGGGCACTTTGCGGCTGCGCTGCGCATTTACCTCCACCGCCTTTTCAATCACTTGGAAAATGCGCTGCTTTTCCAGCACCGACGTGAAGAAAATCGGCACGTAATCCATCGGCGCAATCTTTTCGTTGATTTCGTCGGTGAATTTCTTGGCCGTTTTCTGGTCTTTCTCCACCGCGTCCCATTTGTTCACCATAATCACAATGCCCTTGCGGTTGCGTTCGGCCAATCCGATGATGTTCACATCCTGGCTCTCAATGCCGCGCGTGGCATCGAGCATGGCAATGCACACATCCGATTCCTCAAGGGCGCGTATGGAACGCAGCACCGAATAGAATTCAATATCTTCCGTCACTTTGGCTTTGCGGCGCATACCGGCGGTGTCGGTAATGATGAAACTTTGGCCGAATAGCTGGTAGTGCGTGTCAATCGCGTCGCGGGTGGTGCCGGCAATGTCCGTGACAATGCTGCGCTGCTTGCCCAGCAAGGCATTCAAAAACGATGATTTGCCCACGTTGGGCCGGCCCAGAATCGAAATTTTCGGGATGCCCGCGTTCGGGTTTTCCACGCCTTCCGATTCAAAGTGCCGGATTGTCTCGTCCAGCAGTTCGCCCGTGCCCGAACCCGTCTGCGACGAAATCGGATATACTTCGCCCATGCCCAGCGCGTAAAACTCGCCCGAAGTGTGGGCCTTGTTGGAAGTGTCGGCCTTGTTGGCCACCAGCAGCACCGGCTTGTTCGAGCGGCGCAGCACATTGGCAAAATCCTTGTCCAAATCGGTCACGCCCGCTTCCGCGTCCACCATGAACAGCAGCACGTTGGCTTCCTCGATGGCCAGTTCCACTTGGTCGCGGATGGATTCCTCGAAAATGTCGTCCGAACCGACCACGTAGCCGCCCGTGTCAATGACCGTGAAAAACTTGCCGCACCACTCGCCGTGGCCGTAATGCCGGTCGCGGGTCACGCCGCTAACATTGTCCATGATGGCTTGGCGTTTCTCCACCAGCCTATTGAAAAACGTGGATTTGCCCACGTTGGGGCGGCCCACAATTGCGATGATATTTGTCATGGTTTGGTTGAATCGTAAATGAGCAATGGAGTAAATGAGCAAATGCTTTAAGTGTTACTTCGGGCAGTAGTCAAAATGGCCGTGATTTCCCCGGCCTCTTTCATTAACCCTGCTAACCGTTGCTCAGACATGATTTCAGATTCTATCATGACTTCCATCCAAAACTGCGATTCATCGGCTTCTTCAAGTGTTATACTCAATTTGGAGAAGAATTCGGCTTTTGAACGGGCACGGCAAACCGCCCGGTAATTGGCTCCAACCGAAGTGGCTGAACGCAAAAATTGCTTCCCGATGATGCGAGCCTCGTCCGTCTTGGGCAGAGCCTGAAAAAGGCGGATGGAACGAACCGCAAACTGTTTGGTTCTTTTGTGCATCTGTTCCACAAACTCACTTTTATTCTGCATTGTAATATGGCGTGATGAGCAAGTCTTTGAAAAATATCAGAAAAACAGAAGGCAGGTTTGATGTTTTGAAAAGATACTATTTTGCAATAAGGGAAGTTTGCCAAGACTTGCTCATTTGCGCACTTGCTCATTTACTCATTCGTTGTATCCGAAATGTTTGAGTTTGAGTTCCTTGTTGCGCCAGTCGGGTTCCACTTTCACGAAAGTTTCCAGAAACACTTTCTTCTGGAAGAATTTCTCCATTTCCTCGCGCGCCATGATGCCGGTTTTCTTCAGCATATTTCCCTTATCGCCAATAATGATGCCTTTCTGCGTCGGGCGTTCTACCAAGATTGTGGCTTGGATCACGATAATGTCCTCTTTTTCCTGAAAACTCGGAATCAGCACTTCCGTACTGTACGGGATTTCCTTCTTGTAATTCATAAAAATCTTTTCGCGCAGTATTTCGGCGGCAAAGAAGCGTTCCGTCTTGTCGGTCAGCGCATCCTTGTCAAAATACGGCGGGTGTTCGGGCAGCCTCGCAAGCAACGCGGGCAGGATGCCATCGGTATTGAACCGCTCCAACGCCGAAATCGCGAATATCTCCACCGGGTTCAGGTATTCCTTCCAATATTCTATTTTTTCCGCCACTTGGGCCTCATCCGCCAGGTCTATCTTGTTGATGATCAGGAAAACCGGGGTTTCCGCTTTCCTGAGTTTCTGGATTACGTCTTCTTCGTCGTGCTTTTCAAAAATGTCGGTCACAAACAGCACCGCGTCGGCATCTTCCAGCGACATATTCACGAAGCGCATCATGGATTTGTGCAACTCGTACACGGGCTTCATGATGCCCGGCGTGTCGGAATACACAATCTGGAAATCCTCGCCGTTGATGATGCCCATGATGCGGTGACGCGTGGTCTGGGCCTTGGAAGTGATGATGGACAGGCGTTCGCCCACCAGAATGTTCATCAGCGTGGACTTCCCCACGTTCGGCTTGCCGACAATGCTCACGAATCCGGCCTTGTGTTCCATCTTGATCGGGGGTTGCAGTGGTTTGCTTGTTGCCAACAGGAAAAAAGCGGGCACAGTGCTTTTAATAATTTTTTTGCAAAGATACTTGATTTGTTGGATTACTCATGTACCTTTGCACTCCCAATTTACGGCGCGGGATAGAGCAGTTGGTAGCTCGTCGGGCTCATAACCCGGAGGTCGCTGGTTCGAGTCCAGCTCCCGCTACTATTTTCAAACACAAAAGCCCCTGACAATCAGGGGCTTTTGTTGTTTCAGGCCGCTTGTTTTCGTGCCGAGGGAAGCCGCCGGGATTCAGGGTGTGTACTTTAGGGTGCAAAGCCGGACGGGCAGGAATTCGCGTTTCTAACGCACGTACGCAGTGGTGGTACGACTCCAAGTCGTGCCACCGCCCCAATACGCCGGACTTGAAAAGTCCGGCCACCGTTTCAAAACAGTATCTTTCAAAAAGCCCAAACCCGCCCGCCCCGAACCCGGTATCCAAACCCGATGTTTCATGCCCGGATTTAATTTTCACATCATTACATCCGGGTGCGGCACGATTGCGGCTCATCTAACTGCAAAATACAGCTCAAAATCCGTGGGATTTGAGCTTCAACCGACATATTTTTGAGCTTAAAATTTGGGATATGGAGAATCGCTGGGAAATGGAGATAGTTGAGTACCTGAAAAAGGAACCTGAAACTTCTTCAAAACAGGTTCACGCAGGCATTTCCGGCCCGGTCAGTTATGCAACGGTCAAAAGGATCCTGATAAAATTGGTTTCACAAAATCTGCTGGCCACAAAAGGCCAAGGAAAAGCAACCAGGTACGCCCTGTCAAAAGCCTATGGACTCTTGCGACCGATTGACATGGACAGATATTACGAGAAGGAAATTGATGAGAGGCAGATAAAGGGCGGTTTTGATTTCAATCTGATTTCCGAAGTGTTGAGCAAATATGCTGTGTTTGATGCCAATGAATTGTCAAAATTATCTGAACTCCAGAAAACATACCGGCACAACGTTTCCCAGCTTACAGAGCCTGAATACAGTAAAGAGTTGGAAAGGTTGGCAATTGACCTGAGTTGGAAATCATCGCAAATAGAAGGCAACACCTATTCCCTGTTGGAAACCGAACGGTTGTTGAAAGACAAGCAAACCGCATCGGGCAAAACCAAAGAGGAAGCCATCATGCTCCTGAACCACAAGGATGCCTTGGATTTCATCATTGAAAACCCTGATTATCTGATGCCACTTTCCATTTCAAAGATTGAAGACATACACGGCATTCTGGTCAGTGAATTAGCCATAGACCGGAACCTGAGAAAACGGAGGGTTGGCATTTCAGGTACGAACTACCGGCCTTTGGACAATGAATTTCAAATCAAAGAGGCACTTTCGGATATGTGCGACTTGATAAACGGGAAGGAAAACATCTTTGAGAAAGCATTGTTGGCATTGGTGCTGGTTTCTTATATCCAGCCTTTCATGGATGGAAACAAAAGAACCGCCCGGATTGTCAGCAATGCGCTTTTGATTCATCATGGGCATTGCCCTGTTTCGTTCAGAACGGTTGATTCTGTTGAATACAAGAAAGCAATGCTGTTGTTTTACGAGAAAAACAACATCTCACAATTCAAGAATATTTTTATCAGCCAATTTGAATTTGCGGTCAACACTTATTTCTGACCGAATGCCCAAAAAAGCAGTATTCGCACCTGTCCGGCAGGCAAGTTTCAAAAAGCCCAAACCCACTTGCCATTTTTCGTTTTTGCCTGCTGTCGCGCGTCTGTGACGCGCAACGACTGGCTCCGCGTTTACAACGCGCCGGACTTGGAAAGTCCGGCTACAGCCGCCCGCAAAACAGTATGTTTTGAAAAGCACAAACCCGGCTGCCTACGCAAACCGCTCCCACGTTTCGGCGGTGAAATCCGTGAGCGAACGGAGTTCCAAATCGGCTTCGCCATATTCGGGACGGCCGTGGTTTTCGGGGGCGGGCACGGCCACCACCTTCATGCCCGCCCGCTTGGCGGCCCACATTCCGTTGATGGAATCTTCAAAGGCCAGGCATTCAGCCGGTTGCACGCCGAGCATTTGGGCGGTAGTCAGGTACACCGCCGGGTCGGGCTTGCCTTTGGCTTCGAGCGTACCCGAATGGACAACGGAAAAATCGGGCCGGATGCCCAACATTGCCAGCACACTTTCAATCAGATCCATGCGCGACGATGAGGCCAACGCCAAGGGCAGGGGTTTGGCCTTGAAAAAAGATACTATTTCGTACACGCCCGGCAGTGCGACGGCGTTGGCCGAAATCAGGCGCAGGGCGGCAGCATTCAGGTCGGCGGTGACTTGGGCGGGGCTGCTGCCCGTCCACGGCGAGCGGGCATACCAGTACGCAATCACCTCATCGGTACGCAATCCGGTGGTTTGGTGCGTCATCGTGTCAGTGAGCGACACGCCGACCTTGGCAAAAACCTCATGTTCGGCCACGCGCCACCACGGCTCGGAATCCACGAGCAGCCCGTCCATGTCAAAAATCACCGCACGAATCATTCTTTTACCGGTTTGGTTGCCAGCATCTTGCGCGTCTGCACTTTCTTATTTACCCACTGGCCTACTTGGATGCCTTGTTTTGCGCCTTCCACCACAGCCGAGCGAAAATGGATGCCCCCGTACAGGCGGCTCAGTCCGGCTTCGGCGGCGGCTTGGTTGAACGATTGGTAACGGCGTGCCGGAATGCCATACTGCACTTCGGTGCTGTCGGTATAGGCAATATTGTCGCCGAGCAAGCGGGTCAGTACCACGGCGGAGGCACTGGAAATCACGCTGTGGCCGCTGGGATATTCGGGGAAGGGCGGTGTCTGCAACAGCGGAATCCAATCCTTGTCCATGTCTTGGTTAATGGCCGTTTCGGGGCGGATTTTCACGGTGCGGTACTTGTCGCTCCAGCAGGCGATGAAGCCATCGAACAAGGCGATTGAAGTCAGGCAGTAAGCTTCGGTGGTGCGCATCAGGTCCAGTTTTTCCTGCTGCGTCACCGTGCCCACAATGCTGATCCAGTGTCCGCCCGGCGACATTTTCTTGGTCGCGAAGTTTACGTGTCCCGATACGTTGACCTTGAACGGGTTGCAGTCCCAGAAATTGGCGATGTGGTCCTGTTCTTCGGTCAGTTTGTTGGTTATCTCATACACCTCCGCCATTTCCTTGAAAAACGCGCTATTCTTGTCCTTGCTGAATGGCGGCGGACTGGGCAGTGCAAATTGCGCCGTCGAATCCATGGTCAGGCACCGTATTTTGCCCCAATATGGTTCTATCGCGTCCATGTAGGCCGGTGGCGTGGGTGCCCAGTCGCCCGGTTTTTGCGTCAGCGTGTAGCGGAAGCCCCGGGTTTGCTTGTAATTGTCGCCCGCCGAATATGCCATGATGCGTTTGCCCACGGCTTCGCCGTACTGCACCGAACGTTCGTACACGTCGCCGGGCATCATGTCCGCGTACTCCCCAAAGAGTTTTTTCTCGAAATCGTCGTATTTTTCCACCGAAAACGTCAGCGCACGGGCTACGGTCATAAAGGCTTTCACGCTTGCCAACGGATGGCAGTACTGCTGGCCTTTTTCTGGCTGCGGTATGCTGTCTAAGCCGTTGAGTTGCCCGGCAAGCGACTGGTAGCCAGAGTGTTGGGGAATCAGCGCTTCGTAGGCCGCCAGGTTGGCGTATACGTATATCCGGCTGGCAACCACCGGCGAAAAGATGTCGTGCACCATTACATCGGTCAGTCTTTTCTCGGCACTGTGCAGGTATTTCGGGTTGGCGGCAGCTTTTTGGTAGTCTCCGGTGTCGGCTTTGCGGCAGTTGGCAAGCGTGAAAACCAGTGTCAACAACACCAGTTTGCCGCCCAATCTTTTCAATGCTTCCATAAATAGGTTTTGATAATGGCAACTACACAAAGTTACCGAAATGTTGCGGCATTCCGGCAAAT
>JANPIL010000273.1:0-8726 GCA_031424975.1 Sphingobacteriales bacterium
ATGGTTGATGGCGGCCGATAACGTCATGACAGTCAGGTGGATAATGATGGCATACGGGTGCATGGGCAGCACAAACAGGATGGCGGGCAGGATCAACGCCTCCAGCAAACCCTCAAGCGGATGGAACGAAAAGGCAGTCCACGCCGATGTGATTTGGCTTTGGTGGTGTACTTGGTGAACCAGACGGAAAACTCCGGGCCGGTGCATCCAGCGGTGCAGCCAGTAATAATACGTTTCGTGGATGAACATGGCCGCTAAAATGCTGCCCGCAAAATAAACCGCACCGTAGCGCTCAAAGTCCAGATAAACCGCCGTGTGGCCGCGCTGCCACGCCACCGCTAACAACGCTCCGGCCAGCGCAAAAATCAAGGCCGTAACCAGCGACCAGCCGATTTCGCGCCTGAACTGCGCCACCGGATAGGCTTTCTTGCTGATGCGCCGCTGCTGCCAGTGTGCCGGAAACCAAACGCGGAAAACAAAGTGGAACACACCCGACAGAAGGAAATACCGGCCAATAACCGCCAAAAAAAACATCAGGAACAGCAGCCCGAACACGGCGGGCTGCGTGAGGTCAAGGGAAAACAAGGTTTGCATGGAAGGCGAAGTTGCTTGTGTATGGGCCGGACTGGTGGCACAACGGCAGTGTGCGCCGCAACGGTGTCGTTGTTGCCGCTCAAAAAACCGTACCGCGAGCATCAGGCGGACGTGGTTTCATCCGTAACACCGCGCAATTCGGCTTTGTTTGCTCGCACCGTGAGTTTGAGCCGCCGTCCGCAGGGAACGGGCAGGTTTTCCGTTTCGTGACCGATGGGGAAGCCAAAGCCGACCGGATATCCGTATCCGCGCACGGCCTCCATGATTATCTGTTCCACTGTCTGGCCGAAAGGTGCGGCATTATCTTGCATGGCTGTGAAGTGGCCCACCACCAAACCGGCCAGGTTTTCAAGTTTTCCGGCGCGTTTCAGTTGCACCATCATCCGGTCGATGTGGTACAAGTATTCGCCGATGTCTTCGAGAAACAGGATTTTGCCCGTAAAGTCCGCATCCGAAGCCGTGCCGAGGCACGTGGCAATGAGCGACAGGTTGCCGCCAATGGCTTGGCCGGTAGCCTGGCCCGCCCGCCCGCCGCGCCCTTGCAGGGAAATCCCGCAATCATCCTTGCCCGAAAATAGTATCTTTTGCAAACCCGAAACCGACCGTTCCGAGTCGCGGGCAAAGAGCATGGGCATGGTGGCGTGCAGGCTCTCAACGCCCAGTTTGTGCAGGTGCAGGTGCAAGGCCGTGATGTCGCTGTAGCCCGCAATCCATTTGGGTTGCGCCAAGAAACGCCCGAAATCCAAATCATCAATAATGCGCGTGGTTCCGTAGCCGCCCCGGAAACAGAAAATAGCTTCAACCGTGTCGTCATCGAGCATTTGTTGCAGGTCGGCGGTGCGCTGCGCGTCGGTGCCGGCAAACTGAAAGTTGCGGCCAAGCAGGTTTTTGCCTTTCACCACTTTCAATCCCCAGCTTTTCAGGATTTCAACGGCGGGTTTGACAGTTTCGGGAGATACTATTTTAGCCGGAGCCACCAAGCCAACTTTGCTGCCTTTTTTTAATGCGGGGGGAGTAATCATAAGGGAAGCGGGATGTTGGGTTCGGGAAGTTTCCGATTTTTGAGGTAAGTCGCTGAAAGCGCGAATCGTGCCGGCCAGGCCAGTCGGTTTGGAAATAGTATCCTTGGAAAAGTCTAAACCCACCTGCCCCAGACCGGAAATATTTCTGTTGCAACGCAAAGGTTTTTGCCGTAATTTTCAGGTTTTGCGGCGCATTCCACTTGACCAAACATGAACGTTTCGACTTACCAACCTTTCCAAATCGTATATTCCATTTACCAGCATGAATATTTGGGTTATTTGTTCGAAAGTTTTGTGGTGCAGCTCAACGACAAAGGCACACTGACGCTCAAAAACCAAAACATTGCTTCCAAAAACGCCGAGGAATTTGCCGCCGGACTGGACGACACCGATTTCCGGCTGATCGAACTCATGGATTCGATTCAGCAGGAGGTGATTTTCAGGAAATTCAACAACCGGAAAATCACCATCACCGATTTTTTCCTCAAGATATACGATCCCAAGAAAGGCGACAAGGATATCCAGCAGGCCATTGAAAATTACCTTGACGCGCAAAAAGCGAAAATTCTGGCGATTTTCGGCGACAAGATGCTTTTTATCATGGGCAACGACGGCCACCCGACGTGGCGGCGCGTGCAAACCCTGCCCGACAAGGCAACGGTGCTGTTTCATTTCCGGCGAAACGAAACCGAAACGGTTTACTTCCCGACCATAAAGTACGCGGGCGAAAAGGTCAATTTCCAGTTCCAGAATGCCTTTGTGCTCTGCGACGAACCCGCGTGGCTGGTGCTGCACGACAAGCTGTACAGTTTTGCCAAGGAAATCGACGGCAAAAAACTGCGTCCGTTCCTGAATCGCAGCAATATTCTTGTGCCGCGCGGCGTGGAGGAAACCTATTACCACAAGTTTGTTGCGCCGCTCATTGCTTCGTTTGATGTGTACGCGCAGGGCTTTGAAATAAAGTCCGAGGTTTTCCAGCCCGTGCCAATCCTGACGCTGACCGAATACCAGGCGGCCAAACAAACCGCCCTGCCGATTTTTGGCAACGGTGCAATGGCCGTTGCCGACGCAGATGAGCCCGACAGCCAGTGGATATTCGATTTGTCGTTCAGGTATGGCAGCTCGACGCTCAAACCCGGCGAGAACAGCCCGGCAGTGACTGTGAGCTTGGAAAAAACCGCCGATTCGTACATCTTCCACCGCATCCGCCGCCAGCCGCCCGCCGAAGCCGAAAAACTTGACCTGCTGAAAAAAACCGGTTTGGAAATCAAGAACGGACGCGTTGTATTGTCCAAGCGCGAGGCGTTTACGTGGCTGCACCAACACGGTGAGGCCACACGCGGCATCGGGTTTGAGATTGGGCAGCACGTGACTAATGGCAAGAAGTATTTTTTCGGCACCAGCACCATCAGCGTCCAGATCAATGAAAACCGCGACTGGTTTGATGTGTACGCAACCGTTAGGTTTGGCGAGTACGAAATACCGTTCATCAAGCTGCGCAGCCTTATTTTGCACAAGAAACGCGAATTCACGCTGCCCAATGGCGAAGTCGCGGTGATTCCCGAAGCGTGGCTGACCCAGTATTCCGAACTGATCGGATTTTCGGAAAACCACGATGGCGGCGGCGAAATCAGCATCCGCAAGCATCACTTGGCCTTGGTCGAGGAGCTGAACCGCGACAATCTGGCGCAAGTTTCCATCAGCGACAAACTCGAAAAACTGCGCGATTTTGAGCATCTGGAAGATATTCCCTTACCCGAAGGCTTTGCCGGCGAGTTGCGCCCCTACCAGAAGGCGGGCTACAACTGGATGCACTTCCTGAAAAAATACGGCTTTGGCGGCTGCCTTGCCGACGATATGGGCCTGGGCAAAACCAGCCAGGCACTGGCCATGCTGCAAGCCCAGAAAGAAATGAACCCGGCACACCCGTCGCTGGTGATTGTGCCGACTTCGCTGGTGTACAATTGGGAACTGGAAGCCCGCAAATTCACGCCCGATTTGAAGGTTTTTGCCTACACGGGCACGCAGCGCGACAAGAATACCGGCCAGTTTGGTGATTACGACATCATTGTCACTTCGTACGGCATTGTGCGCATCGACATTGAACTGCTCAAGGCGTATTTGTTCAATTACGTGATTCTCGACGAGTCGCAAGCCATCAAGAATCCGGGGTCAAACGTGGCCAAGGCCGTCAAGCAGTTGCATTGCAAGCACCGCCTGGTGCTGACCGGCACACCGATTGAAAACACCACGCTGGATTTGTGGTCGCAGATGTCGTTTGTCAATCCGGGTTTGCTGGGCAGCGAAACGTTTTTCCGCAACGAATTCATGGCTCCCATCGAAAAGCGCAACGATGCCCGAAAGTTGCAACGCCTGCATACCATCATCCGCCCGTTTGTGTTGCGGCGGCACAAATCGCAGGTGGCAACCGAACTACCCGCTAAAATTGAACACCTGCAATACTGCCGCATGACCCCGGAGCAAGAAACGGTGTACGAGGAAACCAAGTCGTTTTTTAGGAACAAGATTCTGGAAAACATGGACGAGAAAGCCGTTGCGCAATCGCAATTGCTGCTGTTGCAGGGCCTGACGAAACTGCGCCAGATTGCCAACCACCCGAAAATGACCGACCCCGACTATGCCGGTGGTTCGGGCAAACTGACCGACGTGCTGCACCGCTTGGAAACGGCCATGAGCGAAGGACATAAGATACTGGTGTTCAGTCAGTTTGTGAAACACTTGAGCATTTTGCGCCACCATCTGGACAAGATGGACGTGGTGTATGCCTACTTAGACGGGCAAACCAAAGACCGGCGTGGACAAGTGGAATTGTTTCAGGAAAACGACGACATCCAGTTGTTTCTTATTTCGCTGAAAGCCGGTGGCCTGGGCCTGAACCTGACTGCCGCCGACTATGTGTTCATCCTTGACCCGTGGTGGAACCCGGCCATTGAGGCGCAAGCCATTGACCGTGCGCACCGCATCGGGCAGCAGCAAACGGTGTTTACGTATAAATTCATCACCAAAAGCACGGTGGAGGAAAAAATCGTGGCCTTGCAGAAACACAAGCTCCGCCTTGCCGGAGACTTGATCACGACGGAGGAAACGTTCGTGAAATCGCTCTCCAAAGCCGATATCCTGACGCTGCTGGAATAAAGCAACGGCCTCCCCCCTGTCTGCCGATTCGTGCGCCGTGGCGTACAGGCAGGCAACCCCCTCCGAAGGAGGGGGCTTTCAAACAGGCGGGTTTTGTGTTTTTAAAACATATTATTTTGTCGGCTTTTGAGCTACCTCTTTCGGAGGGGGTTAGGGGAGGCTGTTGTTTTGCGGAAATCTTTGCTTTCTTTGCGTCAAACCTATTTTTTCGGATAATCCATGAAAAAAATCCTTTCCCAGTTTGCGCCGCTTTTCGGGCTGGTTTTCGTCTTCCTGCTTTTTGTCGTCCTCTCGCCGTCCTCGTTTTCCTCATTCGACAATATACGCACCATCCTCACCCAAACGGTCATCGTCGGCATTGCCGCGCTGGGCATGACGTTTGTGATCATTTCGGGCGGCATTGACCTGAGCGTCGGGTCGCAGATTGCGCTGGGCACGGTGGTGGTGGCGGTGGTATTGAAAGCGTTTCTGCCCGCCGACATCTCGGATGCAGCCGCAATGCAAGTTACGGGTGGCCAAACGCTTATTGCGGCATTGGCGGCCATTGCCGTCTGCGCCGTTTGTGGTTTGGTGGCCGGGTCGCTGACATCGTATCTCAAAATTGTGCCGTTCATCATCACGCTCGGAACCATGCTTATTGCGCGTGGTTCGGCCAAATGGCTGGCAAACGAACAAACCATCACCACACCGCAAAACGGGATGCAAAACCTGACGCAGGTGTTTCCCGAACCCGCGTGGCTGGTGTTTGCGCCGGGCGTGTGGGCGATGGTGCTGCTGTTCATTGTGACGCACGTGGTGCTGAAATACACGGTTTTTGGGCGTTACGTGTTTGCCATTGGCTCCAACGAAAAAACGGCGCGGCTCTGCGGAATCAACGTGCCCGTGTACCGCACGGCCATTTACGCGCTTAATTCGGTGTTTGTCGGCGTGGCTTCCATCATGCAATACAGCAACCTGCAAGTGGGCGACCCCACGGCGGCCGTCGGTATGGAACTCGACATTATTGCGGCGGTGGTCATTGGCGGCGGCTCACTGAGCGGCGGCGAAGGCAGCGCCACTGGAACCATCATCGGGGCGTTGTTGATTGCGGTGCTGCGCAATGGTTGCCAGCAATTGGGCGTGCCCAACTTTGTGCAGGAAATCATCATCGGCATCATCATCATCGGCGCGGTGGGCGTGGACAAACTAAAGCCCCGGCTGGCGTAGGAAGGCGTTTTGCATTTAATGTTTTACGGTTGTTGTGGAAAGAAATTGCCCTTTCATCAGGAATCTTGCGATTGCCCGGTGTTGTTTTCCAAGTAGGTTCAGGCTTTCTGAAACATACTATTTTCAGGCACTATTTTGTCCTTCTGAAAGAACCTTGTGACAAATCCGGCGGCTTCCAGATAGTGTGAGGCTTGACAAGTTTTTCAAACCGGGCGTGGCACTGTTTGCCATAGCTTATCAGCCGGGGCAAAGTTCCTTGCGGAATGAAATTTCACAAAAGCGGGTTTGGCGTTTTCAATAGATACTATTTTTTGCAAATCCACACAGGTGTTACAGATGGCGCGGATATTGTTTGCCAGCGGAATCATTTCAACCAATAGACACCAGTGGTTCAGACCACTTCACCGCACCACATTTCCCAGAATATCGGCAATCTGCTTTTCTATTTCCTTGTATTGTTTTTGCACGCGCAGCAATTGCATCTGCTCGTCAAAGGAAGTGGCGGCAACTATGGCTTTCTGGTTTTCCGCCAGTATTCCCTTAATCACCTCTTGTTTCAGGCGCAATACTTGGCTGTGGGCCTCTTCCATCAGGTTTTCGCTTTCGTGCGGCACATGGATGTCGAATTTGCCGAACCAGTTTTCGCTGACAGTGTATTTTTCGGTCATCATGTCAACGGCAAGCCGTTGTATCTCAGGGTCTTGGTGGTGCATGAAATCCTTGCCCGTCAGGGTTCTGCCCTGCTGCCATTCTTCGCGCAAAACCGCCAATACCCGCTGGTAAATAGGTGTCCGGAAGGCAATGTCCTCCATCTCGCGCATCACGTAGTCGCAAACGGTATCTTGCGTGCCTTCCAGAATCCGGTCGGCGTAGTTGAACAGCAGCCGTACAATTCCTTCTTCCTTGTAACTGAACGAACTGCGTACCAAGGCCGGCTCTTGGTATACTGACTCTTGGTACACTGGCTCTTCGTATTCGGGCGGCAACACGCCTTCGGGTAATTGCTGCGCCAGCGAAGGGTTTTCGGCAGGCTGATTGCGTTCGGGCTGGCGGCGCGGCGGCGGGTTTTGCGCATCTTTCCGCTGTTTGCGCAACAGCAGGTTGCCTTCCGAAATCAGCGTTTGTTCGTCCACTTCCAGCAGCGAGGCGGTTTGGCGGTAGAACACCGAACGCTGAATCGGGTCGGGAACCTTGGCGATGCTTTCGACGATTTCCTTAATCACCGCCGACTTCTTGTACGGGTCGTTGTCGGCTTCGCGCAGCGCAAAACGCGTCTTGAAGGTGATAAAATCCTGGCTTTTCTGCTTCACAAATTCCTGAAACCCCACCGTCCCCACTTTCTGCACGTAGCTGTCCGGGTCGTCGTTGTCCGGGAAAGTCACTATTTTCACATTCATGCCTTCCTCCAGCACCAAATCCGTTCCCCTGATGGCCGCCTTGATGCCCGCGTTGTCGCCATCATACAGCATGGTGATGTTCTTGGTGAACCGGCTGATGAGTTGGATTTGCTCCTTGGTCAGCGACGTGCCCGACGAGGCCACAACATTCTGGATGCCAGCCTGATACAGCGAAACCACGTCCATGTAGCCTTCCACCAGATAGCAATTGTCGGCGGTGCGGATGGCATTTTTGGCCTGGTGGATGCCGTACAAAATCCGGCTTTTGTGATAGACATCCGTTTCGGGCGAATTCAGGTATTTGGGCTGGTTCTTGTCGGCGGTCATAATCCGTGCCCCGAACGCAATCGTCTTGCCCGACAGGTTGTGGATCGGGAAAACCACCCGGTCGCGGAAACGGTCATACGTCCTGCCGCTTTCGTTGGTGATGCTCAACCCGGCTTTTTGCAGCACTTCCAAATTGTATTGTTTCGAGATTGCTTCCTTGGTAAACGAATCCCAAGCCGACACGCTGTAGCCCAGGTCAAACGCTTCGATGGTAGTGTCGCGCAGGCCGCGTTCCTTGAAATACGACAGGCCAATCGCTTGGCCGTCGGGCGTTTGCAATTGTTTCTTGTAGAAATCCTTGGCAAAATTCAACACGATATACAGGCTGTCCATCTCATTTTGGCGCAGTGTTTCCTCGGGCGTGTATTCCACTTCCGGAATTTCGATATTGTATTTTTTTGCCAGATGCCGCAACGCCTCGCCGTAGCTCAACCCCTCAATATCCATGATGAACTTGATGGAATCGCCGGCTTTGCCGCACCCAAAACACTTGTAAATCCCTTTGGCGGGCGACACGGCGAATGATGGCGTTTTCTCGTTGTGAAACGGGCAGCAGGCCGTCCAGTTGCTACCCTTTTTCTTGAGCGAAACATAGTCGCCAACCACCTCGATCACATCGGCGGCCTGCTGTATCTGCCGGACTATCTCGTCGGGAATGCGCATTTTTTAATTTTGAATGATAGAATTATGGAATGACCGAATGCAAATATCCGGTTTCGCAATTTGCATGAACGGATAGGAAAGTTAGCGAAATTTTGGAAAACCGGCGCGTTTGCCCCTAACTTTGACCCAATCCCGACGGTTTCTTGTTAAGCAAAATAGTATCTTTTGAAAAGGCGAAACCCGCCCAATCTTTTCTGCGGACTGACTCATTCCATCATTCAGTAATTCAATCATTGACATACATGACCATTACCAAAGAACTCATTATCCAAGCCCTCGGCACCGTTCAGGAACCCGATTTGAAGCGCGATTTGGTGTCGCTGGGCATGATAAAAGACATTGAACTCGGCATAAACCAAGT
>JANPIL010000274.1:0-12698 GCA_031424975.1 Sphingobacteriales bacterium
GTACACGGCCAGCGTCGGGGTTGCGTAATTTTGACTCAACCAAATGACAGACAGTCAAATAACCATGGAAACAATGACCATTCAAGAACAGGAGCTTTGGAGCCGAATCCAAGGTTTTGTGCTGGACGAACCCGCAGCAGAGATGTCCTTTTTGCAGCGGCTGGCACGCGACAACAACTGGCCCGGTGCCTACGCGCAGCAAGTGGCCGACGAATACCGGAGATTCATTTTCCTGGCGTGTGTTTCCGGCACGCAACTTACTCCTTCCGACCCGGTAGACCAGGCGTGGCATCTGCACCTGACTTACACAAAATCGTATTGGCAGGATTTGTGCCGCGACACGCTGAACCGCGAACTGCACCACAACCCGACCAAAGGCGGCACGGATGAGCAGGCAAAGTTTGAAGACTGCTACGGCGAAACTTTCCGTTTGTACGCGGAAAAATTCGGGGCCGCCCCACCCGCCCAAGTATGGCCGAACGCCCGGACACGATTCTCGGATATTGACTTTGTGCGCACTAACCGCCGGCAGCATTGGGTCATCGCCAAGCCACGCCTCGACAAATCGTCGGGCTGGGTAAGTGCCGTGCTGTTCGGGGTTCCCATCGCTTCGGGCTGGCTGTTTGGAGCCGCGGTTGCGGTGGCGTTGCTTGTCGCTTTCCTGATTCTTTTTCTCATGTCGCTCGCAAAAAAGCCCGGAAAAAAAACCGGAGGTAAGGCCGATGCAAGCGGTGACAGCGGCTTTTTCTGGGTATTCGATTCGGGTGGAGACCACCACAATGGCGACTGCCACGGCGGGGATTCGGATGGCGGAGGTGGTGATTCGGGTTGCGGTTCCGGGTGCGGCGGTGGGTGCAGCAGTTAGAGGGGCGGTGGGGGTTTTGCCTTTTTGAAACATACTATTTTGGGGCGGGCAGTTACTTGTCTTGCAGCCACGTTTCGGGGTTCAGTTTTTCGCTGTTGCGCCAAATCTGGAATTGCAGTTCCGATGTGCCTTCGCGGTCGGTATAGACTTCGCCGATTACTTGGCGCGCCTTTATTTTCTGGCCGGTTTCCACGCTTACCTTGCCCAATTTGGCATACACCGTCATGTAATCAGAACCGTGGCGGATAATGACCAGTTTGTTCATGCCCGGAATGCTGGTGATGGTGGCCACTTCGCCATCGTAAACCGCCCGCACTTCCTCGCCCCGGTTGGTCTGGATATCCACACCGTGGTTTTCAATTTCCGCACCTTTGATAATAGGATGCCACTGCTTGCCGAAATGGCTGGAAATGAAGCCCGAACCCACCGGCCACGCCAGCCGCGAGCGGGTTGCGCTGAAAGAGGAAGCCGATTCGGCCCCGGCCGCATCGGGAGTGGCCCGCACGGCGGTTTCGGTGCGCGTTTTGGGTTTGCCCCGGCTGGCAATGGCTTCGCGGTTGGCGGCACGTTCGCGTTCAGCGGCTTTGGCGCGTTCACGTTCGGCGGCGCGGCGCACTTCTTCGGCCACCACTGCGGCAATGAGTTTGTCCAGCTTATCCACCGATTCCTTGCGTTCGGCCAGTTCTCCGGCCAGTTCCTTTTCCTTTTCGGTGAGCTTTTGCACCACCTGATCCTGTCTGTTTTTGAGCACAACCAGGTTCTTGCTTTCCTTCATCTGCGAGGCGAGCAGGCCGCTTTTCTGTTGCTTTTTCACATCCAACGCCAATCGTCTCTGATTCAGGCTGATGCGGGTGGATTCTATCTGCTTGAGTTGTTCCTTGCGCGATTCGGAGTATTGTTTCAAATACTTGACGCGCATCAGCAATTCGGTAAAACTTCCCGCCGAAAACAGGAAAAGCATCTTGTTGTAGCTGTTGGTGGTTTTGGCGGCGGCGTAAATCATGGCTGCGTATTCCTTCTGCAAATCCGCAATGTCGCCTTCCATGGCCGTGAGCAGTTGGCTCAGGTCGGCCATCTCACGATTCAGCAAATTCATTTCTTCCGACATCCTGACAATCAAGCCTTTGCGCGTGGTAATCTGCTCGGTCAAGACATTGAGCTGCCCCAGGCTGACTTGCCTTTCCGCGCCGGTTTCCTGCAAAATGCGGTTAGTTTCGGCGATTTTGGCCATATTCTGGCGTTTTTCGCGTTCCAATTGCGCCCTCGTTTTCTGGGAGAAAGCAGGCTGGCAAAGGAAAAAGGCAATGAAAAACAAGCAGCCCGCAACCCGATAAAAGGCAGGATGGCATATCGGGCCACCGCTTTTTTGCGGGCGGCGCAAGGCAGTGACGTGCTTGGAAACCGGAGGGGAGGGTGGCTCGGCTTCCGGCGGAAGCCAAAAAAATAGGTGGGTTTGCGGGTTTTGAAAGATACTATTTCTTATCATTTTTTCGCTTGGCAGGCGGATTGAAGGGGAACCGCAACTCCTTGTCGGCAACATCGGCTCTCATGTATTGGATTGTCACGACTGTGTTGTAAATGCCTTGTGGTGATTTGTATTGCAAAGATATATTGCTGTTGAATGGAAACAAAACGCCGTTGATGAGCGAAAAATTCTCATAATTCAGTGTGAGTGAGTTGTTTGTGGCCGGCTCGATGAACAATGCCTTTTTGAGTTTCAGGTTGTCCAGGCTCACGTAGTTGTCCACAATCACGGAATCTTCCTTTTGGCGGAGCAGATAATAATCCTTCTCCTTTACTATCTTCAGTTTGTCCTTGTTGCTCCGCGCCACGGGCAAGTTGCCCAAAATTGCGGCCTGAATAATGTCGAATGAGATGTTGAAATTGAACCGCCTGCCCAATGACTGAAAACTGTACACTTCGTAGCTGTTGTTCTGCCGGTCAATCACGTACGCCGAATCGCGGGTAATCAGGCAGCGTACGCCTTCAATGCCGATTTTGCCCACCGACAGCCAAATCAAACTGTCGCGCTTCATGCGCAAGTCTATGGTGGCGGTCTGGCTTACGGCCGCGTCGGTGTAGTTTATCTTGGCCTTGGCCTTGAAATACTGGAAGTCTATTTCCTGCACCTTTATCCGCTCCTCTTCCGCCTTGATCTCTTCCTTTGGCACATTGGCAACCGGAACGGAACGTTTTGCGCAGCCGAGCAGGGCGGAAAAAACAGTTGAAACAAGGATGGCATTCTTAAAGTAAGGGAGCATATTTTAAGCGGAAGGTAGAAAGTGACAAAAGCCCCCGGCTCCCAAGCAAGGAGTTTTTGTTGACTCCCCTTCGGGGCTGGGGGACTTTGGCGTTTTTAAAAGATACTATTCTTAAAATCCTCTCCTTCAGAAGCGGGGGCGGTTTCTACTCCACGAGTTTGCGTTGGGCTATTTTCTTGTCAATCGTATCGGTGGTTTCGCCGGCTTTCTTGGCTTTCATCCATACTTCAACCGCCCGTTCGGCCTCACCGAGTTTGTAAAGCACATCGCCATAATGCTCCAGGATTGTGCCGTTGTTTTCGTTCCTGACGGCGATTTCAAGGTATTTCTTGGCTTCCCGGTATTCCTTGAGCATGTAAAGCACCCAGGCATGGGTGTCCAGATAGGTGGCATTGTCAGGGTTTTTGTCCACCAGCCGCCTGCTCATCTCCTTGGCTTTTTCCAACTTGTCCTTTCTGAGCGAAAGGTAGTAGCTGTAATTGTTAAGAACAGAAGCATTGTCGGGGTCTTTTTCCAGAACGGCTTCGTAGGCGGCATCCGAGCGGGCATATTCGCCGTTGCCGTTGTATGCGTCGCCCAGCATCATGTTAAAGTCGTTCAGCAGCTTGGGGTCGTTGGTGGCCAGCTTTTTCCCTTCTTCCAGCGCATCCACCGCCTGCTGGTATTTTTTCTTGAGCAAATGCGCGAAACCGCTGTAATACCAGAATTCGCTTTGGTTCGGGAACAATTCCAGTGCCTGCCCGGCGTGCTTGGCAATGCTGTCCGTTTGGTTCAGCTCGGCATCCAGTTTCAGCAGACTGCTCCACACCTCATAAATGGAATTATCCAGTTTGGAAGCTTTGATGTAGGAGTTCCGGGCTTTTTCCTTTTGTTCGGAGAGTGCCAGCAAGTCGCCATAGACCGCATACGCTTTGGCATCGGCGGGGTGCGTCTTGATAATCAGGCCGGCCATTTTCAGGGCGTTTTCCTTTGCTTGGCCGTCGTGCTGGGTCTGAATGTAATTCACCAGAATCTTCACTTTAATGGTCGCATCCAGATCGGAGTTGGCAAACGCCTTCTCGATTTCCTGATCCGCCAACTGTATTTTGCCCTGCCCCCGGTAAATATCAGACAGGATCAGGTGCGCCTGCGGACTGCCGGCACTGCCCGCCGCCACTTTTTCCAGCAGAGGCACGGCTTCGTCCACGCGCTTGTTGGCGGTGTAGATTTCGGCCAGCAGCAAGGCGTAGCGCGGCTGCTCGGGAAAGGTTTCCATCAGCCGTTTTCCTTCGGCAATGGCATCGTTCAGCCGGTTGGCCTTCAGGTATATCTGCTGTTTTTGGCGGCTCACTTCTTCAGTAATGCCGATGCGCTTTTCCGCTTGGTCATAAGCCTTTACCGCGTCGTCATATTTTCCCTGCTGGATGTAAATGCTGGCCAACTCCAGGTAAGGCTCCGGCTCGTTGGGCGTGAGCCGCGCAATTTCCTGGTAGGTTTTTATGGCCTGCGGGTATTTCCTATCGCGCGAGTACAATTCGGCCAGCAGCAAAAAATAATATTTGTTGCCTGTATTCAGCTTGGCCGCTTTTTCAGCGTAGGCGGTTGCCTCTTGGATATTTTTGGTTTTGGATAGTGCCTGTGCCGCCGCGTAGCTGGCTCCGGCATTTTCAGGGTTGATTTCCAGCGATTTCTGGAAATAATCCACGGCCTTGGTGTAGTTGTCCAGCAGGTAAAACTTCATTCCCTCGGTGAAATAATATTCCGCTTGGGCCAGTTCGCTCTGCCGGTGCGATTGATCCTTGTCGCGGCGTTTTTTTTGCGCCGCCGCCGGAACGAGCAAGAACGCGCCACCCAAAACCAGCGCCACAAACCTTAATGGAAAAGAGTGCATCGTCAATGATTCGATAGTTTTTGTTGGTGTGCCCGGCCGGTTTCGATACTTGCCCTTGGTTTCGGGATTTTCCGGCAGTTTTCTCAAATATACGCGATTGAAACGAAACAAGAAACAACGGGCGGATTTTGCGGAACCTGATACCAGCCCGGCCGCGAGCCTTGGAATGCCGGTACCGCAGATTTTAACCTTCCATTGCCGGAGGCAAATGCCCGCGCGGAACGTAACCCCGATTGTCAATTCGGGCGGATACACCGCACCGGGGCCCGCATCTGCCCGCCGGATTCGTATAAATCAGGGGCAATTCATTACTCATTTCATACTATCTCCGAAAGAGTCAGTTTGAGGGGCAAGCGGCGGCGTGGTTTTTACGGATGCATTGGGTTTTCAGCCCGTGCAGTTTCCGGCTGATGTGGTTTGAAAATGGCAGAATAGTATCTTTTTAAAGGCAAAAACCCCGTTCCGCCCGAAGACGGCATTGTTTTTACGCCCGCCCACGGCGTGACCATGTGGTTTGTGGGGCCGGATGCGAATAGTCGGGATGCCGCCGGGAATTCGGAAAACCGCCTCGCGGATATTGTCCGAAATCGTATGCTTGGAGGCCGGAACCGAGCAAATGCCCCGCTAAAATTACGCCTTCGCGCAAAACGCCGCCAACCCCGGATACTTGTTCCACCGCTAATTCACTTAAATTCGCAACAGTCAGAAACACAAAGGCCTCAATCAAGAATCCGCATTACGAAAAACCCATGCCCGTGCTACAATATACAACCACAACGGCGATGCCTGAGATTGAAATCACCGAACTGAGGAGACTCACCGAACTGCTGCGGCAAAAATACAACTATGATTTTTCTAACTATGCTATGTCGTCCTTTAAAAGAAGGATACAGCGCATACTCGAACTGTATCGAATCGCAACGGTAGATGCCCTGATTCGGCGCATCAATGAAGAGGATAGTTTCATCCATGATTTCATTTCCGAACTGACGGTGAATGTGACGGAAATGTTTCGTGACCCGTCTTTCTGGCGTGAGGTTCGCGACAAGGTGATACCCAACATACTGCTCAACAACAGCCATGTGAGCATCTGGCACGCCGGGTGCTCATCGGGCGAGGAGGTTTTCTCGATGACAATCATGCTGCGTGAGATGGGCATTCTGGAACGCAGCAAAATCATTGCCACCGACATTGACGTGGATATTCTGGCGCGGGCCAAGTCGGGCATTGTCCCGCTCAAGAACATGGAGCTGAACCAGAAAAACTACATCCGTTTTCAAGGAACGCACAGCTTGGAAAAATACTACCGTGAGGAAAACGGCAAAGCAATCATGGACAAGACACTGGTGGAAAATGTGTCGTGGCGCGAACACAATCTTGTGGATTGCATGCCTTTCTCAAAATTCGATATTGTCTTGTGTCGCAACGTGATGATTTATTTCAACCAGCAATTGCAGAACAGCGTATTGAAGATTTTTCACGAAAGCCTTTTCAAATACGGCTACCTGATGATTGGCTCCAAGGAATCGTTGATATGGTGTGAGGTGGCCAACCGGTTTATCGTGGTCAATAACGAGGAGAAAATATACAAGAAAATAAAAGATTGAATTAACGGAAAACGCAAGCGGAACAAGCTACAAAGTACCAGCAAACCGGATGGAGTTTCAAGTCACAAACCAATACAAGGCGATTGTCATCGGCGGGTCAGCCGGCAGCTTTCAGGTAATTAACAAATTGCTGAACGGCCTGCCCGTTGATTTCGACCTGCCCGTGATCATGTGCCTGCACCGGCTCAAACACGTGAGGCAGGGCTTTGTGGAGGCGTTGAACCTGAAAAGCAGCACCGTGGTGGAAGAACCCGACGACAAGGATTCCGTGAAGCGGGGCAGGATTTACCTGGCACCCGCCAACTACCACTTGCTGCTGGAGCTGGGAAACACGTTTTCGCTTTCCACCGACGACATGGTGAACCACTCGCGGCCTTCCATTGACTTAACCTTGGAAACGGCGGCTTACGTGTACAAAAGCAAGCTGATCGGGATATTGCTTTCGGGAGCAAACAAGGATGGGGCGGCGGGAATGAAAAAAATAAAGGACTGGGGCGGACTGACGATTGTGCAGGATCCGGCGGAGTGCATGATTGACACCATGCCCGCCGCCGCCATTAAGATGGCCCAAATGGATTACGTGCTGCCAACGGCGAAAATACTGCAGTTCCTGTTGGAAGTACACAAGAATAACAAAAAGGCAAGCCCGGCCGTGGGCAGGTGAAAAATTAAGTGCGGCGCAAAATAGTATCTTTTGAAAAGGCCAAACCTGCGGTTGAATGTGACCACAACGGTTTTTTTCAGGCAAATCAATAGAATCTTAATCAGCAATCCAGAATAGTATCTTTTCAAAACGCCAAACCCGCCGTCCGTATCGCCGGTGGAATGGACAGACCAACACGGTACCGAAAAACACATACCTGCCATGAGTAAGAAAAAAATAAGCGGATTGATTTCCCTGTCAATGATAATCGTGCTGCTGGCCAGCATCGGTTATGCCAGTCAAGAATATTTTTCCTTGCCCGACAGGATTGCCGCCAGCTTGAAAAAGGATGCCGCCATCACTCCCGCCGATGCCAGCCGGGCAATGGGTTCTTTCGGGTCGGCGGCGGCCATCGCCTTGTGCACAACTTTGGTTGCGGTGGCGGTACTGCTACTCAACCAGCAATCTGGCGACACGCAAGTGGTGTATGTGAAGAAAAACGCGGACGATGAGAAGGAAACCAAGGTTACGGCGGGCGGGCAGGAAGTGGCGGTTGACTTGTGGGAGCGGGTCAGCGCGGTTGAAAACGCCGCCAACGCCGATTCTGTTTCGTTGGCCTCATCACAAGAAAGGGTGCTTTCGGCGGTATGCAAGGATTTGGAAGCCTCGCAGGCGGCCCTGTTTGTGGCCAAGAAATACGAGGGCAAACGCATACTTGAATTGTTTGCCGCTTACGCCTACCATATTGCCGAAAGCAAGACATTCCATTACGAATTTGGCGAAGGTTTGGCCGGGCAGGTTGCCAAAGAGGGCAAGCTGGTCAATATCAGGAGCGTGCCCAGTGGCTATATCACCATATTGTCCGGTTTGGGCAGCACATCTCCCACCCATTTGGTTATTGCGCCGGTACTGCACGGCGGCCAAGTGGTGGCGGTAGTGGAAGTGGCATCTTTCCGGGAGTTCAAGCACGCGGATGAGGAATTTATCAAGGAGGCAGCCCAAATCATGGGCAGGCACTTGACCAACCAATTGTCGGAAGAAGAAATTGTTTCCCTGTCACCGGCTCCGGCTTCATTGGTAGGCTGATAATATATGTTCAATCAAGGTTCGAAAGAAAAAAGCACCATGTTCAAAAACATAAAAATAGGCACCAAAATCACGGCACTTGTCTTGGGCGTGGTGGTGTTTGCGCTGGTTCCGGTCATTATTGTCGGTGAGAGACTTGCCCGGCAAAACGTTCCCGTTGACCAAGTCAAGTCATATATGCTCATGCTGGGCATTGTAATTGTGCTGGTTGCGCTGATTGTGGCCATCGTTTTTTCGCGGATCCTCACCCGGTCGTTGGTAACGCTGAAAACCACCATGTCGTTGCTTGGGCAGGGTGTACTGCCGGAAAGGATACAGAAAAACAGCGAGGATGAGATTGGCGAAATGACCGAAACGGTGAACCGCTTGGTGGAAGGGCTGCACAAAACCGCCGACTTTGCGCATAAAATCGGAGAGGGTCAGTTTGAGGCGGAATTCAAGCCGATGAGCAAAGAGGATAACCTGGGGCTGGCCTTGCTGGATATGCGCGACAGCATTCAGGAATCGGCCAAACGCGATGAGGAACGCAACTGGATTGTGACGGGCGTGGCCGAAATTGGTGAAATCTTGCGTTCAACCAACGATTTGGACGAGCTGGGCGACAAGATAGCGGCCTATCTGACCAACAAAATCGGTGCGATCCAAGGCGCGTTGTATGTGGTGAGCGAAGAGGAAGAAGGAAAGTTCCTGCTGGAAATGAAAGCCAGCTACGCCTACAACAAGAAAAAATACCTCAAAGCCAAATTCCGCTTTGCCGAAGGCTTGGTGGGGCAGGCCGCCGCCGAACGCGACACGATTTTGCGCACCGAAATACCCGACAGCTACGTTACCGTGACTTCCGGTTTGCTCGGCGACCGCAAGCCCAAATGCTTGCTTGTGGTGCCGCTGATGACCGTGATTGGCAGCGAAAAAGTGGTGTATGGCGCGTTGGAGTTTGCCGGATTTGAAAAATTCAGTCCGCGCAATGTGCAGTTTGTCAATGAGGTGAGCGAAATCATTGCCCGCACGGTATTCAACATCAAGGTGAATGCCAAAACCCAACGCCTGCTCGGGATGTCGCAGCGGCAATCGGAGGAGTTGCAGCAGCAGCAGGAAATACTGCAGCAGAACGCCGAGGAAATGGTGGCGACCCAAGAGGAGTTGCGCCGCACCAATGTGCAGTTGGAATATCAGGTGGAACAGGTGGTGCACGCGCAGAAACGGCTGCAAACCCTGCTTGAAAACGCCTCGGAAGTGATTCTGATTTATGAGAAAGACCATACCGTCCGCTATGCCAGCCCGTCGGTGAGCCGGATATTGGGTTACACGCAGGAGGAAATAATCGGCACTGACGATATTTCGCACGTGCACGAGGAAGGTCGGGATGCAGTCAATAAAATGTTTGACGAACTGCTTGCCCATCCCGGACAGAAACGCACGGTTCAGTACAGTTACCACAAGAACAACGGCGAACGGATTTGGCTGGAAGCCACCGGAACCAACCTGCTCGACGACCCGGCGATTGAAGGGGTGCTGATCAACGCTTCGGATATTACCGAACGGCTGCGTGCCGAACGTGAGCAGCGGATGCGCAGCCAAATGCAATCGCTTTCCGAAAACTCGCCCGACCTGATTATCCGGTTCGACAAGGAAGGCAAAATCTTCTACATCAACCCGATGATTGAAGTATATGCCGGCCAGCGCAAGGATACCTTCGCACAGCGCGGCCTTGACGAATTGGTGGCCGTGGATACGGTAATAGTGGAGGCGTGGCGCACCATCTTGGGCCAGGTAATGCAGACCGGCGAGAAAGTGGCTACCGAAATGGACTTCCCGTCCACGGTGGGCAACCGGGTGATGCAAGTGAACGCGATACCCGAACTCAACGAGCAGAATGCGATAGAATCGGTGCTGTTTGTTCTTCACGACATCACGGAGCGCAAAATGACGGAAATTGAGATTTCGAGCAAAAACAAGAAAATCTCGGAATCCATTAACTACGCCAAGCGCATCCAGGGAGCCATCCTGCCCGACAGCCAGTTAATCAAGCAGGTTTTCCCGGATGCGTTTATCCTTTACAAGCCGCGCGATGTGGTTAGCGGCGACTTTCCGTGGTTCCTGCAACGCGGCGACGACCTGTATGTGGCGGCAGTGGACTGCACAGGCCACGGCGTTCCCGGAGCCTTGATTTCACTGATTGGCTATTTCTTACTCAACAACATCACCGAAGGCAGCGACGCGCTGGAACCGGGCGAAATTCTGGACCGGTTGGACAAAGGCGTGGCGGCAACCCTCAAGCAGGATGGTGAGGATTCTTCCTCGCGCGACGGCATGGACATTGCGCTGTGCAGGATAAACCTGAAAACCAGCACGTTGCAATATTCGGGTGCGCACCGTCCGCTGTATTTCCTGCACGAGGGCGAGTTGACGGAAATTAAAGGCGACAAGTTTCCCATTGGCGGCGGACAGTACAAGGACCGAACCAATTTCGTTACCACAACCATCCAGTTCAAGGCAGGCGACTCAGCGTTTTTCTGCTCGGACGGATTTCCCGACCAGTTTGGCGGCCCGAACGACCGGAAGTTTTCACCCAAGCGTATCCGCGACATCATCACCGCCAACAAACACCTGACCATGGGGCAGATGCACGGCACGTTTGACTTTGAATTTGAAAACTGGCGCGGCGACACCAAGCAGACCGATGACGTGCTCATGATTGGCATCGGGTTCTGAACGGGAAAACGCCCGGACAGGAATAGTATGTTTTTCAATGCCCAAACCCGGCATCCATTGCGGGTACAACAACAGTGAGTTTTTATTAGAGGCAATAATTTCGTGTTCATCAAATACCTTTTATCACTATGAAGTATGTCTATGACTTGCATCGGATAATGACCCAGGAAAACCTGATTCTGGTTTACGAAGGGGAATTCACGCAAGAAATCACCAAATCCGTGCTGTCCATGGCCGAACGCAACATGGATTCGATGGGCGAAGAATCGAGCATCAAGCGCAAAGTGTTCAACGTCATGGTCGAGTGCCTGCAAAACATTTGCAAACACGCCGAAGATGTGATTGAGGACACCGACAACTCGGCCTGCTTCATCGTGGGCAAGTGCGAGGAGGAATACGTGATCACGTCTGGCAATCCGATCCGCAACGAGAATATTGCGCACTTGGCCGCCAAACTCGACCAGATCAACGCCTTGGACAAGGAGGGGCTGAAAAACCTCTACAAGGAGATCATCCGCAACGGCGAACTGTCGGAAAAGGGCGGAGCCGGGCTTGGTTTTGTGGATATGGCGCGCAAATCGGGCCAGAAGCTGCAATACGATTTTCAGCCGGTAACGGAGCGGACTTCATTTTTTTCGCTGCAAACCCGCATTTCGCGCATGGCGGCGGTAGAAATGTAGAAAAAACCCGCCGTGTAAAATAGTATCTTTTAAAAAGCCGAAACCCCTCGGGTTTCGCCGTGCGGAGTCTGGTGTAAAAGAGTGCCTCCGCGCCTGGCATTTTGTTCATCCATTTGCTTATTCATTCATTTATTCATTGCATTATCACTATGGAAATCATCAATCTGGAAGGTACGGAAGACACTCCGAAAATCATCCTTGACAAGGTAAATGGCATCTTTGAAATCTCCGGCCGTTCGCTGCCCGAAGACACCGCTGAATTTTATAAGCCGATACTCGAATGGCTGACCCGTTACGCGCAAAGCCCCAATTCAAAAACGTCGTTCACGTTCAAATTGGAATATTTCAACACGGCCTCGTCCAAGTTGATTCTGGATATTTTAAGCAAACTGGAAGTGATTGCGGGTACAACCGTGAATTGGTATTTCCATGAGGACGACGAGGACATGGAAGAAGCCGGCGGCGAATTTTCGGAACTGGTGGAAGTGCCTTTCGACCTGAAAGCATACTAATTCAGAGTTCAGAATTATGAATTCGGAGATGCAATCCGTGCCGGTTCTTGTAATGATTGCGGTCGGTGTGCTATCAAACTCATTCCGCATTGATGAGATAAAGATAGTGCTGTCAGAGTCAAGAGTTACGCTTTTGCGGTGCGCATAGTCAATCTCTACAGATACCTCATCAAAAATGAACGCGAGTTTGTGTTAAACAAGCAGGTTTTGCGTTCTGGAACTTCCATTGGAGCCAACGTGCGTGAAGCCACACGAGCAGAATCCACTGCGGATTTCATACACAAGTTAACTGTAGCCTTGAAAGAAGCCGATGAAACACAATATTGGCTTGAATTACTGAAAGACACTGAATTCCTTTCCAAGCAAGCATTTGATTCCATCAATGCTGATTGTGAAGAATTGCTCAGGCTTTTGGTTTCCATTATTACTTCCACCAAAAAGAAAACATTGTAATTCGGAACG
>JANPIL010000275.1:0-8362 GCA_031424975.1 Sphingobacteriales bacterium
CTCTCGAGCGGTTATGATTCAGTTTGTGGCTCAAATGAGGCAAAACATATTCAGTAAAATCACTATCTGAAATGTAAACTGGCAGCTTGTTCATATCTGTGGGTTTGGACAAATATAGCTGAAATTCAACTAAACAAGTCCTGTTTTAAAAACCCCAAACCCACCCGCGCCAAATCGCAATACCGGAAACATCCGTACACGTGCAATACCGTATTTATGCGGATGCCGCTTGCGGACAATCGCTGTTTTTCGGCCAAACGGTCGCATTGCTGACGCCAGAAACCCACGGCAAAATAGTATCCCCGCCAAAGCCCAAACCCAAAAATTCATTCAAATCCGCAACTCATTGTGCTGTTTGGCGCAAAATAGTATCTTTGGAAAAGGCAAAACCTCGTCTACCATGGTTTGATCTTATGAGCAAAGAAGAGACGAAAAAAGACAGAGAACGCTATTTTTTCAAAAGATTTCAAGAGCTAATGAAGGAAGGAATCACAGATATTCGCCCATCCGAAAACCCTGATTTTATCGCTCAGCTTGATGGTAAGAAGATCGGGATTGAACATACTGAGATTTTTCAGGACAGCCATTTGGGGAAAGGCTCTCAATTAAAGAAGCGACAAGCTATTCGCAAGAAATTGGGTGATACTATAGTTTGCGAATTAGAGAAAGTAATCCGTATTCCATTCCAATTATCAATCAGGTTTTCTTACCATTATGAATTAGGTAACAATCAAGTTCAAGAAACAGCATTAAGGATAATCAAAGCTATTTTTGAAAAAGCAGATATTTTTCTTCAAAAACATGAACTGATAATTGATGCTATGGAGGGCTTCAAAGACCGCTTAATTAAAAGATTGGCATAATAAACACATTAAAACCGAGCCTACAACTGAAGAGTTGAATGCGTACAGACTATTACCCAAAGAGATTGACCGCATACGTCTGAGCCATTTCACAAAACAAACATTTTCATACTATTCAGAAAACGAGGGAGGGTCTGTTTCTGATCTTACAGATATACATTTGCTATATGTGATACGCGAGAAAGAGAAAAAATTATCGAAATATAAAAACTGCGACGAATATTGGTTATTAATTACCGAAGGCAATTTTCATGCGGGAAGTTTTGACAATGTTACTGCAAGCAAAATAGACAGAACATCTTTCGATAGAATTTTTTTACTCAGAGAGGGAAAAAATGAATTAATCACACTATTTTAAAATCACTCAAAAACCAACCATGAAAAACCGAATACGCCTCTGTATTTATTCACTCATTTTCTCATTCACCCATTCGCTCATTGCCTCCGCGCAAGCCCCGGAGCCGGAGGCGTTGAAAATCCGCTACGAGGGCAACCACCGCGTGCCGTCGGCGTTTGTGAATGCAGCGGTTCCGGCCACTCCTGCCGGAGAGTTTAACGCCGCCCTTGCCAAACGGCAAGCCATGGCCGGGCAGTCGCTGCTGAAAAACTATCCGGTGCGCGGCATCGGCCCCACGGTTATGAGCGGCCGCATCGTGGATGTGGCGGTCAATGAGCGGAACCCCAAGGTGTTCTACGTGGGCTACGCGTCGGGCGGGGTGTACAAGACCGTGAACAACGGCAACACCCTGGAGCCAATCTTCGACCACCAACGCGTGCTGGGCATCGGCGATTTGGCGTTGGCTCCGTCCAACCCGGATATTTTGTGGGTGGGCACCGGCGAAAACAACAGCAGCCGCAGCAGCTATGCCGGAGCCGGGGCGTACAAAAGCACTGATGCGGGCAAGACATGGCAGTTCATGGGGCTTGATTTCACGCAGCACATTGGCCGCATTGCCGTACACCCCACCAACCCCGACGTGGTGTGGGTGGCGGCTATCGGCTCGCTGTATTCCACCAACCAAGAACGCGGCCTGTACAAGACCGCCGACGGGGGCAAATCTTGGAAAAAGACGCTTTTCATTGACGACAGCACCGGCGTGATTGACGTGATCGTGAACCCCCGGAACCCCGACCAGTTGTGGGCGGCTTCGTGGCAGCGGCTCCGCAATGCCGGCAATTTCGTGGGCAACGGCAACGGCACGGCCATCTGGGTCTCCAACAACGGCGGCGAAACGTGGCAGCGCAGCATGACGGGCTTTCCGCAGGGTCAGTTCACGGGCCGCATCGGGCTGGACGTGTGCGCCACGCAACCCAATGTGCTGTACGCGATTGTGGACAACCAGGAAATGGTGAAAAAGGAGAAGAAGAAGCCGGAAGACAAGAATGTCCCTAAACTGAAAAAGGAAATCTTCAGGAATATGGCCAATGACGCGTTTCTGACCCTGCCCAACAGTGATTTGGATACGTTCCTGCTGAAAAACAATTTTCCGAAGAAATACACTGCGCAAACCGTGAAAGCCGATGTGCGCAAAGGCAAATACCCGCCCAGAGCTTTGCTCGATTATTTCGGTGAGGCCAATGATGCCAACGAAAACCTGTTTAACACCACCATTAAAGGCGCGGAACTCTACCGCTCGGATGATGCGGGCCAGAACTGGAAAAAAGTGAACGGCAAGAGTCTGGACGGGCTGTTTTACACGTACGGCTATTATTTCGGACAGGTGCGCGTGTCGCCCGCTAATCCCGACCACGTGTATTTGTTCGGCGTGCCGCTGATTGCCTCCAAAGACGGTGGCAGGAATTTTACGCTCACCGACACGCTGGGCAGCGTTCACGGCGACCACCACGCCATGTGGATCAACCCCAAGGACAGCGAACACATCATCAATGGCAACGATGGCGGACTGAATATGTCTTACGATGGCGGCCGGAGCTGGTCGCACGCCAATATGCCATCGGTGGCGCAGTTTTATTCGGTTATGGTGGATATGGAAAAGCCTTACAACGTGTATGGTGGCTTGCAGGACAACGGCACGTTTTTCGGCTCGTCGAAGTCGGTGCCGGTCAAAAGTAAGGATTGGGAGATGATTGGCGGTGGCGACGGAATGCTGGTGGCCGTGGATCCACGCAGCAGCGGCACGGTGTACACGGGTTTCCAATACGGCAACTATTTCAAGAGAAGCGGAAAAGGAAGGCCAAAATCCATCACGCCCAAGCACGACATCGGCGAGGCTCCGCTGCGCTGGAACTGGCGCACCCCGCTGGTGATGAGCAGCCACAACCCCGACGTGATTTACATGGGTTCGCAACGCCTGCACCGCAGCCTCGACGGGGCCGAAACGTGGCAGGCCGTCAGCCCCGACCTGACCCAAAACAAGAAGCAGGGCAACGTGCCGTATTCCACGCTGACGGTCATCGCCGAGTCGCCGTTGAAATTCGGGCTGATATATGCCGGCACCGACGACGGCCGCATCCAACTCACCCGCGACGGTGGCGCAACGTGGCAACTGGTTTCCGGCAGTTTGCCGCCCGATTTGTGGGTGAGCAGTATTGCCGCATCCAAACACGACGAAAGCACCGTATATGCCACCCTCAACGGTTACCGCTACGACAATTTCAAGAGCCACGTTTACAAAAGCACCGATTACGGCCAGACGTGGGCCTCGCTCAGTGCCAGCCTGCCCGACGAATGCGCCAACGTCATCGTGCAAGACCCGGTGAACCAAAGCCTCCTGTATCTGGGAACCGACCACGGCACGTATCTTTCGCTCAACGACGGCCAGCAGTGGCAGTTGCTCACCGCCCTGCCCAACGTGGCCAACTACGACATGATCGTGCATCCGCGCGACCATGAACTGGTAATCGCCACGCATGGCCGCAGCATGTATGTGCTGGACGTGAAGCCGCTGCAAAGCCTCAAAGACGGCAAGCAAGCCAACGGTCTGGTGGCGTTTGCGCCGGTTACCGTGCAAACCGAAAAGGAAAGCGACGAGAACGAGGCGTACAGCTTTGTGCCCAAAGAAATGCCCGCCGCAAATAGTATGTTTTTCGCAAGCCAAACCTCCCCCGCCGTCGCGGTCGAAGTCATGGACGCAGCGGGCAAGGTGATCCGCAAATTAAAGGCTTCGGGCGAGGCGGGTTTTCAGTCTGTTAACTGGGATTTGAAAGCGGAGATGGGACAGAAAGGCAAGCCGCCGGTTTTGAACACCGTGAAGCCGGGCGAATACAAGCTGAAACTCTCTAACGGCACCGCCACGGCGGAGACGAAGGTGATTGTGAAATAGTATGTTCCGGAAAGCCCAAACCTGCCCTTTATGCGAATCGTCTATTACCTCTGCCTACTGCTTTTGACAACCACCGCAGTAGCCCAATCGGATGGCCAGCCGTTGTCGTTTCAATCCTTTGATGGCACGCGAATTCATTACCAGATGCAAGGGCGCGGCAGGGCGGTGGTGCTGCTGCACGGATTTATCGTGAATGGCAAAATGTGGGAGAAAAGTGCGTTGGTTCCGGCATTGGTGCAGGCGGGCTGCCAAGTAATCACGATGGATTTGCGTGGCAACGGTCTATCCGACAAGCCTCACAGACCGGAAGCCTACGAAAACAACGCCGAAACCCGCGATGTCATGGCGTTGGTGAAACACTTGGAAATCAAGCGGTACGACGTAGTTGGTTACTCGCGGGGAGCCATTCTCGCGGCCCGCCTGCTGACGATGGACAAACACGTTCGGGTGGCAATACTGGGCGGCATGGGTGCTGATTTCGCCAATCCCGACTGGCCGCGGCGGCGGATGTTTCAGGAGGCATTCCAAGGCAAGGCGCACCTGCATCCCGAAACAGCCGGAGCCATCGCCTACGCCAAATCCATTGGGGCCGACACGGTGGCACTGGGACTTTTGCAACAGTTTCAGCCGGTGACGACCGTTGCGGAACTGTCGAAAATCAAAACGCCCGTGCTGATCATCTCCGGCGACCAAGATACCGAAAACGGCAAAGCCGGGGATTTGGCTAAACTGTTGCTGAATGCCACGTTGAAAACCGTTCCCGGCAATCATAACAACACGGCACAAAGTGAAGGATTTGCAAAAGAGGTGGTGAAATTTTTAGCCGAACACTGATTGCAAAATAGTATGTTTTCAAAAGGCAAAACCCGGCAAGGGTAGCGGGACTTTCCAAGTCCCGGTTTCGGGGCTACACGTGTTGTGCCCGGTGCTGCGCGGGACTTGGAAAGTCCCGCTACCGCATTTGCACTACCGTTACGCCCGCGCCGCCGCGTTCCACGTGTTCGTCGGCCATGGAAGCCACTTGCTTATAGCCGCGCAAGTGGTTGCGCACCAGCGTCCGCAAAATGCCGTCGCCCTTGCCGTGTACAATGCGTAATTCGGGCGAGCCGAGCATGATGGCCTGGTCAAGCCAACTGTCCACTTCACTTAACGCCTCTTCGCCGCGTTTGCCGCGCAAATCCAATTGCCAACTGAAATTGGCGGCTTTTTCGTTGATGTCGAGTCCTTGCATCCGGGGTTTTTCCTCGGCGTTTTGCTGGCGGTATTCCTTGCGGCTTATTTTTTCCAGGCGGTTCAGCTTCACATTCGATTTCAGGTCGCCAATCCTGATTTCCACATCATTGCCCCGCGCCGCCAGCACTTCGCCCACCGTATTCTGGCCTTTTATGCGCACCAGATCGCCGATGCCGATTTCGCCGCCAATCACCTTGATTTCCGGGGCGGCTTCCATTTCAACCGGTACCATTTCTGGTTTCAGCGTCCGTTCAAAATCCGTCAGTTCTTGGCGCAGCGTTTTGGTGGTATCCTTGTCGGCGCGTTGCTCCCGGATTTCGCGGATGGTGGTTTCTATTTTCTGGTTCGCATTCTGCACCAGCCGTTTGGCTTCCTCTTTGGCTTGGTTCAGCAGTTTTTTGCGGTCGGTTTCCAGTTCGTTTTTCAGCGTGCCGTATTTGGCAAGTGTTTCGTCCAGCACGGTTTGCGTTTGCTGCAACGTGGTGTTCTGTTCCGAAAACCGCTGCTTTTCGGTTTCGAGTTCGGTCAGCATCCGGTCAAAATCCACTTGCGTGCTGCCCACTTTCTGTTTCGATTGCTCAATGATTTCCTTGGGCAAGCCGATTTTCTGCGCGATTTCAAAGGCGAACGAACTGCCCGGTCGGCCAATTTCAAGTCGGTACAGCGGTTCCAGATGCTCGGCATCGAAGCGCATGGCCGCATTGGCAACGCCTTCGGTGCGGTTGGCGTAGGCTTTCAGGTTGCCGTAGTGCGTATTGAGCACGCCAAACGCCTGTTTGCGCTGCAAGGCTTCCAAAATCGTTTCGGCAATGGCCCCGCCCACGCCCGGCTCGGTACCGGTACCGAATTCGTCAATCAAAAACAGCGTATTTTTATCGGCGTGTTGCAGGAAAAAACGCATATTCGTCAGGTGCGAACTGTACGTACTCAGGTCATTTTCAAGCGATTGCTCGTCGCCGATGTCAATGAACAAGTCGCGGAACAGCCCGATTTGCGAGTCTGGCTCCATGCACACCAGCAAGCCGCACTGGAACATGTATTGCGTGAGCCCCACGGTTTTCAGCGCAATGGATTTGCCACCCGCATTCGGGCCCGAAATCACCACAATACGCTGGTTTTCGCTGAGTTGGATGTTCAGCGGAACCACGGTTTTTCCCTGTTTCCGGAAAGACAGATACAGCAGCGGATGCCGCGTGTTCCGCCAAAACAGTATGTTTTTTTTAGTGAAAACCGGCAGGTCGGCTTGGGTGCGCAGCGCGAATTTGGCTTTGGCCCGCACAAAATCCATCAGGCCCAGAAACAGGTAGGCGCGTTTGAGGCTGGGCACGTGCGGCCGCAGCTTGTCGGTCAGGTGCGTGAGGATGCGCACGATTTCGCGTTTTTCGCGGTAGCCGAGTTCGGTGATTTCGTTGTTCAGGTCAAAAATCTCCACCGGTTCCAGAAACACCGTTTGCCCGGTCGCCGATTCGTCCTGCACAAAGCCCTTGATTTTGCGCTTGTGTTCGGCGGCCACCGGAATCACCATGCGGCCATTGCGGATGGTCGGCGAGGCATCGTCTGATGTAAAGCCTTGGCTGATAGAGCTTTTGAGAATAGTATCTAATTTTTTGCGCAAACCCGCCTGCTCACTGATAATCTGCCGCCGGATGGCCTGCAATTCCGTTGAGGCATCGTCGCGCAGTTTGCCGCGCTGGTCAATCACGCGGTCAATGCTTTTGAGCAAGTCCGCATCCACGTCTACCATTTGCGTCAGTTCACGCAGTTGCGGAAAACTGTTTTCCTCCTGTTTTTTAAAGAATTGCAGGCATTCGGTGATGGTGCGCAGCGAAAGTTTCACGTCGAAAAACTCCTGTTCGCTCAAAAACAGGCCTTCGATGGAGGCGCGGTTCAGGTGCGGCACGGCATCAATGAAGTTGGAACTGGGAAACTCGTCGGCGTGCAGCAGCATGATCTGCTTCATCTCCGATGTTTGCCGCACCAGCTTGTCCACCATGTCGTAATCGTTGGAAAACCGCATTTTCTCCACGAATGCCCGCCCCAGCGGGCCGCTGCATTCGTGTTTCAGCAGTTCCCGGATCTGGTCGAAACCCAGCTTGTGTTCAATCGTGGATGGATACAGCATAAGAATAAAGACAGCCCCCGGCCCCAAAGGGGGAAAAGCCCCACCCCCGGCCCTCCCCGAAGGAGAGGGAGTAAAAAAAATAGTATGTTTTCAAAACCCCAAACCCGACCGGCCTCCCCCAACCCCCTCCGAAAGAGGGGGCTTTTAAAACTCCCCCATCGGGGACTGGAGGCTGTTCACAATTTCTTCCGCGACTGCCGCACGTTCAGGCTGTCTACCACGGCGGCGTATATCTCGCCCATTTCCTTCACGTGCTTCACATAAAACCGGTAGCTATCGTGGTACTGCGTCGAGTCGGTCTTAAACCGTTTCAGGATTTTGCGTTCAAGGTATTTGTAATACAATTGCGTTGAATCGGCGGTTCTGAAGCCCGCCTGTTGCGATTCGGCTTCCGCCAAATGGATTTCAATCAGTATCGCCACCATTTTTTCCTTGCCCAGTCCGCCGGGCGGCGGTTCGGGCGCACCAACGCAGGCGGCCAGCAAAAACAGCAGTGCGAACACGGTCTTTTTCATGGGTCAAAGGTACGAAGCCTGCAATTGCGGCGCGGTTAAATTGTAGGTTCGGTTTCCCGGAATTTGTAATCCAATCCCAAAAACCGCCATTCCGAAATAGTATCTCCCGGAAAGGCAAAACCCCGGATAGCGGCAATCTGTTCAAATTCCGCGCCAAGCCGGTAGCCGGTTTTTCGTGGCCAGATGATTGAACCTTGGGCCTTTATCGCTAAACTTGAACTTAAAAAAACAACCATGCGCGACATTCTGGCCCGGCTCCGCAAATACCAGATCCGCATCCGCAAGGCGGTGACCACGCAGATGCACGGCGACTTCCATTCGGTGTTCAAGGGCAATGGCTTGGAG
>JANPIL010000276.1:0-6167 GCA_031424975.1 Sphingobacteriales bacterium
CGGCCAATTGGTGTAGGCCGTTCCGTCGGCGTTGCGCAGCGTGCCGTCGTGCAGCAGAGTGCGGGCGGCGGCCAAGTAATGCCTTGAATCATGGGTGATGCCCAAGCCGTTGTGCGTGGCATAAGCGTACAGGGCCGCGCCGGTGGCAAGGCAGCATAACAGGAAAAAATGGCGGTGCATGAAACTGCTTGGGGTTTGCAATCGGGCAGGGGATATGGCTTTTGCGGATGCGCAAAGGACGCGAAACCTTACACAAAAAATAACGGGGAAACAATATTTGCCCGTGATCATTGTTATTTTACCTTTACCTTGGTAACAAAATACCGGTCTTTTCTGTTGTGCAACCATTAGCCGGCAACCCAGCACTCAGACCGCGTAATCCGTCATTTAATTTCCATTCCGTATGTCAAAAGTAACCTTCGACAACAAAAACAGCGTGTTTTACAGTACGCTCCGCCGTTCCGTGGATGCGTATTTCCAGCAGAACCGAATCAGCAAAACCGGAAACCTGCATTTGTATGCCAAAACGGCCATCCTCTTTTCGGCGGCGGCCATACTCTACACGGCATTGCTGACCCTGCAAATGCCCGTTTGGGCGGGAATACTGCTCAGTGGCGGCTTTGGTTTTATCCTGGCAGGCATCGGCTTCAATGTCATGCACGATGCCTGCCACGGCGGCTACTCGGATAAAAAATGGGTGAATGAACTCATGAGCCTGACGCTCAATGCCTTGGGCGGCAATGCATTCATCTGGAAACTGAAACACAACGTGATACACCATACGTACACCAACGTGGACGGCGTGGACGATGATATCCACAAAAGCCCGCTGATGCGGCAGTGCCACACCCAAAAATGGGTTCCAGCGCACCGCTTCCAGCATTTCTACGTGTTTCTGGTGTATGCCATCAGCTCGTTTGCTTGGATATTCATGATGGATTTCAACAAGTATTTCAAGCAGCAGGTGGTTACCACGCCGTTTCCGAAAATGAGTTTCGGCGAGCATTTCATATTCTGGATCACCAAAGTCTTGTACGCGGTGTTCTACATCGCCATTCCGGTGCTGGCTGTGGGCTGGCAGGCTTGGGCGGTGGGCTTTGCGTGTATGCACGTGTGCATGGGCCTCACGTTGGCATTGGTGTTCCAATTGGCGCACGTGGTCGAGGAAACCGAGTTTGAGTTTGCGGGCAGCGAACCCCGGAAAATCGAGAACGAATGGGCGATTCACCAGATAAAAACCACGGCCAACTTCGCCCGTGACAACCGGTTTGTTTCGTGGTGGGTCGGCGGACTGAACTACCAAGTGGAACACCACCTGTTTCCGCGCATCAGCCATGTGCATTATCCGGCCATCAGCGTCATTGTCAAGGAAACGTGCCGTGAATTCAACCTGCCGTACAACGAATGCCCGACCATGACCGCTGCGGTGGTTTCGCACGTCAGGTTCATGCGCGAACTGGGCCGGAAGCCGGTTCTGGCAACCGCTTGACTGTAAGCTGAAAAAGCAAAATCCCCGGATTTCCTCCCTAAAGGAAATCCGGGGATTTTGCTTTTGAAAATAGTATGTTTTGAAAACGCCAAACCCACCTGCGTGCCTACTGGTAGCCCCGCGCCTGCAACCGGAACAGTTCGGCATAGCGGCCATTGACCGTGAGCAGTTCGTCGTGGCTGCCCGATTCTATGAGCTGGCCGTTTTCAAGCACCAGAATGCGGTCGGCCATGCGGACGGTGGAGAAACGGTGCGAAATCAGCACCGCCGATTTTCCCGCTGTCAGTTCGGCAAACCGTTGGAACACCTCGTATTCGGCGCGGGCATCTAAGGCGGCGGTGGGTTCGTCGAGTATAAGTACTTGGGCATCACGCATGTAGGCGCGGCCAAGTGCTATTTTCTGCCATTCGCCGCCCGACAGTTCCACTCCCTTACCAAAACTTTTGCCCAGCATTTGGTCATAACCGGCGGGCAATTTGGCAACCACCGAGTCGGCCAGGCTTTGGTGCGCCGATTGTTCAATGCGGGGCTGGTTGGCTTGCTCGCTGATGCGGCCAATGGCGATGTTGATGCCCGCCGTCATCTTGAAACGGACAAAATCCTGGAAAATGACCCCGATGTTTTCGCGCAGTTCCCGCAAATCATAGTCGCGCAGGTCGTGGCCATCCAGCAAGATGCGTCCTTCCGCCGGGTCGTAAAGCCGGGCCAACAACTTGACGAGCGTGGTTTTGCCAGCCCCGTTTTCGCCCACCAAGGCCAGTTTTTCGCCCGGATGCAGCGTGAAACTTAAATGCCGGTTGGCCCACCGTTCGGAATGCTGGTATTTGAAGCCGACATTCTCAAACACGAATCCCTGCCGGATTATTTTCGGGAATGGCAATGGTTGCGCGGAAGAGATGATATTCGGTTGGATTTCAAAGTATTCAAACAAGTCGCGCAGGTACAGCGCACCCTGCGACACGCTGGAAAACCGCGACAGGATGCCTTCGAGCAGGCCGCGCATCTGCCGGAACGAACCGGCCAAGAAAGTCAAATCGCCAATGGATATCCGTCCGTCCACGGTCTGGTAAAGGATGACCACGTAAGCCGCGTAATAGCCCGCCGTGCCAATGCCCGACAACAAACCGCCCCACGAAGCCCGCCGTACGGATAAGTCCCTGTTTTTCAGGAAAAACCGCCCCGAAAGTTCACTGAAACGGTGAATCAGAAAGCCCGACAAGCCGAAGATTTTCACTTCCTTGGCCGATTCGTCGCTGGCTCCCATGAAACGCAGGTAATCCAGTTCGCGGCGTTCGGGAGTCCAACTGCGCACCAGCGAGTAGCTTTGCTGGTTGAAATAATTCTCGCCGATAAACGCCGGAATCACCGCCGCCAGCAAAATCAAAATGAGCCACGGGTTGAAAGCCACCATGCCGCCCGCCAAAAAGGCCATCGTAATCAAGTCTTGGATCTGGCCCAGCACCTGCGACAACAAGACCGTCCGCCCGACGGTTTGCTGGCGGGCACGTTCCAGTTTGTCATAAAACGCCGGGTCTTCAAACTGCTCCAGATCAAGCGTGGCGGCGTGTTCCATGATGCGTACCGAAGTCTGGTTGGCAAATAAATCGCCCAACAGGCTGTCGGTCAGTGAAATGGCGCGGCCCAACACGTCCGAGAGAATGGCCAGCCCCAGTTCCATGCCCACCAGCGTCCAGAGGTGCGCCAAGTCATGCGAAACCCTGGTGCCGGTTTGCAGAATCACTTCGTCAATAATCAGTTTGCCCACGTACAGTACCAGCAGCGGAATGGCGGCGCGGAAAAGCCTCAGGATGGCATTGGCAAGGAACAGCGGTGGCGAGGCCGCCCACACCATGCGGAAAAAAGCCGGAAGATTGCGCAAAGCCCCCAGCCGGTCTTTGAAACTCAGGTTTTCGGCGGGCTGGTTGGGCGGTTGGATGTTGGGATTGGCGGCGGAACGGATGGGCATTGGTGTTGGAACGGTTGGAAAAAAACGGGTGGGTTTGGCGTTTTTGAAAGATACTATTTTACGGCGTGGGTTTTGGCGTTTCGCCAAGCGAGTCGCAGACTCGGAACCAGTCGTCACGCGTTCAAAACGCGCGACAGTGGGAAACGGAGGGTTTGGGCTTTCGAAAAGATACTATTTTAATTAATTGGCAATCAGTGGTTTACCTGTTTCAAAATAGTCAATGAATGACGCAATCATCCGTTGGTACGACGGCTGGCTTTTGAAAACACGAGCCACGGAACTTGCACATAACAAATGGCTCCCGGCTTTCATTCCCGGATGTAATCCAGTGCCGCCTTTTTGTACTTTTCCGTTTCGGCCAGTTTGCGCATCCGCCCGATGCCCCGGTGGAAACTATGGACAGTCAGCGAGTTTACCAGCCACGGCGGCAGCGCAATACCTTCGGGCTTGGCTTGGAAAATGTATTCTACCAATACGCCGTCTTTTTTGGGAATCAGCAGCCAACTGCCCTGCGCACGGATCACGCGCGACTTGTCCTTGCGCTTGGGCAGGAATCCGGGCACGTTGCGGATGGAAATTGTTACGTTGCGGTCGGTGGCCTGCGAAAGCGTGTTTTGCGTAACCATGTCAATGTTCTTGAAAGGCCACGGAATGCCCACTTCGGCATACGTGTACCATTCGCTGGTGCTGATTTGCTTGATGGTTTCAAACTTTTCCACCCGATCCATCCATTGGGGCGAGGCTCGGTCGTCTTTGATGAGCGAAACCATGCCGCCCAGCGAGGCCGCCACTTTGGTCACCGCCTTTACCTGCCGGTAACTGGTGCCATCCATCTGCCGGACGTAAATCTGCACGCCATCCGCGTCTTTCTCCAGTTGCCAGTCGGTGGCGTTGAAAGTGGGTTTGGCCCCCGCTAAAGCCAAAGGTTCTGCCAAAGGCGGAAACGGGGCTTTCAGCTTTACCGAAGATACTATTTTGGCAGCCGGTTTGGTGAAAAACAGCCACTTTGGGGAATCGTGCAAGGTCTTTGAAAAAGATAAATTGCTGGCAGTCAGAACAATGATTAAAACTGTATAAAAGTTGTAATGATTTGCCGGACAAATGCAACTTGTTTTGCGCATCCAACCGCCGTAAAATGTAATGTTTGCCACAAAAAATTGCGAAATAAAGGCTGTCATACGGGTATTTTTCAAGAATCAGTGAAAATTTGTGCGCCATGGCAGAACTTTCGTGCCGGTATCGTTTCGGTTGGCGCGTGGCTGTTTTTTGGTCGGCAACCCACGTTACTGGTTTGGTTCAGCGGTTATGCGATAAAATTATTATTATGTTAAAAACCTGATAATCAAATATTTGAATTAGATTTGGGATTGTCTTTATCTGGTACGGTTTTTTTTCCTGTCCTCTGGAGACACGGCTTTTATTTTTTGTGTCCGGCTCGGATCCGCACCCACACAACGACTCGCATTCCAGGATTCAACGGAGATAAGGTGATTTTTATATGTGCGCCCACAAAATGCCGGACGCGTAAGAAAACAACAAATACTCCCGCAACCCCGCCCCGCCCCGATACGTACTACGGTATATCAGAAAAGTCATATTGCACCTATCTAACTTACCAGCCAGACCATGAAAAAAAACGCTACCCTCGCCCTCCTGCTGACAATGCTGTGCATTCCGGCTTTCTGCCAGTCGGCAAAACTGGCCTACACCGAAAAACTGCCTTACAACAACCGTCTCACGCCCGATGCCGCCGTAACCAACGCGTGGAACTGGTTTGACAACAATACCAAGGTTGACCCCAAGGAAAAAGAAGCCAGGATACGCAACCAGCAGGGGATTTTCAAGGGCGTGAGTTCGTTTCAGTACGTGAGCAAGGTGGCCTCGGGCAACGAATACTCCAAAGGTACGATTTACTACACGGTTCGGATGCTGATCCACGACACCGACGGCGCGTACACGTACGAAATCTCAAATTTCTCGCACCAAGCCCGTTTTTCGCTCAATATCCTGACCACTGACACCAAATACCCGTACCACGTGGAAGGCGACAAAATGTGGCACAACATGGTTTGGAAAGACATCCGCCAGCAAGTGGACCAGCACGTCAAGGAACTGGCCGCCAGCCTGAAAGCCGCCATGCGAGCCCAATCGGTGATTGCGCAAAACAACAGGGGGCCCAAAGTAATCATTGTCAGGAACTGATTTTCCGGCCATGGCCCACGGAAAAAGGCGGGTTTGGGCTTTTTAAAACATACTGTTTAGCCCCCGCCCCCAAAGAGAAGAAGCCCTACCCCCGAAAGGGAGGGAAGTCTTTTAGCCCCCTCTTTCGGAGGGGGTTGGGGGAGGCCGCTGGGTTTGGGCTTTTTGAAAGATACTATTCTGGATACGGTAAGGCGGCTTGGGCACTCGATCCGTGATTTTCATACCAACAAAAAAGGCTTCCCGAAACGGGAAGCCTTTTTTGTTGGAGCAAAACCTTCGGCATCAGTTCAGGAACTCGTCGAAGGTGAGCGATACATAGTACATTGAGCCGATAACCGGGTTGCCCCAGCCGGTGCGGTACTCGTTTTTAAGGATGTTGCTGCCCCCGATCTTGATGATGGATTTGATCGGTGCGATTTTGTAGCTCACCTGCGCATCAAGCGTGCCGAATGCCGGAACCAGCACCTCACTGTTGTTTTGCAGGGAGCGGGCGGCGGCCGGCATGATCAG
>JANPIL010000277.1:0-2157 GCA_031424975.1 Sphingobacteriales bacterium
GGTGGCCATTTCAGTACACGGGCCGGTGGGCGGCATGGAATACCCGATGATCTGCTTCAACGGCTACCGGCCCGAAACGGATGGAACTTACTCCGAACGAACCAAATACGGCCTGATTTCGGTGATTATCCACGAAGTGGGCCACAATTTCTTTCCGATGATCATTAACTCGGACGAGCGGCAGTGGACTTGGATGGACGAGGGGCTGAACACGTTCTGCCAGTATTTGTCCGAGCAGGAATGGCAGCGCGACTACCCGAGCGGACGCGGCGAACCGTTTAAAATCGTGCCGTACATGAGCATGGACCAGTCGCGCCTGGAGCCGATCATGACCAACTCCGAGCAGGTGAGCCAACTGGGTAACAATGCCTACGCCAAACCGTCCACCGCACTCAATATCTTGCGCGAGACGATTCTGGGGCGCGATTTGTTTGATTACGCTTTCAAGGAATATGCGCGCCGCTGGGCGTTCAAGAGTCCGCAGCCCGCCGACTTTTTCCGCACCATGGAAGATGCCTCGGGCGTGGACTTGGACTGGTTCTGGCGCGGTTGGTTTTATGGCACCGATCCGGTGGAGGTTTCGCTGGCTGATGTGAAATACTATACCGTGAATTCGCAAAACCCCGAAAAGGAAAACCCGGTGACCAAAGCCGCCGAAACGCCCAAAACCATCAGCCAAATGCGTAACGAAAAGGACATTGCCAAAACGCTGGTGGAGGAAAACCCGGAACTGAAGGATTTTTATAATTCGTACGACAAATACGCCGTAACGCCGCAAAGCAAAACCCGTTTTGAGCAATACACGGCTTCGTTGAGCGATGAGGAGAAGAAAATGGTGAACTCGGGCGAGAATTTCTACGCCATTAAATTCAAGAACAACGGCGGCTTGGTAATGCCGATCATCCTGAAAATGGACTTTGAAGACGGCACCGAACAGGTCATCCGCATTCCGGCGGAAGTGTGGCGCACCAACAACGCCGAAGCCAACAAGGTAATCCACACGCCCAAAAAAGTGGTGCAATTCACCTTGGATCCGTACTTGGAAACGGCGGACATCAACACCGACAACAATTCATTTCCCGCCAAACCGGCCCAAAACCGCTTCCAGTTGTTCAAGCAGCAAAGCCAGCGTCCGCCCAACCCCATGCAGCAGTCACCGCAGCAAGGCGGCCAGCCAAGCAACCGGTAAGCCCGTTGAATGCCAAAACAAACCCGTGAGGTTTTCAAAACCTCACGGGTTTGGTGTTTTCGGGAGATACTGTTTGCCTGCGGCTATTTCTTCCCCGCCATTAGTTTCAGTTCATTCAGTTTCAGCAACGCTTCAATCGGCGAAAGCGTGTTCACGTCCACTTTGTCCAGTGCCTCACCGATGCGTTTCAAAACCGGGTCGGCTTCAAATAGCGTGGTCTGGTAGTTGTTTTTGGGCACTTCGCGGATGCGTTCGCGGGCTTGCTGCCTTATCTTGTCCTGCTCCAAGTGGTGCATGATTTCGTTGGCGCGCTGCACCACCGTGGGCGGCATCCCGGCCATTTGCGCCACGTGGATGCCAAAACTGTGTTCGCTGCCGCCTTCCTTGAGCGTACGCAGAAACACGACCTTGTTGTTCACTTCCTTTACCGACACATTGTAGTTCTTGATGCGCACAAAATCGTCGGCCAATTGGTTCAACTCGTGGTAGTGCGTGGCAAACAGCGTTTTGGCGCGGAATTTCGGGTGGCTGTGCAAGTGCTCCACAATACTCCAGGCAATCGAAACGCCGTCGTAGGTGCTGGTGCCGCGGCCAATTTCGTCCATCAACACCAAGCTCCGTTCGCTCAGGTTGTTCAGAATGCTGGCCGTTTCGGTCATCTCGACCATGAACGTGGATTCCCCGCGCGACAGGTTGTCCGAGGCTCCCACGCGCGTGAACACCTTGTCCACCAAGCCGATACGGGCCTCGGTGGCGGGCACGAAACTGCCCATCTGCGCCATCAGCACAATCAGGGCCGTTTGCCGCAGCAACGCCGATTTGCCCGCCATGTTGGGGCCGGTAATGATGACAATCTGCTGGGTTTGGTCATTTAAAAAGATACTATTTGGCACGTAGCTTTCGCCGGGCGGCAGTTGCTGCTCTATTACCGGGTGGCGGCCTTCCTTGATGTCAATTTCCTTTCCACC
>JANPIL010000278.1:0-5807 GCA_031424975.1 Sphingobacteriales bacterium
CATGTTCACGTATTCCTGTGCCTGTGCCAATGATCCAGCTTCCACTTCAGCTTCGGCCGCCATAAGTAGCACATCGGCAAAACGTATGATGTTGTAATTCATGGCCGTATAACCTTTTGTCCAAGAACTGCCATCAGTCAGTGTGTTTTCCTGCGCCTTGTAATAAATGAATTTCTTGGGTGCGAAAGGGCCGCCGTACGACTGGTCACGTATCCAAGCGAGACCGGGATGCGGGCCCCAATCCAAGTAAGGGATGCCACGGCGACCGATGGAATGGTCGATACGCGGATCAAGCGGGCCAGCATCCGGTGTGAAAGCGACATTCGACTGTATCCCCTGATCTGTTTTCAGCGCGTTGGCGGGCAAGTTGTACGAACCATCCAACAATGGCAGACCACCGGCGGTGCGAAAGGAATTGGCCATTTCAAAACTCGGCTGGAAGAACCCGCAGCAACCGGCAGGACCGCCATTGTAAGGGAAATTCAACACGAATTCCGGATTTGCATTGTCGGCGCTGCCCGTGTTGGCAGCAGCTTGGATGGCAAACACGGACTCGCTGCTGTTGTCAAATTCCGCATTGAACGCATCGGAATACTTGGCCAAAAGCGCATATTTCTTGCCGTTGGTGGTTTGTCCCTGATCAATTACCGTCGTGAAAAGCGTCCGTGCATCAGGGTACTTCTTCTGGTAGAGGTACGTTTTGGCAAGGTATGCCCCGGCGGCCCACTTGTTGGCTCTACCGGCTGCCGGTTGGGTTTCGGGCAGGTTGTCGTAAGCAAACTTGAAGTCGGCCTCTATTTTCGGCCATATTTCCGCTTCATTTGTTACCTTTTCTGCGCCAGTCTTATAGTCCACGGTTTCGTCCACAAACGGCACCTTGTTAAACAACTTCCGGAGTTCGAAGTAATAATGCCCCCTCAGAAAACGGGCTTCGCCCAGTATTCTTTTTTTGTTGGCATCCGACAACTCAGTGGAGATATTCGCATTCCTGATTACAATATTAGTTCTGGCAACGCCCTCAAACATTCCCTTCCATTTGTCATTTATGGGAAAATTGCCCGGTTCGGTTTCGAACCGTTGTACGGGAACCGCCACCGCTTGGTCGCCCGCGTTGCTGCCCTTGTTGGCCTCGCCGCCCGTAACGCTTCCCCAAAGCCAATTGGAAGATCCACTGAACCAACCGGCGGCACGCCCGTTCATGGGAGCATAGGCACCAATTAATAGACCTTCGACCCCCTTTGCGGACCTAAGCGTTTCTTCAGTCAATTGCCCCGTTACCGGGACATCCAAGAAACTGTCCTTGCAGGCGAAAGCACCCAGCATGAATACCGGGATCAATAGAATCGCGGTTTTTTTTCTGAATATGTTTTTCATTTCGATGAGTTTTTTGGTTGGTTTATTTTCCATTCTAAAAAATATTTGTATTACCGGAATGTTTGAAAAAAGCAAAACATTGCGTTTAAGACATTCCGGTAACGCACAATCAGAAGCCGAGATTGACCCCGATGTTGAATCCTCTGGTAATCGGGTAGTTGCCTATGTCAATTCCGAGGCTTGTGTCAACTGCCCCACCAACCTCCGGATCTTGGCCGGAATATTTGGTGAGGGTGAAAAGGTTGGTGGTCTGCACATACACCCTTGCCCGGTTGAAACCAATCTTGCTCAGGACAGTATTGGGCAGGTTATAGGCAACCTGCAGGTTTCTCAGGCGCATGAACGAGCCATCCTCCACGTAATATGAGTTGGAGGCATTGTTGGTGCTGGTATTGGACACATTCTCAAAAATCGGAACCGTATTGCCGCCTCTTTCGACCGTCCAGGAATTCAGCACATTCCTGCTGATTGCCGCCCCCGTAAAGGAAGGATAAAAATCAGTGTACCACTTCTCAAACCGGTAAATCTCACCTCCCAAGGATGCATAAAGGAAAGTTTCGAGTTCAAAATTGCGATAGGTGAGTTTCAGGTTGATGCCGCCAGTGAAGGCCGGAACGGGACTGCCCAAGAAAGTCCGGTCGGCAGAGGTAATCACGCCATCACCATTGATGTCCGTGTACCGGAAACGACCCACCCCATTGGCTTTAGTGCCATCATTTAGCGCGGCGGCATCTTCCGTTTTGAGTACGCCGTCTTGTTTGGGGGCGGCATCAATTTCCGCTTGTGTCTGGAAAAGCCCTGCCACCTTGTAGCCGAAAAAGGACGCTATGGGACCTCCCACTTCGTTGCGGATCAAGTCGCCGATGCGGGAGCCTGCGGCAGGAAAGTTTTCAATGCCGGGAGCCAATGATGTGATTTGGTTTTTGAGGAATGAGCCGGTCAAATCAACCTGATAACCCAAGTCGCCGGTTATTTTGCCACGGTTGACGAGCAACACATCAATGCCTTGGTTAAGCATACTGGCGATGTTGATGGCCGGGGCGCTGGCCACTGACCCAACCACCGCCGGGGTTTCCAAGGTGTAAAGTAAATCCGTGGTGTTCTTCCGCCACACATCAAGCACCAATTCCAGTTTTCCATTGAAGAATGCACCGTCCAGACCGATGTTGGTGGTGGTGCTGGTTTCCCATTTGGCATCGGGGTTGCCAATACGCGACCGGTAGAAACCTTCAGCCGAGGTTGAGTTGGATCCGGTGATATCGTACGACGACCGGCCCACGCTTGCCGCAAACAGGCTGCGTTGGTTGTTGGGATCCACGTTGTTCGAGTTACCCATCTGTCCCCAGCCGCCCCTGATTTTCAGGTCGGTCACGAAAGGGATGTTTTTCATGAATTCCTCGCCCGAAATGCGCCAAGCACCGGAAACGGCCGGAAAGACACCGTTACGGGTAATGGCACCGAACCGCGACGAACCATCGCGGCGCAGCACACCCGTTACAATGTATTTGTCACGGAAGGCATACTGGGCTTTTCCGAAAATGGAAAAGAACCTGGGCGCAATGAAATTATTGCTGTTCACCACCCGGCCGGTGGCGCTGGTGGTGGTCAGTGTGATGTAGTTCGGGTCAGTAGAGAAAGGGTTGATGCCAGAACCATCAACTGACCGGAAACCGCCCACCAACGACTCCATGCCGGTCAAAACATCCACGGAGTGTTCGCCGAACTTGGCCAGATACCTTGCCGTATTCGTGAAAGTCCAGTTGAAGCCGAACCCGGAACCCTCGCCATACCCGAAACTGGCGTTGTTTTCGGAGTTTTCGTAAGATTGCGGACTGAAGAAGTTGTAGTGGTAATTGGAAATGCCGCCACCAATGCTGCTTCTGAGCGTGAGTCCTTTGATCACATCCGCTTCGGCATATACGTTGCCAAAAACTTGGGTGCCGTAATTCAGATTATTACCCTGCCGTTGCCGGGCAGCCACCGGATTGCGCGGGTTGTTGAAAGCTTGTGCGGCCGTACCTGCATAACCGCCAAATTCATCATATACGGGTATGATGGATGGCATCCTGAAGGCAGCCAACACATCGTTCTCATCCGCAGCCACGCCACGCCCACCATCGCCTCCTATCAGGCCCCTAGTTGTGCGGTAGGTTAACTGGATGTTTTCTCCGACGCGTATGTTTTTGCGCAGGTTGAACTCGGTATTTGCCCGGAGGCTGTACCGCTTGAAATCTTGGTTCAGCAATATACCTTTCTGGTCTTGGGCGGAAAAGCTTATGTAATAGCGGCTGAAATCGTTTCCACCCGCGAAGCTAAGGGTGTGCCTGTTGAGTTGCGCTGGCCGGGTCACTTCCTTCCACCAGTTGGTTCCCTCCTTGTTCGCCCTGATGACTTGGTAAATACCTCTGACACTTGTTGGATCGACATTGTACTTCAACCGCTCCGCTGCCAAGTCCACGCCTCCGGTCACGCCGGAGTTGCTACCCACCCGCAAAAACTCGGGCAGAACCGGGGTTTGTCCCTTTCCGTACTGCGGATGGTCGAACACGGGTGTCGTTCCCAGTTGAAATGCCGTGTTGCGGATGGCATTCCAAGTCCAATCCGCAGTTTCCTGCGGATTCAGTATGCTGTTGGGATTTCCGGTGGTAGTTGTGCCATATACGCCATCATAGGTTATGGCCAGTTTTTTAATCGAGGATTTTCCTTTCTTGGTCGTGATGACAATCACCCCGTTAGCGGCGCGTGCCCCGTAAATGGAAGCCGATGCTGCATCTTTCAACACCGTTGTGGATTCAACATCATCCGGCTGTATGAAATCAGAAGACCCTGCCGGAACCCCGTCAATCACGTACAGCGGTTCGTTACCGCCAAAGGCACCAAAACCCCTGATACGCACAATGCTGGTCGTGCCCGGCTGCCCGTTACTGATAACCGTGACACCGGCGGCACGCCCCTGCAACTGCTGCTCAATGTTTCCGGAGGGAATTGACACGATGTCCTTTGCCTTGACAGTGGACACTGCACCCGTAAAATCACGCTTACTCTCAGTCGTGTAACCCGTCACGACTACTTCTGACAAAGCTTGCAAGTCAGCGGCCATTGTCACGTTTACACTACTCCGGTTGCCTACCGCTACTTCTTGGCTCAGGTAGCCGATGAAACTGAACACCAATGTGCTGTTGGCTGCATCAACTGACAATGAATAATTGCCATTGGCATCAGAAGTAGTACCGCGGGTTGTTCCCTTTATGGATACACTCACGCCTGGCAGTGTGCTACCGTCCTCTTCGGCGGTTATCTTGCCGGTGACCGTGTTTTGTGCCAGCGATGTTGCCACCGTACACAAAAACACCAGCAAAACCATCATTCCTGATCGTAGAGAATTTTGTTTCATACATTTTAGGGGGTTAGGATAATTGAACAAATTTGTTTTTTGGCCGAGGCTATCGGTAACAAACACTAAACTCTAAATATTGACACTAAAGTAAGATTTGGATTATAATAATCCAATATTTTATCGAAAAAATTTAATGGGTGTCGGAAACTATCGGGTGCAACCGCTTGCCAGACGGATTTCCCGCACCGGGCAAACCACCCAAGGCAGCCCGGAAAACCCCGACAGCCGGGTTTTTTGCCCGCCAACGCCGCTCCCGGCAGGTTGCCGCCGACCCGGCCCATGCGCTGGCGGCGGTTTGGGGTTTGTGCTTTTCGGAAGATACTATTCTGACGCGTGTGCAGAAAGCGGATTTCAAACCCGATGCTCCGATTTGAAATCGTAAACAACCGGCCAAACCTGCGAGGTTTTTAAAAACCCCGCAGGTTTGTTGAAACGGGTTCAGGCATTCCGAAACATACTGTTTCCAAACGCCTACCGGGCAGCCCCAACCCCGGCATTGCGCCGGTTGCCCCTGTAATCCACAATCTGAACCGACCGCACTGATGGCGTAATGTGCAGCAGCCGTGCCGACTGCGACTGGAACGATTGCCCGTAATGGAATTCATGCCTGCGGGTTTTGCCATTCTTATAGGTGAGCAGCGCATACGCGTCATCGGCTTGGGCGCGGATGGCCGGGAAGGCTTTGCGGCTCCCGAATATTTTCAGCTTGCCCCGGTTCTGGGTGGCAACCGCCAGGCTTTCGCCTTTGGCGTTGGCAAACTGGGCCAGGCCCTTGGCATCGCCCGGAACATAAATGCCGCTTTCGGCCATGGTTTTCGGCATAAAACCGCCTTTGCCGTTGCCTTGCAGCAGCAGGCCGTTCAGCGCATCCATGCGCCCCTGCCCTATCTCGCAGCCGAAATCATTGCCCACCAGCAGTACATCCAGGTTGCCGTCGCCGTCAAAATCATCGGCCACCATCCCGAAAACCGGGGCAAACTGGGCCTGCATGGGTAAGGGCTCAATTGAGAATTTCCCATTACCCAGGTTTTTAATG
>JANPIL010000279.1:0-4025 GCA_031424975.1 Sphingobacteriales bacterium
GGACCTGATTCAACAACAACCATTCATATACCGGATTCGGTACGGAAACAATGTGCGGGGTGCGTTAATGGGAAATTTTCCCTATTTGGTTTACTACCGGATTGATGAACATACGCTAAACGTCTTGGCCATATTCAATACTCGGCAAGACCCCGAACGTCTGGAGTTGTAAAACAATATGCCGCAAAAACGAAAAACCTCCCTTGGGCAAAAGGGAGGTTTTTTTATGCGTTCTCAAAAGGCCGGGTTCCTACTTTTTTCGCAGCCGTATCTTGGCGCGGCTTTCCTCGCCGTGCATCAGCCGGATGATGTTTTTTTGGTGGGTAAGCACCACAATGGCAAACATGGCGAAGCCGAACACAATCAGAATCGGGTCGTCGGGGCTGAAACGGGGCATGAGCAGCAGCAACGGAAAGGCCAGCGCGGCAATCATGGAACCCAGCGACACGTATTTGGAAGCCATAACGACCACGAAGAAAATGACGATGCACAGCAATGCCGCCTCCACGTGGATGGCCAGCACCACGCCGAGCAGTGCCGCCACGCCCTTGCCGCCGCGAAAATTGGCGTACAACGGAAACACGTGCCCGATTACGGCCGTAATGCCGATGCAAAGTTGGTAGGTAATCAGGTTGGGTTCGGTGAATGCGCCCAAATGCATGATAATCGTGGCAATGGAGGCGGCTGTCCAGCCCTTGAAAACATCCACCATCATTACCAGACTGCCCGCTTTTTTGCCCAGCACCCGAAATGTGTTGGTGGCTCCGGCATTGCCGCTGCCGTATTCGCGGATGTCAATGCCGTGAAAAGCCTGCCCGTACCACAAAGCCGTGGGCAGCGACCCGGTCAGGTACGCAACAACAAAGCCGGCAGTAATCAAGAAAATGTCCATTGGTGTTTTGCTGTCAGATGATGGGCTGCGTTGAGGTTTTCCCGCATAAAAATCCCGGAAACCCTCAAATATTGCGCATTGTCAAATCTAAACAAAATTTTCCGCAAGTAAAGTCCATTTGCCGGAATGGTTTGCCGGATGCGCAGTGCAAACCGGGTTTGGGCTTTTGAAAAGATACTATTTTTACGGACACGGTTTTTCGCAAAAATCCGCTAATTTACCGCAACCATTAACCTTAAAATTCAATTCGATGGAACGAAAAATATTGCTTTCCGAAAAGGAAATGCCCGCCGCTTGGTACAACATAATGGCCGATATGCCCAACAAGCCGCTGCCACCGCTGCATCCGGGCACCAAACAGCCCATTGGCCCGGCCGAGCTTGCCCCCTTGTTCCCGATAGAACTGATCAAGCAGGAAGTAAGTACGGACAAATGGGTGGAGATACCCGAACAGGTGCAGGACATATACAAGATATGGCGGCCCACACCATTGTATCGCGCCATCGGCTTGGAAAAAGCATTGGACACACCCGCCAAAATCTACTACAAATACGAAGGCGTGAGTCCGGCCGGTTCGCACAAGCCCAACACCGCCGTTCCGCAGGCGTATTACAACAAGATGGAGGGCGTAAAACGCATCACTACCGAAACCGGAGCCGGGCAGTGGGGCAGTGCGTTGAGTTTTGCGTGCAGCCTATTCGGCATTGAATGCGAGGTGTACATGGTAAAGGTGAGTTATGAACAAAAACCCTACCGCAAAATACTGATGAACACCTATGGCGCAAAGGTTTACTCCTCGCCTACCACCCAAACCGAAGCGGGGCGCAAGATTCTCGCCCAAGACCCTCACTCGCCGGGCAGCTTGGGCATTGCCATTTCGGAGGCGGTGGAAATGGCTTTGAAAGACGAACACACGAAATACGCACTCGGCAGCGTGCTCAACCACGTGCTCATGCACCAAACAATCATAGGGCAGGAGGCTTTGAAGCAGATGGAAAAAGCCGGAGATATGCCCGACATTGTGGTGGCTCCGTTTGGCGGCGGCTCCAACTTCGCGGGCATCGCGTTTCCGTTTCTGCGCCTGAACTTCGATGAGGGCAGAAAAATCCGGTGCATTGCCAGCGAACCCGCCTCGTGCCCCAAACTGACGCGCGGCGTGTTCCGTTACGACTTCGGGGATACGGTGGGCATGACCCCGCTGCTGCCCATGTACACGTTGGGCCACAATTTCATTCCGTCGCCGATTCACGCGGGCGGCTTGCGCTACCACGGCGCGGGCGTGGTGGTGAGCCAATTGCTCAGGGACGGGCTGATTGAGGCACGTTCGCACCACCAGAACGAATGCTTTGAGGCCGGAATCCAGTTTGCCCGCGCCGAAGGAATCGTACCCGCACCCGAAGCCAACCACGCCATCCGCACGGTGATACAAGAGGCGTTGCGCTGCAAGGAAGAAGGCGTTTCAAAAACAATCCTGTTCAATTTATGCGGCCACGGCAACTTTGACATGGCTTCGTACGAAGCTTACCTTTCGGGAAAACTGGTGGACGAAGAGGTGACGAGCGAGGAAATCGCGCAGTCGCTGGCCGAGATTGATGCGCTGCAAGTGTAATGCTTTGTAATGCTTGTGGCATTATTTTTTTACGGGTTTCAAAAGGGCGCGGCGGCCTTCCGGGGCTGCCCGCTTTTCGGTAAAACCCATCCAAAAACGTAAAAAAACATGGAAACAAACCCCACAGTGCACCCGAACAACTACCCGCAGTCTTCGCTGGCCAAACTATTGAGCAGCGACATTGCCCACCGCGCCGTGAATTATGGTGCGCAGGCCCTCACGTTTGGCGTGCTGAACCTGATGTTTCCCAAGCGCACTTCGTGGTTTGCGCGGGTGGCCCTGCCATTGGCCGCCAACTATTTCATCTCCAAGGTCATTGTGCAGAATTATGATGGTTGGGTAGCCAGCTTGTCGGAAGTGGAGGAAAAAGTGGACAAGAAACTGCACCACCAGCACCAAACGGCGGTTTTGTAGCAACCGCCAGCCCGAAATAGCCTGCCTGTCGGCAGACAGGTATCTTTCGGAAAGCTGAAAGCCCCGTCTTTAGCGGGGGCCAAACCCCGGATGTGGGAAGGGAAGACCGGTTTGGTTTTTCCTTCCCACATTTTGCGGTTAAGCCCGGCCGCCTCACACATCCATGTCAAGCCCCAATTCATTTTTGAGTTCGTGCAGTACCGGATGCTTCTCGGCCAAGTATTCAAACTTTTCACGATTGGTATAAACCATCCGTTTCTTGTCTTGCACCACTACTTCGGCTTGCAATTGTATGTGGCTGTTTGCCAGATTCTTGCGCAAAAACTCCAGCAGTTCAAACTTGAATTCACCCAAATGCGACTGTTGCATCTGGTTGTCGAGTTTTACCAAAATAGTATCTTTCTGCAACTCAAAACCCTTGCCCAAAATCAGCAACTCGGTCGGTGAGTTGCGCAACGCCGCAAATGCCTGCCATTGGGTTTGCAACTGATCGGGTGTAAACGGGGCATGGCCAAAATCAACCGGCGCTTCAGCTACGGCGTTGGCCTGCGCATCCGTTTTGTTGGAAATGGTAAGGCTGGGAGTGGATAATCTGGAGGTTTTGTAACTGCCGTTTCCACTTGATTCGCGCACAACCGGCGGTGTGGCCGAGGGCGGATACGCCGCCTCGGTATCGGAGGTTTGGGCTTTTGCCGGGATACTATTATCGGGTTCGGGATTCTTTTCCGCAGACGGTTGACCGTTATTTACCGCGTCAAGTTTTTTTTTTAGCTCGGCTCCGCCGTTGTGCAATGCTTTTGCCAAATCCACTGCCGAGGGTATGTGCGCCATTTTCATCAACGCCAACTCCACGAGCAGCCGCTGGTTTTTGCTGGCCTTGTAGTTCAAATCGCACTGACTGCCCAGATTCAGTACCGACAGCAAAAACGAAACCGATGTCTGCGCCGACTGCGCGAGGTATTTTTTTTGGACGCTGCCCGCCACTTGCAGCAGCACCACCGTGGCCGGATCCTTGCAAACCAGCAGGTTGCGGAAATGCTCGCTGAGTCCAACCATGAACAGGTGTCCGTCGAACCCTTTTTGGAGTATCTCGTCGAAAACCAGCAACGC
>JANPIL010000280.1:0-19249 GCA_031424975.1 Sphingobacteriales bacterium
GTGAAAAAAAAGGGAGCTTTTGCTCCCCTCTCAGCAGGAGAGGGGCCGGGGGTGAGGTTGAAAATAGTATCTGTCGGAAAGGCCAAACCCTACCCCGTTTTCATTTCCTCGCATCGGGGCTTTTGCCCCTTATCTCGGTCAGCACGTAATACAGTTCGGTTGCCACGCGGAAATCATCCACTGTGCCTTCGAGCACGACGGTCTGCCACTGGGTGGTGGGCCGGATGGTTTGATAACCCCCTTCAGCATCCGAACGGATTTTGATGGGCATGGCAAAGCCCGCCACATCGGCCGTCCAGCGCACTTGCAGTTCCACTTCGCGGCGGCGGGTTTGGGTGAGTATGCAAGTGAGTGTGGGCGGCGCGGGGTGTTTGAGATACTGGTCGAAAAAATAATTGAAATCGGTTCCCGTCTTGGCATTGATGTAACCGGTAATATCTTGTGTGTGAACTTGTTTCAGGCCAAAATCGTGCTGCAAGCCGCGCAGGATGCCAAACCAAAGCGAGTCGTTGTCAATCACGTTGCGCAGTGTGTGCAGCATATTGGAGCCTTTGAAATACATATCGGTGGTGGCCGCACCGGTAAAATTCACGTTCAGCGGCCCCAGAACCGGCTCGGTATTCTGGATCAGTTTGGCTTGGCCTTGCAAGTATTGCAGGGCTTTATCCTTGCCGAAAATCTCCTCGACATACAAGGCCTCGGCATAAGTGCAAAACGACTCGTTGATCCACATTTCGCCGTGGTCGGCCATGCTCACATTGTTGCCCCAGTATTCGTGACCCGTTTCGTGGATGATGATGTAATCAAACGGCAGGCCCACGCCCGACAAATCCTTGCCGTGATACCCGTTTTCGTACCCGTTGCCGTATGCAATGGCACTTTGGTGCTCCATGCCCAGATACGGGGTTTCCACCAAGGCATAGCCGTCTTTCCAGAACGGATACGGGCCAAAATACTTCTCATACGCCGCCAGCATTGGTTTTACTTGCCGGAACTGCTTTTCGGCTTTGCCCCGGTTGTAGGGCATCACGTAATAATCCAAGGCCAGTTTGCGGCCATCGGGCGAGGTATAGGTGTCAGTTATCTGGTCGTATTTGCCAATATTCACGGTCACGTTATAATTATTGATCGGATACTGCACCCGCCAATCGTAGCGCGCAAAGCCGTTGCGCAGGTACGTCGTTTTTTTTAGGTTTCCGTTGCTCACGCACATCAGGTCGTTGGGCACATCCACGCTGATGTGCATACTGTCCGGCTCGTCGGACAGGTGATCCTTGCAGGGCCACCACAGGCTGGCTCCGGTTCCTTCGCAGGCCACGGCCACCCAAGGCTTGCGGGTGGCATCTTTGGTCCACATAAAACCGCCGTCCCAAGGTGGATTCCTCGCAATGCGGGGCCGCCCGCCGTAATGCACCACAATGGAGTCGAGTGTGCCTTTGGCTTGCACGGAATTGAAATTCACAAACACCGCATTGCTGTCGCGGGTAAAGTTGAGGGATTTGCCCCGGTGCGTTATCCTGCTGATTTTCAGATTGTTGAACAAGTCAATCTGGATGCGCTGGAAGTCGGTTTCGGCGCGGTAGGCAATAATGTTATAACCATTGATGGAGCTGTCGGCGGGATTTATTTTCAGGTTCAGGCCGTAAAAATACACGTCGTAGCAACTGCGGGCCGGGGTCAGTTCGCCGCGCAGCCGGTCGTACCGGTTAAATTGGCGGCTGGCATTCACAACGGTTTTTGGCTTGGCTTTTACGGGCGGGCGTTTGGCTTTGATTTGCCCGAACCCAACGGCGGCAACGCAAAAAAATAGTATCTGGAAAAGGAACGAAACCCGGCGCATACAAATGGTTGGTTGGTTTTTGTTTTCATTCACAAGGAAAGCATAAAAATACCGGGTTTTGGTTGCCTTCCATGAGCGTATCGGCTGCCTTGGGCACGTATGTACCTAAAACCGTTCTTTCCAAATAACGGTTTGAAATTCGCCGCGCGGATTTTCAAAAAACCACTCTTCGCAAGGCTCTTTTACCCCGTAAAACGATGAGTGCCAGCCATCACGCGTTTGCAAGGACAACGGCTGCCCGGCCAAATCGATGCAGGAAATGCGCCAACCTTGCGCCAGAAATTCGGGGTGCGGATGCCACCGCTGATATACGGGCAGGTTTTTGGCAGCCGTTTCGCCGGGCAAATCGAGCCGGTCGTTGATGTGCCAACGTTGCTGGTTTTTAAATTGACGTACCTGGCGCGTATGGAAAATCTGCGGATGTACGTGTTTGAACACGTGGGTTTTGCCTTCAAAAAAGATACTATTTTCGTCCTCGCTTAATTGTGCGCCAACGGCTTGGCTCCAGTGATACCAAATAAACCGCCCGCCTTTTTGCATTTGTTCAAAATGGCTGATTTGCAGCGTGTTGTGCGAGCCGGTTCCCGTAAAATAGCGCAGCGTGGCGGCATCGGCATTGTACTTGTACGAACCCGCATCGCGCATCAGGTTCAGGCCGCCCGCCCACAAATCCACGTGCAGGTTGTCGGCTTGCGAGGGCCGGTCGGGGTGGTTGCCGCAGCGCACAAACGCAAATTTTTCGGCATCGCGCAGCACATGAAAACCGCCAACCGGAAAGGAATTCGGAATTTTGAATTCGGAATTCCTTTCCGGTTTCACACCAATGCCGTACCAAAACACATCTTCGTGCCACAGCGTGTTTTCCGGTAAGCCATTGCCATAGAGCGGTTTGTGGTGGAGGAAGCAATGCAGCGCATTGAGTTGCGGCCGGAAATCGCGGTATTGGCAGGAGTTGAGCCGGAAAAAAAGCGCGCCGTCATTGGCACCGTAATTGGGCAAATGCCCGGTCGTTGAATCTTGGTGCTGATACAGCAAGTCGAGCGATTTTTGTACCCGTCCGTACAATTTTTGCTCAAATTGGTCGCCGTTGCGTTCGGCCAGCACAAACGCCCATGTGAACAACTGCATTGCCACGCGTTGGTAATTCATGGAAAACTGCAAATATGAGCCGTCTTCGTATATCTGGTACAACCCTTCTTCGGTGAGCCAGCGTTTGCCGTTTTCGCGCCAAACGCCGCTTTCCGTAAAAAAAGGATGCAATAACCCGATCAAATACAAGCCCAGACACTCGGTGATGGCGTGGTTGTTGCGGATGGCGATTCTTGAAAAATTTATGTTGGCCGCCACGTGTCGGATCTGCCAGTAAATGGAATGGATTATCTTTTGGAATAACCCTTCAGTGAGCAGCGGCGCGTACTTGTAGTAATGCAGCGCGAAAGTCCAGTTCAGCAGCCGCAGCGAAATCTCTTGGCTGCACACATAATTCGGCCCGCAATTCAAGGGGTTCTTGTCAATCCAATCCTCAATTTCGTGCAGCACGAACGCCGACTGGTCGGTGTGGGAGTAAAAATCGTGGCGTATGACGGGGTACAGGTACGAAAACCGCGACTTTTCCCAAACGAATTTGATGTCGCCGATTTTGGGGTCGAGTTCGCTGATTTGCGTCCAGTGCTGTTCTGGCGAATATTGGTAACCTGTTTCGGAATTTGTGAGCCAGTCGTAATCCTTGCCCAAGTTGCGGAAACCCGCGTTGAAAAACTGGATTTGCCCGCTTGTAATCAGTTCATTTTCAACGGCCAGCGACTCGAGGGTTTGGTCGTTTAAGAGGATACTATTTTCCGATTGCCGCAGGGATTCGCGCGATTCAAAAAAGAATTTTCCCGGCAGCGATTTCCATTCCGCCAGCGAAACCCACCGTTGGTCGGGCACTTGCACCGGAAAATCCTTTCGCAGCAAGCCGCTCCGTTTCCGCAATTCATACTTGGCGCGAAACGCGAATGCCCGCCACCCCATCTGGCGGATCAGTTGCGGCAAAAGAAAAAGTCGTTTCAAGGTTGTATGGTTTGGTTGGTTCGCAAGAACTGACTGATTTAAAACCGACGCTGGCGCGAGATTCCTTATCTCGTGCTGGCCTTTTTCCGAGATTCCCATCTCGGCGGTGTTGGCTTTTTGGTGCACCGGTTTCCACTTGCGGCTGTGGCAGATAGCCTGCCTGCCGGACAGGCAGGGAATCTGCCCGCATGGGCGGCACGAGATGGGAATCTCGCGCCAGTTATCCACAACCATTGCCCGGTCAGGTCAATCAGAAAAACCAGATTGGATCAGAGGTACAGAATAGTATGTTTTGAAAACACGAAACCCCCTCGTTGCGGAAGGGGTTCCAGTATTTGTTCGTTGCCGCAACTCAATCCATGATAAACGGGTAGTTCGGCTCGGCGTACACATCCTTGAAAGCCTCCGCCGGATCGGGATAGGGCGACTCTTCGGCAAAACGCACCGATTCCTCCACTTCGGCCTTTATTTTCTCGTCAATCGCGGCCAATTCCTCTTCCGTGGCTATTTTGTTGTCAAGCATGGTTTTTTTCACCAGTTCAATCGGATCTTGCATACGCCATTCCTCCACTTCCTCACGGGTGCGGTATTTTTGCGGGTCAGACATAGAGTGGCCTTTGAAGCGGTAGGTACGAAATTCAATCAGCGTGGGCCCCTCGCCGTTGCGGGCACGTTCGGCGGCGCGGGCCACGGCTTCGTGCACGGCTTCCACATCCATGCCGTTTACCGGTTCGGAAGGCATATCGTACGATTCGCCGAGGGTGTACAGGTCGCGCACATTGGAGGTGCGCGCCACCGATGTGCCCATGGCATAGCCGTTGTTTTCAATGCAGAAAATCACGGGCAGTTTCCAGAGCATGGCCATGTTGAAAGTCTCGTGCAGCGCACCTTGCCGCACCGCGCCATCGCCCATATAGCAGATACACAGGTTTTTGGTGCCCGCGTACTGCTCGGCAAAGGCAATGCCCGCACCCAGCGGAATCTGGCCGCCCACAATACCGTGGCCGCCCACAAAATTCACGCTCTTGTCGAACATGTGCATCGAGCCGCCCTTGCCTTTCGATACGCCGGTTGCCTTGGCAAACAGTTCGGCCATGATGGCGTTGGCGGTGGTGCCGAGTGCCAGCGGGTGCGCGTGGTCGCGGTAGGCGGTGATGAACTTGTCGTCTTTGGTCAGCGCACTCACGGCTCCGGCGGCGCACGCCTCCTGGCCGATGTATAGGTGACAGAAACCCCGGATTTTCTGCTGGCCGTACAATTGTCCGGCTTTTTCCTCAAATTTACGCATGAGCTGCATTTTCTCGTACCAGAAAAAGTACGTCTCGCGCGAATATTGGGCTTTGGTCTTGGCAACCCCGCCATCGCCGGTTTTCACGGTGTTGTCCGCTTTGGTTGCGGTGCCGTTGGTTTTGGCGGCTCCGTTCGGCTTGGCCTTTGCCACTGGTTTTTCTTTGACTGCCATAAGATGGGTTGAGGCTAAATGTGGGAAATTCGGGTATGGTTGCGCAAACCGCAAAGGCAATGCGGACAAACGGCTTGCCAGAATTGTTTGGACATTGCCGGTCGCGAAAATACGCAAAAAAGGATTAGGTTGGAACAATGCCCCGGCAAAGGTTTTACCGGCACGCGGCGGCAACCCCGAACCCGCCGGAAACAGTATCTTTTGAAAAGCCCAAACCCGGCGAAGCCCTGAAAGGGCGTTATCCGTGAACGCAGGGTGAAGCCCTGCGGAATACGCGCCGCACAAAACAGTATCTTTCAAAACATCCAAACCCGCCTTCAGCCCAGCTTACTGCCACACCATGTTCCTTTCCGACATACACCTGCTCAACTTCAAGAACCACGAAGAACTATCGCTCACGTTCAGCCCCACCATCAATTGTTTTGTGGGCAACAATGGCAGCGGCAAGACCAACCTGCTCGATGCCATCCATTACCTGACCCTGACCAAAAGCGCCTTCAGCCCCACCGATGCCCAGTGCATCCGCCACGGAGCCGATTTTTTCATGGTCGAGGGGAAATTCAAAGAGGCGGCCCCCCCCGCCCCCGAAGGGGGAGCCAATGAAAACTCCCCCTTTGGGGGTTGGGGGGCTTCTTTGATTACGTGCAGCCTTAAAATCGGGCAGCGCAAGGTGGTCATGCACGACAAAAAGGCTTACGAGCGGCTCAGCGAACACATCGGGCGGTTTCCGGTGGTGCTGATCTCGCCCGACGATACGGACTTGGTGCGCGACACCAGCGAACTGCGCCGCCGCTTCTTTGACACCCTGCTCTCGCAACTGGATGCCCGCTACCTGGCCGACCTGATGCAATACAATTTCGTGATGAAACAGCGCAACAGTCTGCTGCGGCAGTTTTACGAACGAAATTATTTCGACAAGGATTTGCTGGAAACGTATGATAACCAACTGCTTCCGATTGGCCAGACGCTGCACCAACAGCGCAAGGATTTCATGGCGGGCTACGTTCCGGTATTCCGGAAATATTACCGGTTCCTGAGCGGCAGCCGGGAAATGGTGGATTTGGTGTACGAATCCGAACTGTTTGAGCCGGGTTTTGAGTATGATTTCTCGTTTGCCACCAAACGCGACTTGCAATTGCAACGCACCACCAAAGGCATCCATAAGGACGATTTCGTGTTCGAGATTGATGGCTACGCCCTGAAAAAATTCGGTTCGCAGGGGCAGCAGAAATCATTTGTGATTGCCTTGAAGCTGGCGCAGTTTGAAGTGCTGCAACGCGAAAAAAACACCAAGCCCCTGCTGCTGCTCGACGATATTTTTGACAAACTCGACGACCTGAGAATCAGCAAGTTAATTGAGTTAATCACCGACAATACCTTTGGGCAGCTCTTCATTACCGATGCCCGCCCCGAACGCACCCGCAAGATTTTTGAGGAAATCTCTGCCGAAACCCGTATTTTTGAAATGACCCGCTTACCGGTCGTATAACTGTTTGCGTTCCAATATCCGGCTTATGCCGGATTGTTTTCGTTTTTTTGCCAACCCGCATGAAGTACATCCCCCATCCCGACAAATCGCGCCGCGCCACCGACTCCACGCTGAAAGAGGCCATCAGCGAGTTGCTGCGCGTGTACCGCCTGCGCGGGAAATTTGACGAGACACACGTGGTTCACGCTTGGGGCACCGTCATGGGGGCTGCCATTACCCGCCGCACCGCCAAGATTTACGTGGTGGACCGCAAGCTTTTCCTGCAAATCACCTCGCCCTCGCTGGCCAACGAACTGATGCTTTCCAAATCGCGCATTGTCGAGATGCTCAACGAAGAGGTGAAAGCCAATGTGATTGACGATGTGATTTTCCTGTAGTACCCGCAGTAGCACACGCTTTAGCTTGTGCCGGAAACCGCAGCCTGCCTGTCGGCAGACAGGGTTTCGGGTTTCCAAAAGATACTATTTTGCAAAGCCCCCCAGCCAGACTACATTAGCCTCATATTCACCCGCTTAACTGGACATACCTTGAGTTTTGAGATAAAAATACCCTTGTTTGAAGGCCCTTTCGACTTGCTGCTCTTCTTCATTGAACGCGATGAGCTGGACATCCACGACATTCCCATCTCCAACATCACCAACGAATTCCTCGTTTACCTGCACCAACTGGAGGCCATCAACATTGACTTGGCCAGCGAATTCATCTTGGTGGCGGCCACGCTCATGCGCATCAAGGCCAAAATGCTGCTGCCCCGACCCGACCTGGACGAGCAGGGTAACGAAATAGACCCGCGCGATGAACTGGTGCGCCACTTGCTGGAATACCGGAAATACAAGTCCGTGATCGCCGAGTTTTCGGCTTGGGAGGAAGAACGCCAAGGCAAAGCCGTCCGTGGCAATATCGTGAAGGAATTGCAAGCAATCGGCGAGAAAAGCAACGTGGATGTGGAACTGCAAGACCTGGACTTGTACAAACTGCTGCGAATCTATCAGAAAACGCTGGTTCGCTACCAAATCAAGCAGAACCGGCCGGTACACATGGTGGTGCAGTATCCGTTCACAATTGAAGGGCAGAAGGATTGGGTAATGTCGCGGCTGGCAACCGATGTGCGGCTGTCGTTTGCCGAAATCATTGAAATGAACCAGAGCAAAATCGCGGTGATCTATAACTTTCTGGCCATCTTGGAAATGATACAATACGGCCAAGTGACGCTGCAAATGGGCGAGGGGTTCAATAATTTTTGGGTTGAAAGCACGGTTCAGCCCGTGGCCCACAACTGAGGGCAAAACAAGGCGGCGGGTTTGGCGTCTTCAAAAGATACTATTTTCAAGTACCGTTTTCGATGCTGATCCGAATCGTGCGCATGGTTTTCCGACCGGAAAAAGTGCCGGAATTTCTGGAAATATTCCACCAGGCGCAGCCCCTTATCCGGGATTTTGCGGGCTGCAACCATCTGGAACTGCTGCAAGATGCCGTTGAACCGCACATTATCAGTACCTTGAGCCACTGGCAATCCGCGCAAATGCTGGAAGCATACCGCCAGTCCGGCTTATTCAAACACACGTGGGCCGATACAAAAGTACTGTTTGCCCAAAAACCGCAGGCATTCTCCTGTGTTCCGTTTCCGCAGCACGGGTCAAAATAGTATGTTTCCGGAAGGCCAAACCCGCCGGCCCGCCAATCAGGTTATGTCCATGCGCTATTTTTCGGTTGGAAAAACTTGCAGGCTTTGCCAAAAGCCTTACCTTTGCAATCCGTTTCCCGAACACAATGCCCGAGTGGCGGAACTGGTAGACGCGCACGACTCAAAATCGTGTTTCGTGAGGAGTGCCGGTTCGATTCCGGCCTCGGGTACAATACCAAAACGCCTCCTTGCGGGGCGTTTTTTTTTGCCCTTTCATTAATGGCCAAAAGGCTGGCATCCATCTACACAATCCGCACTTTCGTCTAATTTCCGGCACTCTTCCGTCGGTTTCAGTATAAAGGATAGCTATGGAAACTATTCTTAAAACTGATTGCTGGGAAATGAACCCGAACAACGACCCGAACAACAATGTCGTGGTGTACTACGATGAAGTCAATCAATGGCTCTTCGTCAGTTGTGCCAACCAGCCCACACTGCAAACGGTGAAACGCGGTTTCAACCAGTGCCTGGCTCTGACGGCACAGCATCATTGTTCACGCCTGATCTTGGATGGTTATGCGGTGCGGTACACCGCCGACCTGCTTGAGGTAAGCGACTGGCTTGCCAACAAATGGCTACCCGCCGCCCAAAGGTACGGCCTGCGCTACATTGCCCAGTTGATGCCGTCGGAAGTGGATCAGGAATTTTTCGCCAAACCCTCCGTGCCCCTTACCATTCGCGTCGAATCGTTCCATTCGCTGGTGGGCGCGGTCAAATGGCTGTACACGCAAAAGTAACATTGTCCGCCACCTGTTTGATAGTTGCCACCCGCCCGAAATCAAGGTTTCGGGCGGGTTTTTGGTTTTCAAAACCCGTGTCCGGCTTTGGCACGGATGCTATTTTGGCGTAGCTTTGGTTGTCTTTCCATCATACCGCCCATGCGTTTTTTCATCCGCCTGCTGCTTTTGCTGCTCATCATTACCGGGAGCATTGCCGTTTACAACCGCTTTTTTTACCGCCCCGAAGTTCGCACCGAGGACACGAAGATTACGCAGACCGCCGTTTTGCAGGAAATAAACCGCATTGGCAAGCTGGAACTGGTGCGCTACAATTTCAAGGATATCCTGGAATACGAGAAAAAGCGCGAACTGATTGAAAACAAGACCCTTAAGGAATGGATTCCGATCACTATTCCGCTGGACAATGCCAAACTGGTGCTTATTGTGCGCGGCGAGGCCGTTGGCTGCGTGGATTTGACCAAGATAAAAAGCTCCGACCTGATACCCGACGGCGACACGCTGACCGTGTACCTGCCCGAACCGGAACTGTGCTTTTACCGCATCAACCACGACCAATCGAAGATATACGACATCCAGAATGCCGACGAGCAGGCGGCAATGATTACGGAAGCGTATAAGGCGGCGGAAAAGCAGATCCGGCAATCGGCCTTGGACATGGGGATTCTGGAACAGACGCGCACCAACGCCGGAAAAATACTGCAGCCGCTGCTCGAAAAGACATCGGGCAAAACGGTTTTGGTACGCTACCGCCTGAAAGGCGATTTTGAAGAACTGCGGCGGTAGGGAAAATAGTATCCCCGCTAAAGACGGGGCTTTCAGCTTTCAAAAAGGCCAAACCCTGTTTGTCTTTCCCACCGTCAGTATTTTCACCAACAACCGAAACCGGTTCAAGCGTTTCTGCTTGGACTTTATGCGGTGGGCGGGTTTGGGCTTTTGGAAAGCTAAAAGCCCCGTCTTTAGCGGGGATACTATTCTGGCAAACGTGCCCGCAGCGGGAAATTTTGTGTATCACCCAATTTCCCGCGGTCCATAAACCGGGCTTCTGGTCTTAACCTTACCGCTTGATTCCGTTCACCGTCTCTATTGCTTCCCACACCAAATCCTGTTCATAGCCCTTGCCCATCAGGAACCGCGTGATTTTTTGTTTGCGCAGCAGCGGGTTCGACTCCTTTTCAACGGCGTTTTTCTTTTCCGCCAAGTGCAACAGGTTTTGCCAGTATTCGTCGGGGTCAATCACGTTCATGCCCTGCTGCACGCAGTACGGCGACAGGCCCTGCGCCTTCAAAGCCATCTTGATTTTGATGCGGCCCCATTTTTTCTGCCGGAAACGCCCGCCCGCGTAGGCTTTGGCAAAGCGTTCCTCGTTCACGAATTTCTCCTGTATCATTCTCACAATCAGTTCTTCCACGTCGTCGTCGTCCAGGCCGTAGCTTTGCAGTTTTTCGCGCACGTCCTGCTGCGTCCGTTCCTGGTAAGCGCAGTAGGCCGCAATCCTGACGTACGATTCTTGCGGCGTGTAGTATTTGGGTTGTTTCTGCATGGCGGGTTTGGGCTTTTTGAAAGATACTATTCGGCCCCCCAACCCCCGAAGGGGGAGTTCAAACTCTGGGGGCCTTTGGCAGTCCTAAAAGATACTATTTTTTGCGGCAAATGACCGCGCGAGTGCCTATTTTTGCGCCTTCAAATCCATGTTTTTTAATGACCCAGCCAACCAACCAACAAGCCGCACCGCCGAATCGTTTGCGCATCGCACTCCAAAAATCGGGCCGCCTGAGCGAGGATTCGCTCAAGCTCATCAAGGAATGCGGCATCAGTTTCAACAATGGCGCGGGCAAACTCAAGGCCGAAGCCGACAACTTTCCCGCCGAATTCCTATTCTTGCGAGACGACGACATTCCGGGCTACGTGGCTGATGGCGTGGCCGACGTGGGCATTGTGGGCGAAAACGTGATGGCCGAGAAAAACCAGCACGTCGTTATCGCCCAGAAATTGGGCTTTTCCAAGTGCCGCCTGAGCATTGCCGTGCCGCGCGGACAGGAATACGCGGGCGTGCAGGACTTGCAAAACGCCCGCATTGCCACTTCGTACCCGAAAATACTATCCAATTTCCTGCAAGAAAACGGCATCCAAGCCGATATCCACGAAATCAGCGGCTCGGTGGAAATTGCGCCGAGCATTGGTTTGGCCAATGCCGTTTGCGACATTGTGAGTTCGGGCAGCACGCTGATGAGCAACGGGTTGAAGGAAGTGGAAACCATTTTTCGCTCGGAAGCGGTGTTGATTGCCCGTGCCGAGCTGCCCGATGCAAAACAGCAAATCCTGGATAGCTGGATTTTCCGCATCAAATCGGTGCAAGCCGCCAAAAACAACAAGTATATCCTGCTCAACGCGCCAAACGAAAAAATACCCGACATCATCAACGTGCTGCCCGGCATGAAAAGCCCGACCATTGTGCCGTTGGCCATGTCCGGCTGGAGTTCAGTGCATTCGGTAATCAACGAAAACCAGTTCTGGCAGATTATTGAGGATTTGCGCGCCGCCGGAGCCCAAGGCATCTTGGTGGTGCCGATTGAGAAGATGATTTTGTAACCGATTAGGCGGTTAAATGGTTGGATAGTTCAAAGCCGCTTGCTGGTGGCGCAGGGCAAAACGCGTTGCAAACGCGAGCCTGGTCGTCACGCGTTAAAAACGCGCGACAGCACAACTGGCGCGAGGTTCCTACCTCGTGCCGCCCATGTTCCGAGATTCCTATCTCGGCGGTGTGGGCGGCGGCAATCACAACCCACGTGGTTTTTCCCAATCATTCAACATTCACTAAAAAATGCGCCTCATTAAATATCCCCAAAAAGCCGATTGGCCGCAATTGCTTGCCCGCCCCACCACCGACACCACTGAAATCAGGCGGCGCGTGGAGCCGATACTGGCCGCCGTACGCACCGGAGGCGATGCGGCTCTGTTACGCCTGACCGCGCAGTTTGACGGTGTGCAACTGACGGATTTGCAAGTTTCGGAAGCCGAATTGGAAGCCGCCGCCGCACTGCTGCCCGATGAGTTGAAAACCGCCATCCAAACCGCCCGGAGCAATATTTTTGCGTTCCATAAGAACCAGTTGCAGGCTCCGGAAACCATCGAAACCATGCCCGGCGTGGTGTGCTGGCGCAAAAGCGTGGGCATCGAAAAAGTGGGCCTGTATATTCCGGGCGGCACGGCCCCGCTGTTTTCCACGGTATTGATGCTGGGCGTTCCGGCGCGGATTGCGGGTTGCCGGGAAGTAATCCTTTGCACACCCGCCAACCGCGAAGGTGGCGTGCATCCGGCCATTTTGTACGCGGCGCAGTTGGTGGGCATCCGCACGATTTTCAAAGTGGGTGGCGCACAGGCCATTGCGGCCATGACGTATGGCACGGAAACCATTCCGAAAGTGTACAAAATATTCGGGCCGGGCAACGCCTACGTCACGGTTGCCAAGCAATTGGTTTCGCAGGAAGGCGTGGCGATTGATATGCCCGCCGGGCCATCGGAAGTGGCCGTCTATGCCGATGATTCGGCCAACCCCGACTTTGTGGCCGCCGACCTGCTCTCGCAAGCCGAACACGGAACCGACAGCCAGGTGATTCTGGTGACGGAAAGCGAAACGCTGATCCAGAAAGTGCAGCAAGCTGTGAGTCAGCAACTTCAGGCATTGCCGCGCCGCGACATCGCCGCCAAGGCATTGGAAAATAGTATCTTTTTCTTGGTCGAAACCCCCGCCCAAGCCATTGACCTGCTGAATGAATACGCCGCCGAACACTTGATTGTGGCGGTTGGAAATCCGGAGTCGGTTGCCGAAAAAATCACCAATGCCGGTTCGGTTTTTCTGGGGCATTACACGCCCGAAGCCGCTGGCGATTATGCTTCCGGCACCAACCACACGCTGCCCACCAACGCGTATGCCCGCGCCTACAGCGGCGTGTCGGTGGATAGTTTTGTGAAAAAAATCACATTCCAGCGGATTTCGCCCAAAGGTTTGCAGAACATCGGCGCGACGGTGGAAACCATGGCCGCCGCCGAGGGTTTGGATGCCCACAAAATGGCGGTAAGTGTGCGGTTGGCGGCCTTGCAAAATCGTTCCTGATTTTCATTCCACATAACTTTGTGTTGCGGTTTCGTGTTTTGCAGGCATACAATTTCAACCGAAAGAAAACAAGTATCCGGGCAGAATCACTTAGGGTTGTGTAAGTACTGCAAGCCATTGATTTCCAGACTTTAGTCACTCATTCGCTCATTCATTCATTTGCTCATTTACGTATGAAAGCCATTTGGAACGGAAAAACCATCGCGGAAAGCGACCAAACCGTGATTGTCGAAAACAACCATTATTTCCCCGCTGATTCAATCAAAAAGGAATATTTTGCCGCCACCGACACGCATACGGGCTGTCCATGGAAAGGGACCGCTTCGTATTATACCCTTGAAGTTGATGGCAAACAAAACAAGGATGCCGCTTGGTACTATCCCGAACCCAAGGAGGCGGCGCGGCAAATCAAAGGCCACGTGGCTTTTTGGAAAGGCGTGCAAGTGACCGAATGAGCCGAATGCCAATTGCGGAATTGGGAACGCGGAATCCAAGTCTGCCATCGCGTGTTTGGACTTGCTTGGGCGAAAACCCGCGCCGTTAAAACAGTATCTTCCGAAAGGGCGAAACCCCGTGCCGCCGGATTTGGAAAGTCCGGCCACCTTGCCCAAAACAGTATTCCTGCCGGTTCATCCGCCGTGGCGAGCCAACCTTGGCAGCGTTTCAAACTCTGCCAAAGTTCAGAGTAGCCAAGTTCATTCTGGCCAATATCCCGCATCCACCATGATTGATATCCGGCAGGTTACTAAGCGGTTTGGCGGCATCACCGCCGTAAATCAGGTTTCGCTGCGCGTGGCGGCAGGCGAGACGCTGGTGCTGCTGGGCACGAGCGGCTGCGGCAAAACCACGCTGCTGCGAATGCTGAACCGGCTGATTGAGCCTGACGAAGGCAGCATTTTTATCAACGGCCAAAATAGTATCTCCCAAAATGCCCAAACCCTGCGGCGCGGCATCGGCTACGTGATCCAGCAAACGGGCTTGTTCCCGCACTATACCGTTGGCCGCAACATTGCGGTTGTGCCGCGCCTTTTGCAGTGGGATGAGGAAAAAACCCGTAACCGGACGCGCGAATTGGTCGCGATGCTGCGCCTGCCCGAAACCATTCTGCACCAGTTTCCATCCGAACTCAGTGGCGGGCAGCAGCAGCGCGTGGGCTTGGCGCGGGCATTGGCCGCCGACCCGCCGGTGCTGCTCATGGACGAGCCGTTCGGAGCCTTAGATCCGGTAACCCGAACCGGCATCCGGCGCGAGTTCAAAACCCTTGAAGCATTACGCAGCAAGACAATTGTGCTGGTAACGCACGATGTGCAGGAAGCCTTTGAACTCGGCGACCGGATTTGCCTGATGGACAAGGGCGCGGTGCAGCAAATTGGCACGCCTGCGGCGTTGCTGTTTCAGCCAGCCAACGAGTTTGTGCAAAATTTTTTCACCGACCAGCGGCTGTTGTTACAAATGAAAACGCTGAAAATCAAGGATTTGCTTGCCGAACTATCGTTGCCGCTCGCATCGGTGTCCGAAAGCCGACTGCCCGAGTTTCCGCTGGAAAGCTCGCTCTGGGATGCGCTGGAAAATAGTATCTTCCAAAAAGGCGAAACCCCCGTGGTGCGTGTACGCATCAACGGCGGCTTTTATGCCATCGGGCGTGAACTGCTGCTGCGCGAATTTTACCGCAAACTGGCCGACCTGTAAACTCGGACTTGCGCTGAAGGGGAAATTGGTTTGGTTTTCCGGTTCGGATTCATTCCCGCCGTTTACTTTTTGATTGCCTGGATCTTGGAAATAACCATGCGCACGGATGGCTTTCCCAGTTGATTGTGAAGTTTGGTAGCAAAGCATTTGTTTTTTTTACTAAACTTGTATTTCCAAGAAACCAAGTCAAACAAATCCGTATAAAAACCGTTGATGCAAACGCCGCTGCAAACACCCGTTGTATTTGTCATTTTCAACCGGCCCGAAACCACTGAAAAAGTCTTTGAGGCAATCCGGGCCGCCAAACCGGTCAAATTGCTGGTGATTGCCGACGGGCCACGTGCCGACCGCCCCGGTGAAAGCGAGAAATGCGCCGCCACCCGCGCCATCATTGACCGCGTGGACTGGCAATGCGAAGTGCTGACCAACTATTCGGAGGTGAACATGGGCGTTGCCAAACGCCCGCCAACGGGTTTTGATTGGGCTTTCAGTCTGGTTGAGGAAGCGATTATCCTGGAAGACGACTGCCTGCCGCACCCGTCTTTTTTCCGGTTTTGCGAGGAGTTGCTCGAACGCCACCGCCACGACACACGCATCATGTCCATATCGGGCCAGAATGTGCAGTTGGGGCGCAGCCGCACACCATACAGCTATTATTTTTCGCGCTACAACCACATCTGGGGTTGGGCCACGTGGCGCAGGGCTTGGCAACTGTACGATTTTGAGGTGAAGCAATGGCCCGTAATCCGGGACAACAACCTGTTGGCTGGCATTTTGGAAACGCCCAGAGCCATTAAAGGCTGGTCGCACACGTTCCAGCGATCATACGACCTGAAAATGCCCACTTGGGATTACCAGTTCACGTTTGCGTGCTGGGCGGCCAACGCGCTGAGCATTTTATCGGATGTGAATCTGATTTCCAACATCGGGCATGGCGAAGGGGCATCCAACACAACCGATGCTTCGAGTGTGTACAGCAACATGGCCGCCGAAGCCATGGAATTTCCGCTCCGGCATCCGCCTTGCATGATGCGCAGTGCCGAAGCCGACGCATTCACCGAAAAGACCATATTCAATTACCAGTCGACACTGTTGGAAAAAGTAGAAAGGCGGCTCAGGAAGGTAATCGCGCAGAAATAACGGAACGCCTTGGTACCGTTTCCCAATCCGACTATATGCCACATACTCCACAAGCCATGAAAGTGTTACACCTTAACCAGCGCGATGATGGGGGTGCCGGTCGTGCCATGATCCGGCTGCACCAAGGCTTGCGCGTGGCTGGCATTGATTCACGGGCCCATGTGCAAGTCAAGGTCACGAACGAGGAAGGTGTATCGTCGCCGCAAAGCACGCTGGGAAAACTGTCGGCAAAGCTGAAACTGAGCGAACACCTCGACAACCTGCCGCTGAGGTTTCATCCTAAACGCGACAACCGGCATTTCTCGCTGCAGTGTTTTCCCGATTCCCTCGCTTCGGTTGTCGAGGCCATCAATCCCGATATCGTCCACCTGCATTGGGTCAGCGGCGGCTTCCTGCGCTTGGAGTCGTTAAAAAACTTCAAAAGACCCCTTGTGTGGACACTGCACGATATGTGGACGTTCACGGGTGGCTGCCACTACAACGATGGTTGCGAAAACTACAAGGATACGTGCGGCAACTGTCCGGCCTTGAAGAGCCACAAGAAAAACGATCTTTCGAATTGGGTGTGGAAGCGAAAAAACCGGGCATGGAAAAACCTTGACCTAACCATTGTGACTCCCAGCAACTGGATGGCGGAATGCGTGCGGGAGAGTTCACTGCTGAAAAACTGCCGTACCGAAGTGATTCATAATGGCTTGGACACCAATGCTTTCAAGCCCATTGACCGCGCCACCGCCCGCAACCTGATGAACCTGCCCGACGACAAGCATTTGGTTCTGTTTGGTGCGGCCAACCCGCTTGACACGCGCAAGGGAATGCACCTGCTGCTGCAAGCCCTGCACCAACTGCACCACAACGGCATGAACGACCAGATTGAACTGCTGGTTTTTGGCGGCACGGCTGCCAACCCGATTCCCGACGTGGATTTCCGGGTCAATTACTTAGGTCGCCTCACCGACGACGTTTCGCTGGCGCTGGCCTATTCGGCGGCCGATGTTTTCATTGCCCCGTCATTGGAAGACAATCTGCCCAACACACTCGTGGAGGCCTTGGCGTGCGGCACGCCTGGCGTGGCCTTTAATATCGGCGGCATTCCCGACATCATTGACCACAAGCACAATGGCTACTTGGCCACTGCCTTTGAGCCTGATTCGCTGGCACACGGCATTGAATGGACACTGAAGGCAACCAACCGCAACGAACAATTACGCATTAACTCACACCAGAAGGCCGAAAGAATGTTTGGCTTGGCGGCGCAGGCACAAAGCCACACGGCACTGTACAGTGAACTGCTTTCAAGAGCCGTTGCGGCAAAATAGTATCTTCCAGAAACACCAAACCCGTTGCGGCACGCAAGCCGCAACGGGTTCGGTATATCAGGCGGCGCAATTGCCGCCCATTGACGGGGTCACTGGCCGCCCTCCCGCCAAGCATTGAAACGCTCCGTGATTTTACGGTTCATAAGGTCGTAATTGTCCCATGTGTCGGCCACATGATACATGGTCGGGTACGATTTGCACAGGGTGCTGATGTAATCTTCCATGTAGCCGCCCGGCAGGTAATACTCCTCCGTAAACCGGCTGCCCTCGGCATTGAACATTTGCGGTTCCAAATGTCCGTCCCAGATTTCGCTCAGCACCGTACACCCAATCTGCTGTTTTTCAAAGCGGTACATTTGGATTTCACCCTCGTCCAGAAATTCCTCACTGTACAGTTTGTGTTCAATCATCCAGCCAAGGTAAATGCCAATGTGCAGGTAGGCTTGTTCTATGGGCAGTTCTTCGGGAAATTTTCCCCGGAAATGCTCTTTCGCGCGGTCATAGATGGCGGCGGCTTGTGTTTCGTGTTGGCTTTTCATGGGCGGTGTTGTGCGGTATGAATACGGAAAAAGCAGTAAAAGTAAATGCGTTGCGGGCTTGTGGCGGGTTGGCCGCCACCCCCGCAAAATAGGATGTTTTAAAACGCCCAAACCAGAAGCCTCCCCCAACCCCCTCCGAAAGAGGGGGCTAAAAGACTCCCCTCCCTTTCGGAGCCGGGGCTGGGGGGCCAAACAGTAAAGGTGATTACGATAAATTATATAGCTTGCGGGTTTCTTAAAATCATGATGGTATGTATTCCTTGGAAACAGTACGCCGGCAACCGGCCACGTTTTTGTCCCTGACCGGGTTGCAGACAGACGAGTTCGACCATTTGCTGGCCTATTTCGCTCCCCTGTGGGAGCACTACCACCGCCACCACGACTTGAAAGGCAAGCCGCGCAAGCTTCCCAAGTTCAAACCGGCCAAAAACAGCACTCTGCCCACCGAGGCCGACAAGTTGTTTTTTGTGCTGGCATACTTGAAAAACAACGCCTTGCAAACCTTCACCGGCTTTGCTTTCGGCCTCTCGCAAGGCAAAGCCAGCCAGTGGCTTAAAGTACTGCTGCCTTTGCTCGAACAAAGCCTGGCCAAAGCCGGCCAACTGCCCGCCCGTACCCAGGAGAAACTCGGTGCCAGCTTGCAAACGGCCAAGGAGCAGGTTTTCTTTCTGGATGCGACCGAACGGCCCATTCCCAAATCCACCGATGAAGGCCGGCAACGGGACGACTACTCAGGCAAAACCCACCAGCACGCCACCAAGAACACGATCCTGACCGACACGACCGGAAAGGTACACTACCTGGGTTCGAGTTTCGAGGGTCGCCATCACGACAAGCGCATCCTGGACCAGGAACCGATTGCATTGCCCAAGGACTCGTTCCTGTTCCAAGACCTGGGCTATCTGGGACACCGACCCGACGGGGTGCACATCGCCATGCCCGACCGCAAGCCCAAAAACAAGCCGCTCTCCGACCTGCAAAAGGCCATCAACACCCTGATCAACTCCTTCCGGGTCAAGGTCGAACACGCCATCTGCGGCATCAAACGCTTGCGCATTGTCAAGGACACCATCCGCTTGAAGGGAACCGCCGTACGCGACCAGGTCTTCTGGCTGGCCTGTGGCTTGCACAACTTGAGGATCGCTTGCCGATATGCCAATGAAAAATCGTAATAACCTCTA
>JANPIL010000281.1:0-9351 GCA_031424975.1 Sphingobacteriales bacterium
GGGCGCAGTTCGCCCATGTTGCCGGTCAGCAGGTTGGTTTGTCCCGGCTTGATCGGAAACATGAAATAGCCCTTGGGATACGTGCTTTGGGCGGTTGCCGGAGGTGCAAACGGACAAATGAGCAAATAGGCAAATACAAGAATTGCCTGGGTTTGGCCTTTTGAAAACATACTGTTTTTCCGGGTTTTGTATGGATTTGAAAGGCAGTGGCCCCAACGGCCCCACCCCCGGCCCCTCCCCGAAAGCCCGCCTGCCGGACGGACAGGGGAGGGGAATTTTAAAGCCCCCTCCCACGCCAAGTCGTGGCTTTCAGCTTCGGAGGGGGTTGGGGGAGGCTGTTTACTTTATTTGGAAATCCATCATTTTCTCATTCATGACAAACGCCTCCAGCCGGTCGCCGATCTGGACGGGGCCAACGCCTTTGGGTGTGCCGGTAAAAATAATGTCGCCTTTCTTGAAGGTAAAGAACTGCGAAACGTACGAAATCATGTAGTCAAAACTGAACAGCATCAGGCTTGTGTTGCCTTGCTGGCGCAGTTCGCCGTTCACTTTCAGGCTGAAATCCAACGCTTTAAGGTTCTCAAAATTGCTTTTCGGCACAAAACCTGACACGGGAGCCGAGCCATTGAATGCCTTGGCTATTTCCCAAGGCAACCCTTTTTCCTTGCATTTCTGTTGCAGGTCGCGGGCGGTGAAATCAATGCCGACACCGATTTCATCGTAATATTTGTGCGCAAATTTTTCCTCGATGTACCGGCCTTCCTTGTTTATTTTCAGGATAATCTCCACTTCGTGCTGGATGTCCTTTGAAAAATCGGGATAATAAAAAGGCGCGTTGTCTTTGAGCATTGCCGTGTCGGGCTTCAGGAACACGACCGGTTCGGACGGACGTTCGTTTTTCAGTTCCTCAATATGGTCGGCATAATTTCTGCCAATGGCAATGATCTTCATGATTCAGGGGTTGGTTGTGGGTGTACATTCACTGTCAGGGCGTTGCAGACTCTGAACAATGGTCGGGCTCATGCAACGCAGTGGATATTTCAGCGCATCCAACAAAAATATGTAATTTCAGGCAGAGTTTTTGCTCTGATTCAACCGGAAACCTTTCCTGCCCAGCAAAACAATGCAAACCGGACGGAATGGCATATATGTATCCACATTACACCTCACTTAAAAAAACACTGAAGCAAATGAACAAAATCCAAAGAATTTCGATTTGCATTGCCCTCTTTTGGGCCGTAATCGGTTGCCAGACAGTTCCCATCACGGGCCGCCGCCAACTCAATATCGTTCCTGATTCGGAGATGAACGCCATGGCTTTGCAGGCCTATTCCAAATTCATTGCCGAAAACAAGACACTCAGCAACGACCAGGCCGGCATGGTCAAGCGGGTGGGTGCGCGGGTGCAGCAGGGATTGGAAAGGCTGCTGCGCGAACGCAACCAGTTAGCGGCCATCCAAGGTTTCAATTGGGAGTATAACCTGGTGGATAGCAAGGAAGTGAACGCGTGGTGTATGCCCGGCGGCAAAGTGGTGGTTTACAGCGGTTTGTTGCCCATTACGCAGAACGAAGCCGGTTTGGCGGTAGTGATGGGGCACGAGATAGCCCACGCGGTGGCGCGCCACGGGGGCGAGCGGGCCAGCCAGCAAATGGTGGCTTCGGGCCTGCTGCAAGCGGGCCAAGTGGCTGTTAGCGCAAACCCGACGACGCTGAACCAAATCATTTTGCAAGCGGCTGGCGCAGGCACGCAACTGGGGATTTTGAGGCATTCGCGCAGCCAAGAATCGGAGGGCGATGAGATTGGCCTATATGTGTCGGCCTTGGCGGGCTACGACCCGCAGGAGTCGGTGCGGTTGTGGCAGCGCATGGCCGAGGCCAGCAAGAACTCGCAGAAGCCGCCGGAATTTCTGTCCACCCACCCTTCGGAAAGCACGCGCATCAGCCGCCTGCAAAAACTGATGCCCAAAGCCATGCAGTACTACAACCAAAGCAAGAGATAAGCCCGCACAAGGCTGGCTTTCAAAATAGTATGTTTCAAAAAGCAAAAACCCCGGCCATAAGCCGGGGTTTTTGCTTTTTAGGTAAAGCCCGTAAACAGGAGGGTTTGGACTTTTGGAAACATACTATTTTCCACACCGCCAAGCCCTATATTTTGCCCATCACGTACATTTTGCCGGTGGGCGTTGGGCTGCCCTGCGCATCTTCCATGGTGATGGCGAAAGCAGCGGCATCGGCTGGCATATTTTTCATGGCCAGCAGGTTTGCGTCTTTTTTCGGTTCAAACACACCGGCATCCACCGGCTTGCTGTCCACGATGGCCCAAAGCTGGTAGCGTTTGCCTTGGGGCAATGGCGGCAGTTTGTTGCTGGCAATGTACACATCGCCTTGCTGCGGATTCCAGTAAAGCACCACCGCCGCCGCCATGCCTTTTTCCAAGGCCAGAAGGTTAACCACCTTGTATTCGGGGTTGCTCACCACTGAAGCAGTAAGCATGACGCTGCCAAAACGGTTTTGCAGGGCTTGCTTTTCCCGCGCCAAAAGAAGTTGGTCGGCATTGGCTTGGGTCAGCGATGTCTCGGCTTTTTGCAAGCGGTTGTATAAAAACACATTTGCCAAGGCACTGGCCACCAGCAAGATGCTGGCCGCAATGCTCCAGTAGGCAAACCGGCGGGGGGCGGCGTAACCAATGCCCGGTGGGTTATTTTGCGGGTTGAGGGCGATGGTTTCCCGTTGGGATGCCTCACCTTCGGCCACCGAAATGAATGGCTGCGGCATACCCGACGCGTGCGGCTGCGTGTTTTCGTCCGGCTCTCCCAAAGCGGCCATCACGCGGTTTTTCAAGGACGGTGGCGGTGTCTGGGCAAACTGCTGGGCATATACCTCCAACGCCAAGCGAACGGCGGCGATTTCATCCCGGATGGCTGAGTGCTCAGCCGCCAGAGCCTCTACCTCACGAGATTCATCTTCCGAAGTAAGGTCAAGCACGTAGCTCTCTATGATACCCGATGATATGTAGTCTTGGATGTCCAATTTTTTAAGTAGATAGGATACTTGGTACTTGCCTTTTGAAACAAAACGGGTTCCGTTTCAATTCATCAGATTTGAAAATAACCCGCACACGCTTTGATTATCCGGTATGCTCATCGATGCTGATGATTTCGCGCAAGTGGCCGATGGCCGTCTTGATGCGCGTTTTCACCGTACCCAGCGGTATGTTCAACTCTTCCGACACTTCGCTCTGCGTGTAGCCCTTGAAATACAGGTAGTCCACCAGTATCCGGTGTTCGGGCTTGAGTTGGGAAACGAACTTTTCAAAGCCAATGTGATTTACTGGCATTTCAACGCTGGCCTGCCGGTCAATGATACCTACGCTTTGCGAGACATCTTGGATTTGTGCCTGCTGCCGGTAATCCTGCGACCTGATCTTGTCGATGGCCGTGTTGCGCGCCACGTTCAGCATCCACGTGAAAAGCGTGCCTTTTGCTTTTTCGTACGCCGCAAAATTTCGCCATATTTTCACAAACGCTTCCTGAACCACGTCTTGGGCCAGTTCCTCGGTTCGCACAATGCGCAGCACCACACCGTACAAGGCCGCTGAATACCGGTCATACAAATACTCGAAGCCTTTGCGGTCTTGCTGTCTAAGCATGAGCACCAATTCTTCTTCGGCTATGGTTTTATGGCGTGACAAGTTTATATAGGGGTTTGTTAGGGGCTAAAAATACAGGATGTCCATGCGGAAAACAAGCAGGGACGAATTGGATAGCCCACCGTCCACGCAAAAAGTGGCGGTCGGGGGCGGTGGGCTGTGAAAATAGTATGCTGAAGAAAGGCAAAACCTGCCTTGTGCGTTTATTGTTTTGCGTTTATCATGGAAAAAGCCGGTTCAAGCCCCGCCACTTGAATTTCCTCAAAACGACACACCTGCAAAAACCGAACCCGCCCACCGATTTTTCGCCGATTGCGGACTGTTGCCGGGCGGCATTCAGTTATTCATTGTCAGCCGTCCATCGGGTAGCACTTGCACTTCGCCGACATCGGTCATTTCGCGTAGGGTTTCCACAATGGCTTGCTCATCGTTGGTGCCCAAGCTTTTCACCAAATCAGTCAGGCCGGAAGTGCGGTTTGCCAGTGCCTTTCTGATTTGCTGGCGGTATTTGCCGTGGTTGTCCGCGCCGCTTTGCTGCTTGCGTTTTTGCACGCACACATCGCACACCCCGCATTCATGATCCGAGAACTCATCAAAATATTCCATCAGTTGCAGCGTGCGGCAGCGGCGGCTTTCGGCGGCAAAACGTTTCATGGCCAGCAACTTGTCCACGTCGCGGTTTTTACGCCACCGCAATTGCTTCACATCCAGCGGCAAACGGCTGGCCTCGTGGCGCACCGTGGTGAAGGTGAGTTGCGGCTTGTCTTTTTGTTTTTCGTAGATCAGCAGGTTGCATTGGCCCATGTACGTGAGCATTTGTTCAATGGCCGGCACATCGGTTTGCAGGTAGCCCGCCAGTTTTTGTTCGGAAATGGTGACCAGCGAACTGAAAATCTCGCCGCCGTTCATCCGCAAAACCGTTTTCAACAGTGGATCGTAGGCACCGTTGGCCACCTGAAACTCATAAATTGTCTTCTTATCGGCTATGATCTGGATTTTCGACGGATTACGGAACGATTCGGTCAGTTGCACGAAACCCTCTTCTTCTAACCGTTTGATTGCGTGGAATGTTTCTTGGGTGAGCAGCCGGTAAGTCTTGCAGAAATGCTCGAAATCAAAATCGTAGCTGGCCAAGTCGCCGCTGCCCGCCGCCACTTGAAAATAATTGGCCAAGGCTTGGTACACGTGCCGCAGCCGCTCCACTGAAGGGTAGGTCTGCTCCAATGCCGTTTCCATGTTTTCCAAGTCGGTGGCGTGGTACAAGGCCACGGTGTAGGCTTTCTGGCCGTCGCGTCCGGCGCGTCCGGCTTCTTGGTAGTAGCTTTCCAAATTTCCGGGCAAGTCCAGATGCACCACCACCCGCACATCCGGCTTGTCAATGCCCATGCCAAAGGCGTTGGTGGCCACCATCACGCGTATGCGGCCGCGCAGCCAGTCTTCCTGCCGGATGCTCCGTTCCTCATTGGTCAGTCCGGCGTGGTAAAAATCGGCTTGGATGCGCTGTCGGTTCAGCCATTCGGCGGTTTCTTGGGCGCGCTTGCGGCTGCGCACATACACCACCGCCGATCCGGGCACTTTTTGCAGTATTTCGTAAAGTTTGCGTTCCTTGTCTTCCAGTTCAAAAACCGAATACGACAGGTTGCCCCGCGCAAAACTGCCCGTAAAAACCGTCCGCTGCCGGAAGGCGAGTTTTTCCATGATGTCCTCGCGCACTTCCTTGGTTGCCGTGGCGGTCAGCGCAATGATGGGCAGGCCGGGCATGAGTTCGCGGAGCTTGGCGATCTGCAAGTATTGCGGACGGAAATCATAGCCCCACTGCGAAACGCAATGCGCCTCATCCACGGCCAACAGGTTGACATTCATGCCTTTGAACCGTTCCAGAAAAATTTCGGTGCGGATGCGTTCCGGCGATACGTACAAAAACTTGGTGTCGCCAAACCGGCAGTTATCCAGCGTTATGTCAATGGCGCGGCGGTTCATGCCCGAATGGATTGCCACGGCCTTGATGCCGCGCCGGTTCAGGTTTTCCACTTGGTCTTTCATTAGCGCAATCAGGGGCGAGATAACCACGCACAGACCGTCTTTTGCCAGCGCAGGCACTTGGAAACACACCGATTTTCCGCCGCCGGTGGGCAGCAGGGCCAGCGTGTCGCGGCCATCCAGCACAGATTGGATAATCTCCCGCTGCAACGGGCGGAAAGACTCGTGGCCCCAGTATTGTTTCAGAATGGCATGGATGTCGGGCATGGAAATTTGCGGAACTCGGTGAGATCGAAAGGTAACCGGCACACTTCAGCGAAGGCGGGTTTGGGCTTTCAGAAAGATACTATTTTTGCCAGACCCGTATTACCTTGCTGGCTTTCCCCGCTTTTCCTTGCACCAGTCTTTGGAACACAAAAACGGGATTCCGGCGGAAAATCTTTGTTTTGGCCGGTCACTTTTGGCGGATGAGGTGGATATATGGATGAAAACTTACATCCGTACCTATTCCACCTGATCCAAACCCAACCCCATGCGCCCTAAAAACACTTCCGAGTTAGCCGCCATGTATCTGCGGGAAGAGAATACGCTTGCCAAACTCCAGCAGGAAGCGGTGTACAACCACTTTGATTTCCCAGTTAAAAGTTTGGCCATCAATCATTTGATGGCACTAAAGGCGCATGGAGAGGAAAAATATTTTGCCAGCCTCCAACGCAAGGAAATATCACAGAACAAGGTGAAAATGCAGAAGCAGCGGTTGGAAAACCTGCACCAGACCTACGCCAAGTTTCAGGAACTGTACAAAAGCTACCAGGCAACCATCAAAAAGGCCGAGTGAGACTCGTGTGGGTTTGCCGCAATCCGGCTTGAATGCGGATTGCGGCAAACTCAGAACCGCATTTCCGGCACTTCCCCCTCAATTATCAGCCTGCCCGCCGTGGCGTTCCGCACCTCCCCCACCGATACGCCCGGTGCGGTTTCCACCAGCCGGAAACCCCCTCCGGGCAGCACATCCAGCACGGCCAGTTCGGTCACAATCCGTTTCACGCAGTGCAACCCGGTAATTGGCAGGGTGCATTCGGGCAGCAATTTCGACTCTCCGGCCCTGTTCACGTGTTGCATCGCCACAATGATGTGCCGTGCCGAGGCCACCAGATCCATGGCTCCGCCCATGCCCTTCACCATTTTGCCGGGAATTTTCCAATTGGCGATATCGCCATTTTCCGAAACCTCCATCGCGCCCAGCACCGTGAGGTCAATGTGGCCGCCGCGAATCATGGCAAAACTGTCTGCCGAGTCGAACAAGGCCGCTCCCGCCACCGCCGTAATGGTCTGTTTACCAGCATTAATCAGGTCGGCATCAACCTCGTTTTCGTACGGAAACGGCCCCATGCCCAGCAACCCGTTTTCGGATTGTAGCACCACGCCAAGGTTTTCAGGAATGTAATTGGCCACCAACGTCGGGATGCCGATGCCGAGGTTTACGTACATCCCGCTGCGGACTTCCTGCGCAATGCGCCGTGCAATACCATGTTTGTCGAGCATGAAAATAGTATGTTTTGAAAAGCGGAAAGTCCCCGGGCAGTAGCACACGCTTCAGTTTGTGCCAAAACCGCAGGTTTTGCCTTTTTGAAAACGGCTGGCACTGCGTACCGCCCATGCGCAAGCTAAAGCGTGCGCTACTGCCGCACGGTTCGCTGCTCGATGCGTTTTTCGTAGTTTTTTCCTTGGAAAATCCGCTGCACGTACACACCCGGCGTGTGGATTTGGTTCGGATCAAGCATTCCTGCGGGTACAAGTTCCTCCACTTCGGCAATGGTTATCCGTCCGGCGGTTGCCATCACGGGGTTGAAATTGCGGGCGGTTCCCTTATAAACCAGGTTTCCGGCGGTGTCGCCGCGCCACGCTTTCACTATGGCGAAATCGGCGCGGAGCCAGTGTTCCAACAAGTGAATTTTGCCATCAAACAGGCGGGTTTCCTTGCCTGCGGCCACTTCCGTACCGACTCCGGCGGGTGTAAAAAATGCCGGGATTCCGGCTCCTCCGGCGCGGATGCGTTCGGCCAGCGTGCCTTGGGGCAGCAGTTCCACATCCAATTCGCCCGCCAGCAGTTGCCGTTCAAATTCCTCATTTTCACCCACATACGACGAGATCATCTTTTCCACCTGCCTTTGTTTCAGCAGCAGGCCAATGCCGAAACCATCCACGCCCGCATTGTTGGAAATGCACGTCAGGCGGCGGACACCTTTTTTGAGCAGCGCGGCGATGCAGTTTTCGGGAATGCCGCACAGCCCGAATCCGCCGAGCATCAGCACGGCTCCATCGGCAATGTCAGCAATGGCGGCATCAGCATCGGCAACGGTCTTGTCCATCATACACCAACGTGTTTTCGGAAAAAACAAAAGGCGGGTTTGGCCTTTTTAAAAGGTACTATTTCAGGAAGTCGGTTTCGGAAGCAGTCGCATGGCGGTTTCCTTGTCTTGCCCGATCTGGATTTTCAACGCGTCAATACCGGAAAACTTTTGCTCGCCCCGGATTTTTTCCGCAAAAAACACCGTCAGTTCCTGGCCGTAAATGTCCCGGTCAAAATCAAAGATATTCACTTCGATGGTTCGGTTGGTTCCGTGGACGGTAGGCCGCAGCCCGATGTTCATCACGCCGTTTTTAACCGATTGGTTTACACTTACTTGCACTGCATACACGCCATCGGCGGGAATGAGTTTGTACGGTTCGGAGACGTGAATGTTGGCCGTGGGGAAGCCGAGGGTGCGTCCCAATTGGTTGCCTTTGACAACCACGCCGCTCAAACTGTAGGGCCTGCCCAAGTATTCGGTGGCGATGTGTACATTACCCTCTGATAGTGCCTGCCGGATTTTGGACGAGCTAACGCCCACGTTTTCAATATCTTGGCGCGGAATCTCCTCCACGGCAAACCCGTACAAACCCGCATTTTGTGAAAGATGCTCGAAACTCCCTTCCCGGTTCCGGCCAAAACGGTGGTCGTAGCCAATCACCAGTTTTTTGGTTCCGATTCCATCCACCAAAATCCGCTGGATGAACTGCCCGGATGAAAGCTCGGAAAAATCGCGGGTGAAAGGAATAATCACCAAATGGTCAACCTGCTGTTGTTCAAGCAGTTGTGATTTTTCTTCAATCGTGGAAAGCAGTTGCAGGTCGTTGGCTTCCGAAACCACCGTGCGCGGATGCGGCCAATACGTGATCACCACGCTTTCGCCACCGGAAGTATGGCAGATTTCGCGCAGGCGCGTCAGGATTTTCCGGTGGCCCAGATGTACGCCGTCAAATGTGCCGCTGGTGACAACGGCAAACGGTATTTGCGGGAAACGGTCTATGCCGCGATAAATCTGCATGGTTCGGATAGCTGGGTCAGGCCGGATGGTTGGGTAGCGTTGAAAACACCGGCTGACTACCAGACTTTGGGCAGAATGGAGCCGGTTCCAATCGGCAAAGTTACAAAACTTTCAGTCGTACCTGAATCCGGCCCACGCTTCCAAAACCTTGGTGCCACTGCGGCTCCACATTCTCCGGGTTGTGACCATCGAAAGCAGTGGAATATATCGTATAGATTCCACTGCCTTCATTGATAAGGCACAGTGGCGTTCGGGGGTATTTGAGCCAGACGGGAGCGTTTTTCAATTTGATCAATTGTTCCTCGCCCCAGTGTATGCCGTCACGGGAGCAGGAATAGCCGATTTCGTTTG
>JANPIL010000282.1:0-6934 GCA_031424975.1 Sphingobacteriales bacterium
TCTGCGTTTATGGTGGCACCAATTCCTATTCTGTTGTCAAAAATCCACTGCTTTTTACTGCCAAATCCGTAAGCATAGCCATATCCAGCATAGGGTAAAAATGTAATTTCCTCGTCTTGTCGCAACAGTTTGTTTTCAACCAACGCAACGCCTGTAAAAGCATAGTGTCCGTCCATTCTGTTTTTTAAAAAATATTTTAGGTTTGCTCCGTGGGTATTCATAAAATTACTCTCTAATTGAAGTGTTAAATTGCCAATGGTTCTTACTTCAACTGTCAAGAGTGGGGTGAAAGGGAAAACCAAAAAACTCAACCTGATATTCATATTGGGGTTTACATCTGGTGAATTTTGTGCTTTCGAATTTTTAAAAACAAAAAATGCTAAAAGTAAAATTAGGGTTCTCATTTTCTTTCGGCGATTTTTTTTATTTCAACCAATACACTTGGTAACATTGCTCGGTAATTTTCGCCCAGTTTTTTACCCAATAATTTTTTAAGCAAGCCCGTAAACTCAACATCGTGAGTGAAAAAAGTTTTACCGTTCCTGATTTCTAATGTTCGTTTAACGATAAGCCAACCAAAGGGAATTTTGGTTTTGAAGGTGTACGATTTGTTCGGCTCAATTTCGTTAATTACAAACTTTGATTTCGGACCTTTGTCTGGTATCAATTTCCCTTTTGTGCCAACGGCAAATTCACCTTCGAGTGCAGCTTCTTTTAGTCCTTTATCCCACATTTTCCAATTAGAGACATCTGTCCATACTGCCCAAATCTTGTCACTTGTGGCTGACGTGCTGTCAGTATGACTAAAATGATAATTTGTTTGTTGAGCATTTGCTTCCATGGCGAATAGAATTGAAATGATTAGAAATATTTGCTTCATCTCTTTGATTTATTTAATGATGATACAAAATTCCGTAATGATTATTTCAATCTACTGCACCTATGTTAACTTCGTTAGTTGGACACGATTTTTTTTCTAATCCTGCTTAATGATTGCGGTGCAATACCAAAGTAAGAAGCCAAATGTTTTAAAGGAACTCTTTGTAATAATTGGGGATTGGTTTCAATCATTTTCTTGTAGCGATTTTCTGCTGTTTCAGTCTGGATTTCTTGCAGAATTTCTTCCGTATAGTATTGAACTTCCTGAATGAGTTTACGAATAAATGTGTTCCAACTTTTCAATTCCAAAAGGTCATTGGCTTGTTGTAAAGTTGTCTGCCAAATAATAGAGTTTTCGATGGCTTGTATGTTTTCTGTGGATGGCTTTTCGGCTGTAAAACTAACTTGTGAAGTGAAACAATATGGTGCTTCAGTAAAAAACTTTGTAATGTCGTTCCCGTTCTTGATAATGAAGTAACGGAGTAGCCCGCTTTCAATGAAATAAAGGTGTCGGCAAATTTTACCTTCTTGTAAAAGAATTTCATCTTTTTTGACAATTATTTTTTCAAAGCATAAAGAGATTTGTTTCCAGTCCTTGTCTGGAAGTACAGTGTAGCTTTCTATGAATTGTCTAAATACGTCCAATTTTTCGTGTCAATTTTTAGTTAGGGCCGCTCTTTTAGCCTTGCAGGTCAATATCAAATATGCAAAATTTTGTCGTACTTCTCGTGTTGTTCACGGTACTTCAAAGGTTGCGATTCTCGTCATTACCCCGCGCAGTCAGTAACTAAGCCAAGTATTTTATTTTGCGTTTCCAAACCGGTACTTCAAAATAGTATTTTTTAAAAACGCCAAACCCGCCGGATACGGGCGGGTTTGGCAAACGGCCTCATTACAAAACCTGCTCGCGGCTGATGAGCGAGCAGTGCCAGCGCGATTCCTTCCATGCATCGCCCGCTTTCTTCCAGATGATGGTGGTTACGCAACTGAACTTGTGTTTTTCGCCATTGAAAACCAGGAACTGGTCGAAATTGACCACGCAGTAGCCCATGGTTTCGTGTTGCAGGGCCTGGTAGCCGGTAATTTCGCTGTACGTTTCGGCTTGCATGGCCGTCAGCGTGGCAAATAGGGTTTTGAACCAGTTTTCCCAACCGGCACGGTCTTCCACAATCACGTTTTTTCCCTCCGGGTTCAGGTCAACAATGCCAAAATCATCGTCGCAGATGGTAGCCAAAAGGTCGTAGTTGTGCGTGCTCACGCAGTGGAGCATGGTTTGGGTTTCGGTATAAAACGGTTGGTCTGTCATGGTGGATCGGGTTTGTTTGGTTGCACAACGAAAAAAGGGGGCGATGAAGCCCCCTTTCTTGTTCGGATAACCGGATGTGATTGGCGGGCGGTTGATTATACCGTTGCCTTGTTCAATTCGTTTTTCATGCTGGTCTCGCTGACAGCAATGCCGTAAACAACCAAGCCGAAGCCGATTTTGTTGATGGCGTCACCGATGTTGTAAATCAAGTCCAAATCCCGTGGTACGAGCAGGCCAGCACCGTCTGGGCCAAGCCAGCCGCCGGGCATTGCCATGTATCCGATTGGGTAGATTGCCCAACCCACCAGCACAAACCAAGCCAATGCTTTGATGCCTTTGCGCACCGCGGTTGAGTTGGATGCGTCAGCCAGTTGCTTGGCTTCGCCGAACCAAGCCGAGTACAGGATGTACACGTAGCCTAACGTTGAGATAACTCCCCAGATAACGGAGTGCGCCATGGTACCATCGCTGAAACCCTCACCGATGTAGCCTGCCACCAGCATTACCAACGCAGCCAATATGAGCTTCCACATGAAACTGATTTTGGCTCCGGCCGGACGCAGCAGCAGGTAAAATTCAACGCACATCAGCGGCACGGTCAGTGTCCAGTCAATGTAGCGCAGCGCGGTTGGCGTTTCCTTGGTGGCACCGTAGTAGTCGCGCATATAATAATAATGCACGGCGGCAATGCCGGTAATCAGGCCGGAAACCAGCAGCGAGGTTTTCCATTTCGGATCCACGCTTCCCCTTTCAACCAGAAAGAAGACCGCAGCGGCAAACATGGCCATGTAGCCGGTGAAAAATGTAAATGAAACGGGATCTTTACCATCAATATTGATGATATCGAGCAGGAGTGATGGAGTGAACATAACGTGGTGGGGTTAATGGTTGGTGAAAGGTTATCAAACATAAGAACAAACCCCACATTCTTTACATTGTTTAACATTTTATAAAAATATTGATTAAAATTTTTGAGGCACGGTAGTCCATGCCCGCCCGGAAAAGACGGATGTGCGGGATATTGGCGGCTTGCGGGTGCGGCGGTCAGTTCAGAAAGCGGGCCTTCAGTTCGGGGGTGGGCATGGCGCAACTGTCTTGGCGGCCAAACCAGCGGTAGCGGTTGCGGGCCACGAAGCGGTAAACGGCATTGCGGATGGGGGCGGGAACGATAATGAACGCATACAGCAGCGGCCAGCCGCCGCCCATGTGCCGCGCCACGCGCAAGGCCGCCGTGGACTCGGTGTAAAACCGCTTGCCTTCAATCAGCACAAAAGAATCGAAATGCTGCGTGGAAAGCCCGAAATGCCGCAGCCGCTCCTGTCCGGTGACCGACTGCAGCGAGGCGAACATGAATTTTTGCTCCGGGTCGCGTTCAATCACAAACTGCACGGCTCCGTTGCACAGGTTGCACACGCCATCAAAAAGCAGCAGGCGTGCGATTTGCGGTTCGGCAGTGGAACTTTCCGGGCTTGTGCTGGCTGCGTTGGTAGGCATGGGAAAATAGTATGTTTTCAAAACCCGAAACCCCAGCCAGTTGTTCCGGGAAAAATGAGCGGTGGGGAAATTTTTACCTTTTCCCGGTTTCCCATTGCAAAGCAGGAATTGGTGGCATTCGGGAAACCAAGGCAGGTTTCACCTCTTCAAAACATACTATTTTGATGAACGCCCCAAACCGTTGAAACGGTTGGACGCAACTCCCACAAACACAAAACCCACGGTTGAAACCGTGGGCTGTTTTTTTGCGGATCACAATGCTTTCAACGGTTGGTCACCGCCACATAATCGCGTTGTTGCTGGCCGGTATAAATCTGGCGGGGGCGGCCAATGGGCTCCTTGCCTTCGCGCATTTCCTTCCATTGCGCAATCCAGCCCGGCAGGCGGCCCAGCGCAAACATGACTGTGAACATATTGGTCGGGATGCCGAGGGCGCGGTAGATGATGCCCGAATAGAAATCCACGTTCGGGTACAGCTTGCGTTCCACAAAATACGGATCGGTGAGGGCGGCCTCTTCAAGTTCCTTGGCAATGTCGAGCACCGGGTCGTTGATGCCCAGCGCGGCCAGCACCTGGTCGGCGGCCTTCTTGATGATTTTGGCGCGCGGATCGAAATTCTTGTATACCCGGTGGCCGAAGCCGAACAGCCGGAAACCCGTTGTCTTGGCGTTCTTGGCCATCTCCACGTATTTTTTCACATCGCCGCCGTTGTTTTTGATTTCTTCCAGCATCTCGATCACCTCTTGGTTTGCGCCACCGTGCAGCGGCCCCCAAAGGGCATTGATGCCCGCCGAAATGGACGAATACAGGCTCGCCTGCGACGAACCCACCAACCGCACTGTAGAAGTAGAGCAGTTCTGCTCATGGTCGGCGTGCAGGATCAACAGCTTGTCCAGCGCGTCCACAATGGCCGGGTTCACGTCGTATTCCTCCACGGGCAGCGCAAACGTCATGTGCATGAAGTTGGCGCAGTAGCCCAGCTTGTTTTGCGGGTAGTTTACCGGGTGGCCCATGTTGTTCTTGTAGGCCCACGCCGCAATGGTGGGCAGCTTGGCCATCAGCCGCACAATGGACAAGTGTTCCTGCTCGGGGGTCATGCTGCCCATGGATTCGGGATAGAATGCCGTGAGCGAACACACCAGCGACGAGAGCACGCCCATCGGGTGGGCATTGACCGGAAAGCCGTCGAAAATCTTCCGCATATCCTCGTTTACCAGCGTATGCACCTTGATCTCGTTGGTAAACACATCCGATTGCTCTTTGGTGGGCAATTCGCCGTAAATGAGCAGGTAGGCCACTTCCAAGAAATTGGATTTCTCGGCCAGTTGCTCAATCGGGTAGCCCCGGTAGCGGAGTATGCCCAACTCGCCGTCCAGGAAAGTGATGGCGCTTTTGGTGGCTCCCGTGTTCTTATAGCCGCTGTCGAGCGTGATGTAGCCGCTCTGGTCGCGGAGCTTCTGGATGTCCAGTGCCTTTTCGTGTTCGGAACCCTCCACCACCGGGAGTTGGTAGGTGTGGCCGTTCACGCTCAATTCCGCAATTTCTGACATGGTTTCTGTGGGCTAATCGGTTGATAAAGAATAAATTGAAACAATACAATCACCGGTTTCCAAGTGTTGGGGAAATGCGGGTGCAAGAGTCCGGAACCGGATTGGCATCTTGAACCTTGCCGCCCAAATGTAAGGCAAAAAACGTTATTCAAAGCAAGCGAAACGCGACAAAAAACCACGCGGTGTCAAAAATAACCGCAACTGTAGCGTTTGTCCTGCCCGCAAAATAGTATGTTCCAAAAAGGCAAAACCCGCCGGACACAACAGAGGCGCGGCGGGTTTTGAAACTACGGGAAAGGAAAGATCAGAGCAGGCCGTTTTTCTTCAGCAGTTCGAGCAGCAGGCCATCGGCAATGTCTTCCCGCTCGGCTTTGTCATAAATGGATACCAGAACCACCGCCCCGGCAATGACTTTGACGCAAGTGATGACCCTTGCGCCCCCGGATTTGCCCTTGCCTTTGCTCTTGATTTTGAGCCGTATCTTGTAACAATCCTTGCCCAAAGGCTCGCCCTGCAAGGGATTGTCGGCGAGGTTGGCTCCCAATTCGGCAATTTCCTCTTTCAAGGATTGGTATTTCTTCGCCAGCCGCTTGTATTCACGGTCAAAATTGGTGATGGTTCGGATTTTATATTTCATCCAGCAGGTCTTGAAGTGGCCGGGTTTGCAGTTTTCCTTGCTCCACGAGTTTCAATTCCTCAAAGCCTTTTTTAATGTTGGCCCACGTCTTGCGTTGCGCAGGCGTGAGTTGGGCTTCGGGGTCGGCAGAAGGTTCTGCGTCGGCCAGCTTGACGAACTTGAGGTTCTTTACCAGCCGGATGAAAAATTCGTAGTCCTTGTCGGGGATTTCCAGAGTTACTTGTCGCATGGCAGCCATTGGTTTTCCACGGTTGTGTTACAGTTAAAAGAAAGACAAATATAGCCAAACGGCAGTGGCGGCATCATTTTTTCTTGGGCAGCGTCATTTTCTTCACATCCTTGAGTATTCTTTTGTCTTCGCCCTCCAGTTTTCGCTGCACCTTTTTTACGTCTTCGGCGGCGGGCAGGCTTTCGGGAATAATGCCGCGTTCTTCGAGCATCTTGCGGATGGCCTTGTTGTTGTCCACGTGTTCCTTCACAATCGCCGTTTCGCCGTGCAGGTCTTTCTCCACCACATTGTAGCTGGTCAGTTCCACGGCAAAATCCTTGGCCTTGATGGTGAGCGTGGGCAGGAAATCGGCCAGCGGACGGTTGTCGGGGATGGCAAGTTTCTTTTTCATCTCCTGCGTGCTGAAACCGCCGAAAAACGCCTTGTCGCCCTCCGACCGGATGGCCGAAAAGCCCTTGTCGTCCACCTTGCGTTCATAGATGATGCCCGACAGCTTTTTTTCCGATTTGGACAGTTTTTCGCGGGCCGCCACGCGCGTGATGTCCAGCAGCCGCTGCTCTATTATCTCCTGCTTGCGCGTCTGCACGGCGTAATATGTCTGGGCAAAGGCGATTTCGTTCTTGCTCGAATCACCGTTCTGCGTCACCAAGTAGCAGGCGTAGCGCGTCAGGGCCAAGTCATCTTCCTGCACCATCTCACCGTCCTCGTTGCGGATCTCGCTGGTTATCTCCACAAAATGGTCGTGCGTTTCCTCGCCCGAATTCGTGCAGGCAATCTTGGCCCTGTCCACGGTTTTCAAAAATACCTGCCAGTCCTTGTAGCCGAACAATGCCTGCAAG
>JANPIL010000283.1:0-20781 GCA_031424975.1 Sphingobacteriales bacterium
GCGTGGCTTGAACACCGTCTCGTCGTTGGGTATCAGCGCATCGCCCCTGCGGTTGGTGAATGCGGTGTAGTCGGGCAGGTTGTCGCTCCACAAATAGAAAACCAGCGACTTGTAATAGGCACTGTCGCGCGCATCGGCCAGCGACTGCGGCGACACACCGCCCGGTTGCTCGCGGCAGGCCGCCAAGCCCAAGGTGGCAACTGCCACAAACACCAGGAAATGGGTGCGGGAATTTTGAAAGATTATTCTCAGGATGTTGCTCATGGGTAGGGAATTATCCGCCCGGAAAACCGGAAAGCGATTGAATTATGATTGAATGTGAAAGGTGCGAGACCGTTACCTTAAAACCCGGCTGGGAATGCCCGCCGCCAAGCGTACATACGGTTCCAACTTATAGAACGGTTTTCGGGACGCTGAAAGTATGCGCGGCATCACCGGACACCAATACTTCCGAAAGGCACCACCTCCGGAGCGGAAATGTCGAAGTCGGGCAGGCGGGTGCGGGGAAGTTCGGAAAATTCGGTGCGGAGCGGATTGGCAATGCCGGGAATGCCCGGATAAAAGCCCAGCCGGAATTGAAACGTGTTGAATACCAGGTTTTCGTTGCGCAGCCGCACGCCCACGCCATAGCCTTGGTAAAGCGAGTTTCTAAATATGGCCCGGTCGCTGCCACCCACCCAGCCCAAATCGGCGTAGGCAAACAAGGCTGTCTGGAAACCCAAAATGCTCAACGGCGAGAACACAACCGTTTCCAGATTCAGAACCAACGATTGGCGGCCCCGGAAGGCGGCGTTCGTGATGCCGCGCAGCCCGTTCACACCGTTGATGTCGATGAATTCGCCATTGAACCGCCCAAAGCCGCGCGTGTACCGGATATTGACAAACTGGCGCACCTGCAACGATCCCAAGCCGATCAGGCGGCTGAAATAATTGGCCTCCCCCCTCAGCACACCCTGTTCCCATTGTTGGTTGCGCAGGTAGCTGCCCGCATTCAGCGACAGCAGCAAGTAGCCGATGGAACGGTAATAACTGCCGTGGGCGGCTTTCATGCCCATGTAGTTGCGCACCCCGAATTCGGTGCGTTCAATGCCGCCCGTAATTGAAAGCAGGCTGCCGTAAGGCACATCTTCGGTGCGCCCAAAACCATAAATCAGAATGTCGCGCAGGTAATTTCGCGTTGAAAACCCGATGCTGTAAAGATTCAGGAAACGGTGCTGGAACAGTTGGTTGGTATCGGTGCGCACAAGCGGACGTTCGCGGTAGTAAGTGCCGGTTGTCCGTGCCGCCAGCACAATCCTCGAACGGTCGCGGTTGTCGATGCCGCCCAGCCGGGTGCGGAAAGAGCGTCCCAGCCACGCATCCGCATAACCGTACCCGACCGGAATAACCGGCGAGTTGGCTTCCAACGGATTTGCCTCCACCACAAACCGGTTACGGCTCACTTCCAGCCCGCCCGCGTATTTCATGGACGGAGTCAAAAACCCCCGCCCTGCCACGGCCGCGTACCGCTCTTGGTTCCACCGCCGGGTGAGTTCCAGTGAACCGGTCACGAAAGTCCTGCCGATGAACGGAACCCGGTACAGGCTGCGAAACCCCCAGCCACGCGGCCGCAGCGTGAGCGGGTCGGGCAGGCTGCTGTAAAACACGCCCATTGACTGCTCGTGACCCAAACCCAGAAAATTGATATCGGTAAGGTTTGCCTCGTGCGAGGTAGCCAAGTCTGATCCCGCACCGCCCGTAATGGACCAAACATCTTGCGTAACCACCACGATATCAACCGTGTCCGACTGTTTTGGCCGGGCAACCGCGTAAATCCGGGCATCCAGCAAGTTGGGCAATTGGCGCAATATCCGTTCATTGTCACTGATCATGGCCGCCACAAACGGGTGACCGCGCCGGAACATGAGGCTTTTGCGGACAATACGTTCACGGGTGATCCGGTGGATAGCATTGGCGGATTTTTCAAGCCAACTTGAAGCCGTGCGCAGCGTATCGCTTACACTCGGGCCAAGCGGATCGAGGCGGGTGATGCGGACATCGCCGATGAAACGCCCTTCCATGCCGCAATTCGGGTCTTCCGGTTTTTCCAGTGTCCGGTTGGCTGGCTGGCTGAACGAGTCGCGCAGCAGGAAATCGTACAGGGCGCGGGTCACGCGCCGCTTGTACATCCGTTTTTTGAGCCGCTGGTAAAAAAACCGGATCGAGTCGTTCTCCGTTCTCCGGTTCAGTATTTCCTGGTCTTTCGCAATGCCGCCCGTGCGCATCGTGTCCGTTTGCTGCGCCATGCCCGCCGTAGCCGCAAACACAGCAACGAAAATGACCGAAACGATATGTATGCACGCACTTCTCAACTGCTTGGATGGGTTTCCGGGTGGTTTTTCTGATGAACGGACATAATTGAAGGCAAGCAACCCACCGGGGAAATAGTATGTTTGGAAACGCCCAAACCTGCCCGGTTTTTGAAATGTACGGACAACTGTGCAAAAACCAAGCCCATTTGCCTGGCTACAGAACGCAAAAACCCCGGCTGCGTGCCGGGGTTTTTGCTAAACTGTTGCGACAAGAATCCGGCAAAGATTTATTCGCCGCAAAACTCATCAAAAGCCATTGCCAAGTGGTCGGCAATCATCTGGGCGTTGCGGCCTTCAATGTGGTGGCGTTCAACAAAATGCACCAATTCGCCGTTTTTAAAAAGCGCAATGGCGGGCGAGGATGGCGGGTAGGGCATGAAATATTCGCGGGCGGCGGCCACGGCTTCGGTGTCCACGCCGGCAAATACGGTCACCACGCGGTCGGGCTTTGCCACGCTGTTTTGCAGGGCCAGTTTCACGCCGGGTCGGGCCGCACCCGCCGCGCACCCGCAAACGGAATTGACGACTACCATGGTGGTTCCTTCTTGGCTGTCAAGCACTTGGCGCACTTGGGCGGCGGTTTTCAGTTCTTCAATACCCGCCACCGTCAAATCCTGACGCATCGGGGCAACTAAGGGTTCTGGATACATATATGGAATTGTTAAATTGATTTGGTATTAAAAGGCAATTTGAAAATAGTATCTTGGAAAAAGGCCAAACCTCCGTCCGGCCGCTGTTGATCCGGGCAATCACATGAAGCCGAGTTCCAGTTTGGCCACTTCCGACATCATGTCCTGCGAGTAGGGCGGGTCAAACGTGAGTTCCACCTGCACATCGTTCACGCCCTCAATGGCGCGTATTTTCTGTTCGGCTTCGCTCGGTATTTCCCCCGCCGACGGGCAGGAAGGCGAAGTGAGCGTCATCTGGACATACACATTGTTGACCGGAAATATCTTTATGTCGTAAATCAGTCCCAACTCGTAGATATCCACCGGTATTTCGGGGTCATACACGTCTTTCAACGCCTTCACCACGCTTTCCTTCAGTTCTTGTTCGTCCATCTTTTTTCAATGAATAAATGAGTGAATGAGTAATTGCGTAAGTAAAAGACAAATAATATTTACTCAATTGCAATTTACTCACTTGCTCATTGTGGAATAGGCCAGCGCGTACATTTTCATTTGTTTGAGCATCGAAAACAAGCCGTTGGCGCGGGTCTGAGCCAAGTGCTGCGCCATGCCGATGCGGTCAATGAAATACACGTCGGCCTTGGCAATTTCCTCGGGCGTGTGGCCCGACAGCACGCGGATGAGCAAACCGGCCAAGCCTTTCACAATCACCGCGTCGCTGTCGCTTTCAAAAACCACCCTGTGCCCTTTTAGTTCCGGCTGAAGCCAAACCCTTGACTGGCAACCTTTTATGATGTTCTCCTCGGTCTTGTGTTTCTCATCCAGCGGCGGCAGCTTCTTGCCAATGTCAATGATGTATTCGTATTTGCCTTCCCAGTCGTCGAACAGGGAAAACTCCTCGATTATTTCGTCTTGTGCTTCGTTGATGGTCATAAGTTGCAATTCATATTCTTCCCAGCAATGCGCTTGTGTGCTTTATTTTCAATATGGTGATTTCGTCATTCAGGAAGCTGTAAACTATCCGGTAATTTCCTGCAAACAACTCCCGCAAAAAACTAATCTCGCGTTCGGGAAGCATTTTTCCCATTTCAGGAAACCGTTGCAATGAATCGGTTTTTTGAAACACTTCTTCTATCCAGTTTTGCGCATATACAGATGAAATGCCATCCAGCGATAAATAAATCTCTTCCAAATCCGCACGTGCCCTATCCGACCATATTATTTTTTTATCCATTCACGCGCCTCCCTTTTAATTTGTTCGTGAGAGGTCACCTTGCCCTGCCCTGCCTCTTCCATGGATTTTTCTATTTCCCGCAGAAAAAGTATCCGTTCTATCAGGTCATCCGCCGAAATTTCTTCGGGCAGGTCTTTGAACGATTCGATTACCTGTGTTTTGGTCAGCATAAGGATGAATTTTTTGTGTCCGCAAAATAGTATCCCTGCCTGTCCGGCAGGCAGGTTTTCAAAAGCCCAAACCCCCCGAATCAGCCCATCATCTTTTTCACCTTGTGCAACCCGCGCACCAGCACGTCTATTTCATCGGTGGTGTTGTACATCGCAAACGACGCACGTGATGTGCCCGCAACGCCCAGCCGCTGCATGAGCGGCTGCGTGCAGTGGTGGCCCGTGCGGATGGCAATGCCCTGGGTATCAAGGATGATGCCGATATCCTGGTGGTGGATGCCATCCATGATAAACGACACAACGCTGATTTTCTCTGCCGCCTGCCCGATAATGAGCAGCCCTTCTATTTGTTGCAGCGATTCGGTGGCGTAGGTCAGCAATTCGTGTTCATGTTCGGCAATGGCGGTTTTACCGATGGCGTTCACATAGTCAATCGCCGCTTTAAAGGCCACCGTGTCGCCGATGTTGGGCGTGCCGGCCTCAAATTTATAAGGCAGCTCGTTGTAGGTTGTCTTTTCAAAACTCACGTCCTTAATCATTTCGCCGCCACCTTGGTAGGGTGGCATGGATTCAAGCAAGGCGCGTTTGCCATACAGCACCCCGATGCCGGTGGGGCCGTAAGCCTTGTGCGACGAGAACACGTAGAAATCGCAATCCAACGCCTGCACGTCAATATCCAGGTGTACACACGCCTGTGCGCCGTCGAGCAGTACTTTGGCTCCGTGGCGGTGCGCCATCGCAATCATTTCCTTGGCCGGATTAATCGTGCCGAGGCTGTTGGAAACGTACACCACGGCCACGATTTTGGTTTTTTCGGACAGCAGTTTTTCGTATTCGTCCAGCAGGATTTCGCCTTGGTCGTTGATCGGAATCACTTTCAATACGGCTCCCGTTTGTTCGCACACCATCTGCCAAGGCACAATGTTGGAATGGTGTTCCATAGCCGAAATCACTACTTCGTCGCCGGTTTTAAGGGTTTGGCGGCCAAAGGTTTGCGCCACCAGGTTAATGCCTTCGGTGGTGCCGCGCGTGAATACGATTTCCTCGCGGTGCGCCGCGTTGATGAATGCCTGCGCCGCATCGCGGGTGGCCTCGTATTCGGCGGTGGCTTTTTCGGCCAGCGAATGGATGCCCCGGTGAATGTTGGCATTGGATTCCTGGTAATAGCGCGTCAAGGCGGCAATTACCGAAGCGGGTTTCTGGGTGGTGGCGGCATTGTCCAGGTACACCAGCGGCTTGCCGTGAACGGTTTGGTTCAGGATCGGGAAGTCGCGCCGAATATCGAGTACGTCAAAGTCGGTCGAGGTAATCATGGGCGGAATATTGGAAAATTAAGTAACGGACGGAGGAATCACCATGCTTGCGCGTGTGCAACCAAAACCAAAATAGTATCTTTTTAGTGCCGCAAACCCGCCATTTGCTTACTTCAATCGCTCAGTCCAGACGTTGGGCAATGAACCGCTCGACGTACTCCTTAAAAGGCGCAATCGAGATGGTGGTCAGCACGTCTTCGGCAAAGGCCCGCATGAGCAATGCCCGCGCGTTTTCGGCGGGTATGCCGCGTGTGCGCAGGTAAAACAGCATATCCTCATCGAGCTGGCCTACTGTTGCGCCGTGCGAACATTTCACATCGTCGGCAAAGATTTCCAGTTGCGGCTTGGTGTTCATGCTGGCCTCCCGCGACAGCACCAGGTTACGGTTCGACTGGAAGGCGTTGGTTTTCTGCGCCGCTTGCTTGACAAATATTTTTCCGTTGAACACTCCCGTCGATTTTCCGTCCAGAATGCCCTTGTACAACTCGTTGCTGTACGAATTGGGCTGGCGGTGGTCGGCAAGGGTGTGGTTGTCGGCGTGGGTTTTGCCATTGAGCAAGTACAGGCCATACATGTGCGCCTCCACGTTGGAGCCGTCCAGAATCAGGTTCAGGTTGTTGCGCAGCAATGCGCCTTTAAGCGAAATGGTGTAGGCCGCAAACCGGCTGTCGCGCGCCAAGTGCGCCTGCGTGGTGCCGATGTGGTGGGCATTTTCGCTTTCGTCCTGCATCTTGTAATATTCCACTGAGGCGTTTTCGCCCACCGAAATCTCAGTCACCGCATTGGTGAAACTGCTGTTTTCGCCGATGGTATGGAAAACCTCCACCAGTTTGGCCGCGCCTCCCCGGCCAACCACCACCAAGTTTCGCGGTTGCGAAAACGGATTTGCCTGCCTGCCGTCGCTGATGAAATACAAATACACCGGATGCTCAAGCGTTTTTCCATCCGGCACGTGGATAAAAACGCCTTCCCGCGCAAAAGCCGTATTCAAGGCTGTCAGCGCATCGTTTTGATAATCAGCCACCTGCGCGAAATATTTCTCCACCAAGGCGGGCTGCTCTTCCAGGGCTTCGCCGAAAGTCATGAGCGTGATTCCGTCAGGAGGCCGGATGCGCGAGGCGGCGGGCTGGTACGTGCCGTTGACAAAAACCAGCACGTGGCCATCGCCATCGGGAACCCGCACGGGTTGCAAGTCGGCATCAGTTACCGAACCGGCGGCATCCAGGTCGTAGTCGTGGCTGAGGGCTGGCTTCAGGTTGGTGTATTTCCATTCCTCGTTGCGCGTGGACGGGAAACCCCACGCCTCGAAACGCGCCAACGCTTCCAAGCGCGTGGCCGTCAGCACGGCGTTCTGCTTCGGCACGTAGTCAAACGAGGCGGACAGTTTTTCCGAGAGAAGGGTATTTTGTATGGTCGGGGTGGTCATGGAGCGGAAAAATGGGTGCGGTGGGTTTGGTTTAGCCCCCTGGCCCCCGAAGGGGGAGTTTTAAAAGCCCCCTCTTTCGGAGGGGGTTGGGGGAGGCCGTGGGGTTTGGCGTTTTCAAAAGATACTATTTCAATCCGGTTTCCTCAGGCAAGCGTTTCCTCTTTTATCCAGTCGTAGCCTTTTTCTTCCAGTTCAAACGCCAATTCCTTGGTGCCCGATTTCACAATGCGGCCTTGGTAAAGCACGTGTACAAAATCCGGCACGATATAGTCAAGCAGGCGTTGGTAGTGCGTGACTACGATGGTTGCGTTGTCGGGACGTTTGAGTTTGTTCACGCCTTCGGCCACAATGCGCAGTGCATCAATATCTAGGCCCGAATCGGTTTCGTCCAGAATCGCCAGTTTCGGCTCCAGCATGGCCATCTGGAACACTTCGTTGCGCTTTTTCTCGCCGCCCGAAAACCCTTCGTTCAATGCCCGTTTCAGCAGCGAATCGTCGATGTTCACCAACGCCATTTTCTCTTTCATGCGTTTCAGGAAATTCACCGCATCCATCGGCTCCTCGCCACGCGCCTTGCGGATTTCGTTCAGGGCGGTTTTCAGGAAGTTGGTGGTGCTCACGCCGGGAATCTCAATCGGATACTGGAAAGCCAGGAAAATACCCTTGTGGGCACGTTCCTCCGGCGAAAATTCCAGCAAGTCCTCGCCCAAGAACTCCACGCTGCCGCCCGTTACCTCGTACGTTTCGCGGCCGGCCAGCACCGAAGCCAGCGTGCTTTTGCCCGACCCGTTGGGACCCATGATGGCGTGTACCTCACCGGCTTTCACTTCCAGATTCAATCCCTTCAAAATTTCCCTGTCGCCAATATTGGCGTGCAAACCAGTGATTTTCAGCATATTGGCAATTGATTTTTTTAATTCTATTTAAAATCATTTCAAATAATAACGCAAAGATAGGGGCTTTTGTTCGTAAACCGCAGTCTGAGCTACCGCTTGTGCACGTAAAGGCGGGGTTTGGGGTTTTGAAAAGATACTGTTTTTTGCGGAAGGTATGGCCTACTTTTGAAGTATGCCATACTTGGCTTGGAGCCAGCCGTTACGTGTTGCAAACAGAAACGAACGCGAAGCCAATCACTCGAAATTGCTCAGTTTCGGCGGCGGCAACTGCCTGAATTGCACGCCCGTGGCCACGCCGCCCGTGCGGTCTTGCTTTTTGTAAAGTTCCTGCGCCGTTTCCTCGCTCACAAGCTGTATTTCTGAATAAGTGGTTTTGCCCGACACCACCGCAAAGCCGTACACCCGCCCCGTTGCCGAGCAACCGACGCAGGTTTTGGCATTGGGCAAGGCTTTCAGGCGCGCCTCCGGTATTTCACTGTTACACTGGATGCAGTTCATGAAAAATAACATTTAAAAGTCAAACTCAACCACTTTCATCGTATTACTGTCAATTGTCAAATCAACCCTTGGATTTACTTCATTGGGTCGTTTCAAGTGAGCCCAAAATTGTACTCGATTCATGCCATTCAACTTGAATCCCCGAATAGCAACGTCTTTAACAGTGCCATATTCATTATCAACTTTATGCAAAAGAGCAATCAAACTGTCAACATTGATAGTGCCAATGGCTTTCTCGTCCATTACATTCTCAAGTAGTTTTCTGTCTTTATCCTTAAAAGCAGTCAACAACCCCCCAACCGAGTTCCAAGCTTTATCCACCCTTAAAAGATCGTTTTCCTTATAGTTTCTTTTAAATTCAATGTCTTTATTTTTTATGGATACAATAATCGTTTGATAATTAACTTGGTCATTGTCTGTTAAATTTTGGTGCAGTAACAATGCGGAAATCGAAGTTGCTCCTTACATCTGAGATTCTTGATATTCAGGATTGTATTTCAGTTCTCTAATTTCAATTTCATAATATTTCCCTGATTTTGTTGATAACCCCTTTTTCAACAAGACATTTTTATTGTCAAGCAAGGAAATGATTTGATTAAGCGCTGTTCCCTCTTCCTTTGAAACGCAAGCATTGAGAGAAGCCAAAACAACCAACAAACAGAAACATGCAGATTTTCTCATAAACGAAAAATAAAACAAAACCCCAAAACACCGGGGTTTTGGGGTTTTCAAAGATACTATTTTTGCAGTCCGTGAACCTATCCCACGCTGCCTTCCAAGCTGATGGCCAGCAGTTTCTGGGCTTCCACGGCAAATTCCATGGGCAGTTGTTTCAGCACTTCCTTGGCGTAGCCGTTCACAATCAAAGCCACGGCGGCTTCGGAGTTGATGCCGCGCTGGTTACAATAGAAAATCTGGTCTTCGCCGATTTTGGAGGTCGTGGCCTCGTGTTCTACGCGGGCGGTCGGGTTTTTGACTTCAATGTACGGGAATGTGTGCGCGCCGCATTTATCGCCCATCAGCAGCGAGTCGCACTGCGTGAAATTGCGGGCATTGTCGGCGCGGCGGCTTATTTCCACAAGTCCGCGGTACGAGTTATTGCTTTTGCCCGCCGAAATGCCTTTGGAAATGATGCGGCTCTTGGTGTTTTTGCCCAAGTGGATCATTTTGGTGCCCGTGTCGGCTTGCTGGTGGTTGTTGGTCACGGCTACCGAATAAAACTCGCCCGTTGAGTTGTCGCCTTTCAGGATTACGGACGGGTATTTCCAAGTGATGGCCGAACCCGTTTCCACTTGCGTCCACGATATTTTGGAGTGGTCGCCGAGGCAGATGCCGCGCTTGGTCACAAAATTGTAAATGCCGCCCAAACCGTCCTTGTTGCCCGGATACCAGTTTTGCACGGTTGAGTATTTGATCTCGCTCTTTTCCATAGCCACCAGTTCCACCACCGCAGCGTGCAGTTGGTTTTCGTCGCGCATGGGGGCGGTGCAGCCTTCCAAATAGCTCACGTAGCTGCCTTCCTCGGCAATGAGCAATGTGCGTTCAAATTGGCCGGTTTCCTTAGCGTTGATGCGGAAATACGTGGACAGTTCCATGGGGCAGCGCACACCTTTGGGGATGTACACAAACGAGCCGTCGCTGAAAACGGCGGAATTAAGCGCGGCAAAATAATTGTCGCGCACGGGCACCACCGAGCCGATGTATTTGCGCACCAATTCCGGGTGTTCCTTGATTGCCTCGCTAATAGAACAGAAAATGATGCCCAGCTCGCCCAGCACTTTCTTGTAGGTGGTGCCAATGGAAACACTGTCAATTACGGCATCCACGGCCACACCCGTAAGCCGCTTTTGTTCGTTGAGCGAAATGCCCAGTTTCTCGAAAGTGGCCCGCAATTCGGGGTCAATCTCGTCGAGGCTGTTGGGGGCTATTTTCTGTTTGGGAGCCGAATAGTAAATGACATCCTGATAGTTGATGGCCGGAAACTTGACATTTGCCCACTCCGGCGACTTCATTTCCAGCCACTGGCGGTAAGCCTTCAGCCGCCATTCGAGCATCCATTCGGGCTCGTTTTTGCGGGCCGAAATAAACCGGACAATATCCTCGCTCAGTCCTTTCGGGGCTTCGTCGGCCTCAATGATGGTTTCAAAGCCGTATTTATATTCGGATGAGGTGATTTCCTCTAAAAGATCAGTGCTCTTGTCCATGATATCCTCGTTTTTAAATGCCCTTATCTTATTTAGAAAGATTTTAATATAGCCACAAATCTATAACAAAAACCGTGGGTTTATGTTCCTTCCCGGATAAATTTTCGTTGGTTGTGGCCGTGCGAAAAAACACCGCATGGCTGCTCCGAAGGCTTTGTCTGCAAGGGTCAAGCCGGCCGGTAAGGCCACCAAACCCGGCTGTTCCTCTGGAACACCGATGCGCGATACCGGTCTGACACACAGTGTCTGACCCGCATTTCGGCCTTCCCGAAAATAGTATGTTTCAAAAAGCTGAAAGCCCCATTTCCGCCTCTGGCGGAACTTTTAGCTTTAGCGGGGGCCAAACCTGCCCAGCCAATGCCAGCCGCGCCAACTTGGAAATGGCAGGTTTGGCCTCTCCGGAAGATATTCATGCGCTGTGGCGTACTATTTCATTGTTGTGCCGCAGCCACAAGCCGCACTTACACGCGCAGCAACACATCGGCAAAGTAATTCTTCTCGTCCGTAAACGTGTCAGACACCTGAAAACCAGCGTGTTGGGCAAGGTCTTTCATCTCGGTGATTGTGTATTTGCGCGAAATTTCCGTGTGCATCACCTCGCCCTCGGCAAAGTCAAACGTGGCATCCAAGCCGCCGATGCGCACCGATTGCCGCGCCTGGCTGACCAGATAGCTCCGTGCCTCGCCGGTTTCGGGGTTATAGATCGGATAATGGTCAAAGCGGGACAAATCGAAATCGGCATCCAGTTCGCGGTTGATGCGCCGCAACAGATTGAGGTTGAATGCCTTGGTAACGCCCGACGCATCGTTGTAGGCGTTCAGAATCACTGCCGGGTGCTTTTTCAGGTCAAAACCGACCAGCAGCCAGTCGCCCGGATTCATTTTTGCACGCAGTCGGCTCAAGAAATCCAATGCCTCGGTTTTGGTGAAATTACCGATATTGGAACCCAGGAAAAGTATCACTTTGCGCGTGGAAGTGTCCTGCCGCAGGTTTTCCAGAGCCGCAAAATACTCGTCCTCCATGGGTTGCAAGTGCAATGCGGGCAGTTCGCGTTGCAGTCCGTCGCACAAGTCGTGCAATGCCTGCGCCGAAATGTCAATCGGCACGTACGAAAACGCAGCGGACTGCGCCAGAAAATGCCGCAGCAGCACTTTGGTTTTCAGCCCGTCGCCCGCGCCGAGTTCAATCAACTCAAACGTCTGACCCGAACCGGCCACGGCTTGCAAAACCGCGTCCTTGTGTTGTTCCAGAATCGCGTATTCGCACCGCGTCGGGTAGTATTCGGGCAGTTGCATGATCTGCCGGAAAATGCGGCTGCCCTCATCGTCGTAGAAATACTTGGGCGCAACCCGTTTGGGCGTTTGGCGCAACCCGTGCAAAACATCTTCGGCAAAGGGGGAAATTTGGACTTCGGCAAGCAAATCTTTCATGGCATATTATGGTTGAAAAGCCCCCAACTTCGAAGGGGAGAAGCCTCCCCCAACCCCCTCCGAAAGAGGGGGCTTCCGAACCGGCGGGTTTGTCGTTTTGAAAAGATACTGTTTTTAGTCCCCTCCTTCGGAGGGGGCTGGGGGAGGCCGCGCTTTCATTCGGCCAGCCGGATTCCGGTGAACTGCCAGCGTTTGTCGGGCTGGAAGAAATTGCGGTACGTAGCCCGCGAATGCCCGTCGGCGGTGGCCTCCGATGCGCCGCGCAGCACCATCTGGTTGATCATGAACTTGCCGTTGTATTCGCCCACTGCCCCGGCAGCTTTCGTGAAGCCCGGATACGGCAGGTAGGCCGAATTTGTCCATTCCCAGCGGCGGCCCCAATCCAGTTGCCGCGCCGCAATTTCCCATTCGGGTTCGGTAGGCAACCGGCAGCCTTTCCAGCGGGCAAACGCATCGGCCTCGTAATGGCTGATGTGGCACAGTGGTGCGGCCAAATCCACGCGCTGCAAGCCGCCAAACGTGTAGTTCCACCACTGCCCGTCAATTTTGTGCCAGTAAAGCGGCGCGTGTATTTGGTTGGTTTTCACCCATTCCCAGCCATCGGCCAGCCAGTGGGCGAAATTGCCGTAGCCGCCCGCTTCCATGAACTCCAAAAACTCGCCATTGCTAACCAATTGGCTGGCAATGGCGTATGGATTCAAATATACCTTATGCACGCCCAATTCATTGTCGAAACAAAAGCCTTCTGCTTGGAAGCCGATTTCGTACACGCCTTCGGGCGGCGAGCAGGTTTCAGCTTTTTGAAAGATACTATTTCGCGCGGGCGGATGGTTTGCCAGATTTATCTTGAGTGGCGGAAACAGCGGATTGTGTCCCAGAATGTATTTGATGTCGGTAATGAGCAATTCCTGATGCTGTTGCTCATGGTTGAATCCGAGTTCCAGCAACCCCGCAATTTCGTCGTGGTCGGGCAGGTCTTGGCTTTCAAAACGCTCCAGAAAAGCAGCCATGTGTTCGTCCACGTGGGCGCGGTAGCGGTACACATCCTGCACGGTGGGCCGCGTCAGGTTGCCCCGATCCACGCGCAGCACCCGCTTGCCAAGGCTTTCGTAATAGCTGTTGAACACAAAACTGTAATCCTCGCTGAAAACCCGGTAACCGGTGGCATAAGCCGAGAGGATAAAAGTCTCGAAAAACCAAGTGGTATGCCCCAAGTGCCATTTGGGCGGGCTCACATCCGCGACCGGCTGCACCACATAATCTTCAGTAAGCAAGTCGCGGCAGATGTCGGCGGTGCGGTTGCGGATGTGTCGGTAACGCTGCCCGTACAAAGTGGCGGCGGGAGAATCGGCGGTGGTTTGCATGAAGGGGAAACGTTAAAGAACCATTCCAATGCGGGAGTTTACGGAATGAAAAGCCGGATTCTCGTCCTTTTGTTTCACGAGGCTTCTTCTTCGGGCATCACTCACCCGTTCGGGTTGTTGAACACGAAGCCGGTTGTTTCGCCATTTTCCTCGTGGTCAATTTCAAGGCCAATCACGTAGAGGAGGTGTTTTTTCTCGACGAAAACCGCAAAATCCCCTAATTCGTACCGCTCATCGGTTGGCTGGGCGGTATCGAAGCCCAGCAACGGCGACGCGCCACCGCAACCGCCCCCCCTGATGCCCACCCGCAGGCCATACAAGCCCGTATCAATGCTTTTCTGCCGCAGTATTGATTGGATGGCTGCCAATGCTTTGGGCGTGATCCGGATGGGGCATTCTGCTCGTGGAAATGACATAAACGGTTGATTTTCTTACACGTATGATTCCGAAACGCACCATAGGCGTTTGACTTTGAATACGCAATTTGCTTAGATTTGAACGCACAACTGCACAAGACCTCACCCCAGGTCCCTCTCCTGCTGAGAGGGGTGAAAAAAAAGCCGAAGCTCCCTCCCTTGCGGGGAGGGGCCGGGGTTGAAAATAGTATCCTTTTAAAACCCCAAACCTCCCAAACACCGCCGCCCGATATGGACATCCTTGCTGAATTGTTGAAAATACTATTGCCTGCCGGACTGGTTCTTTACGGTATGTTCCTGACCGTGAGGGCATTTCTGGACAAGGAATTTGAGCGAAAACTGGTGGAGTTGAAAATCAAGAACACCGAAATTGTGCTGCCAATCCGGTTGCAGGCTTACGAACGGATGTGCCTGTTCCTGGAACGCATCTCGCCCAACAACCTGATTCGGCGCGTCAATAGTTCGGATTACAGCGCCATTGAACTGCACGGGCTGCTGCTGGGCGAAATCCGGGAGGAATACAGCCACAACGTGTCGCAGCAGGTATATATGAGCGACGAGGCTTGGACGCAGGTCAGGAGTGCGATGGAGGAAGTGGTGGTGCTGGTCAATGATTCGGCCAGCGGCATCCCGCCCGATGCCCGCAGCCTTGAGCTTGCCAAGCGCATTTTCGAGCAGATGATCGGGCAGAACATTGACCCCACCGCGCGGGCCTTGAAATTCGTCAAGGATGAGATCAGGATTGTCTTTTGAATTTCCCTTACCGGGTTTGGCCTTTTTGAAAGATACTGTTTTAGCCGTAACGCAGGTCAGACACTGTGTGTCAGACCTGCATCGCGCATCGGCCTCCAAGACAAAAGGCGGGTTCGGGCTTCTGGAAAGATACTATTTCGGGGCGGGCATTTCAGCCGTATTTGTGGTCTTTTAGTTTTTCCAGCACCATGTCCCAGAGTGTTTCGTAGGGCAGCACTTCCAGCGTGCGGATGCCACCGTGGTAAACCATGGGAACCGAACTCATTTCGTCAAACATTTTCTCCAGCGATTTGCGGGTTTGGTAAAAGCGGAAATTTTCGTCGCGCATTTTGGCCAGCAGGCTGATGAAACATTCGCTGCGGAAATAAATGTCTTTTTTGGGGTAGCTGCGCGCGTATTTTTCAATCTCACCGATGTATTCGGCCAGTGTTTCCGCATTCATTTTTTCGAGCAGGAAAAGAATCTGGATTGTCAGGATGGCAATGTTGAGTCCGCGATGCTCCTTGGCAAATTCGGGCTTTGCCCCGATGAAGTCAAATAGCTGGAAACCCGTTTTTGAGTTTTGAATCAGCGGACGTATCTCTTTTATTTTCAAATACTTGTACAGATAGTGCAGGTAGGCTTGGAACACGCACCAATGTTCGCGTTTGGCAACGGAAAGCTGGCTGAAACCCGAACTCCCCACCACGGCCTGAAAAATCCGGGCGGCCTCCAGATACCTGCCCGTGTGCATGGCCAGCAGGAACCGGGATTCCTGAAGAACCATCTTGTTGGGGCTGCTATCGGCAAGCGATTCTGCCGTGCGTTGGGCGTGGGCTTCGCCGGCGGAAAAATCTTTGAGGTGCAGGTAGTAGTTCATTTTCTGGAGTGCCACTTCTTCGGCAAGGGCGGGCGAACGGAAAGCCGCTGCCTGCTCCAGGAAATCCTCGGTTTGGCCAATGGTTTCTATCGCCGCCCGGTAATCTCCGGAAAACTGGTGGAAAAGCGTTTTGATGCGTAAATGAAGCCATTTGAGCTTCGCGCTGTTTTGGGTTTGCAGCATATCGCCCAGCGACAAGTAGAAGGTTTCGGCCAGCTTTACCGTACGCAACCGGTTGGCCTTGGCTTTGGCATAAGTGGCCACCAGTTCCTGCAGATGCTGTTCGGCCAAGTTTTCGGCCCGCCGCAACGATTCGGCGCGTTCGGCCACTTCCTTGTATTCCTGAAATTCCTGGTACTGGCCTGTGGCACTGCAATGTTCGCGCATGATTTTGGCGCACTCCGCCACAATGTCCGTCAATTCAAATTCCTCGGCCACGCGCAGGGTTTTTTCGGCCAGCGGAATGGCCAAACGCCGCGCATCGTTCATGAGCAGCACTTTGACGGCATACAGTTGTTTGGTACATTCGTACACCGCCCGTTGGTGGCCGGACACATTTTCGCTTTCATAATCCAGGAAAAAAAGCGTGTTGAGCAGTTTCTGCTTGAGGCGCGTCTTCAGGATGAGGTATTTTTTTTCAGAGGGCTGGCAGTCGTAAATATCCTTGGCGGCAATTTCATCGGAATCATATTTTTGAGAACGGATGCCGTCAAAAAGCTTGTAGTAGTTGCTGGTTTTATTGCGGCTGCCCTCATCGAAAAGCTCGGCCTTTTTGATTCTTTTTTTGGTAATCAATGAAATGATTTCGCGCAATGCTTCCATATTCGGGGTATTAAAATTTCAACGGATGGTGAAAATTCGGCTTGAATTTACCGAATCGCGGTGTGTATGATGTTTCTTTTCTGCAACTATGGTCGGTTTTCGTCCAAGCGGCCCATCCGGGAGACCGAGCCGATTGCCTTTGGCATGGCTGCGGTTTTGCGGGCCGGCATACCGGAGTGATGGAACGGGAAAAAGGGTGGCATTTGAACCGCGCATAAATGCCGGATGCCTGTCAAGGACTCGCCGGTTGGCGTTTGGGTGGTGCTGGCTGGTGCATTTATACCAACCTGACCGCCAAGGTAAACATCCGCCTGCGGCACTGCCAGGCGGCGGGCAACCCAAATCCGTGCGCGCCACCAATCAAGCATTTGATTATCAGCACACTGGCTTGCCATGTTTTTTTGCCGAAACGTGGCAAATCCGCTGCGCCAGAAGCACGTGCGCGGCATTGGCGGCCCGCCTGGCAGTTGCCGGTTTAGGGCGGGAACCGCTTTTGCCGGAAATATTGTTCTGCCACGGGTGTCCGGCTTGCAACTGGTAGGCCGCACCGTTTTTTTTCAACCTCACCCTTGCAAAACCATGCAACATTCCTCTTCTAACGGCAGTCTGGCTGCCCGCGTAATCGGTTCCATATTTTTCAGGCAGGCGCAGCGGCGGGCGGGTCGCTTGGCCCGCAACGGCAAAGGTTTGCTGGACTTGCTGCTGAAAGTTTCCGCCAAATCGGAATCGGTGAAGGATTCCGGGTTTCTTGCCAACTTGCGGATAATCAGCCGGTTGGTGCGGGCTTCGGCCAAAGGCCAGTACAAGGCGGTTCCGTGGGCGACGCTCATGAAAATCATCGCCGCATTGGTTTACTTTGTATCGCCCATTGATTTCATTCCCGACCTGCTGCCCGTGCTGGGCTTTGCCGACGACATTGCGGTGGTGCTTTGGGTGGTCAAATCGTGCGCGGCGGATATTGAGAAGTTCCGCGAATGGGAGCAAATACAGGCACAAACTGCGTGACTGTTTTCCGCGTTGCGGATACCTACGGTTTCCGGGGAAAATAGTATCTTCTGGAAAGTCTAAACCCCACCTGCCGACGACTCCCGTTGGACTTGGAAAGTCCAACTACGTTTTCAAAATAGTATCCCCGCTAAAGCCAAAGGTTCCGCCAGAGGCGGAAACGGGGCTTTCAACTTTCAAAACCGCCAAACCCCTTTCCCTTTCCTACGTTCCATGAAAAAAACGCTGCTGCTCCTTGCCCAGTTGTGCGTGGCTGCCTTGGCCTACGCCCAAAACAAACCGCTTTCCGTTGAAGATATTTTTGCCCGCCCCACCTTCAGCGCCAAATCAGTGTATGACGTGAATTGGATGCAAAACGGGCGTTTCTATACTTCGCTCACCCAAGATAACAACGGCGGCCTGGCCATTGTGAAGCATGATGTGACCACGGGCAAGGCCGTCGAAACACTGTTTGACGGCGCGCAACTGGCCGACATGGACGGCTACGAACTCAGCCCCAACGAAGACAAGCTGCTGCTGACCACGGCCACCGAACCCATATACCGCCATTCGAACCGCTCATTGTGTTACGTGTACGACCTGAAAACCAAGCAATTGAGTCCGCTTTCGGCGGGCGGCAAGCAATCCAACGCCGCCTTTTCGCCGGATGGCAGCCGCGTGGCCTTCACCCGGGACAATAACCTGTATGTCAAAGATTTGCAAACGAATTCGGAAAAGGCCGTAACCAACAGCGGCAAGCTGAACAGCCTCATCAACGGCAGCACCGATTGGGTGTATGAAGAGGAATTTGCGTTTACCCGCGCCTTTGCCTGGAATGCGGACGGCACAAAACTGGCCTACTACACCTTCGACGAAACTGCCGTGCCCGAATACAATATGCAGGTATGGGGCGAACTGTATCCGGCAGACTACCGCTACAAATACCCCAAGGCGGGCGAGAAAAACTCGGTGGTCACGCTGTCGGTGTATGACTTGAGCAAGGATGCCGCCGTGAAAGTGGACATCGGCACCGAAACCGATATGTATATTCCGCGCATCAACTGGACGAAAAACCCCAACCTGCTGTCGGTCAGGCGCATGAACCGGCTGCAAAACCGGCTCGACATCCTGCACGCCGATGCCGCAACTGGCAAAACCACCGTTGTGCTCACTGAAACCAGCCCCGCTTACGTAGATTTGGAACTGACCGACAACCTGACGTATCTGGCTGACGGCAAACACTTTGTCCACGCCAGCGAACGGAGCGGTTTCAAGCACTTGTATTTGTATGACCTTGGCGGGAAACTGGTTCGTGAACTTACCAAAGGCAATTGGGAAGTAGCGGATTTTCAGGGCATTGATGAGAAAAAGAAGTTGATTTACTTCACTTCTACCGAAGCATCGCCGCTGGAAAGGCAATTGTACAGCGTTACGATGGATGGCAAGGCCAAAACCCGCCTCAGCACCGCCAAAGGCACGCACAACATCAATTTCAGCCCCGATTTTTCGTATTACCTCGACACCCAATCTGATGCCAACACGCCGCTTTCGGTGGGTTTGCATACGGCTCCGGCGGGCAAACTCGTGAAAATGCTCGAAACCAACGACGACCTGAAAAACCGTCTGAAGGAATACAACCTGACCAGAAAAGAGTTTTTCCAATTCGCCACACCCGACAAAACCACGCTGAACGGCTTCATGATGAAGCCCGCCAACTTTGATGCCGGCAAAAAATACCCGGTGTTCATGTTCGTGTACGGCGGGCCGGGCAGCCAGCAGGTAACCGATGCCTGGAGCGGCTCCAATTATATGTGGTTCCAGTTGCTGGCGCAAAAAGGCTACATTGTGGCCTGCGTGGACAACCGGGGCACGGGCGGACGCGGCACGGCTTTCCGCCAGACCACCTACGCCAACCTCGGCAAACTGGAAGTGCAAGACCAAATTGAGGCGGCCAAATATTTCAGCACGCTGCCTTACGTGGACAAAGCCCGCATCGGCATCCACGGCTGGAGCTACGGCGGCTACATGACGGCTTTGTGCATGACCGTGGGCGCGGATTATTTCAAGGCGGGCATTAGCGGCGCACCCGTCACCACGTGGCGGTTTTACGACACCATCTACACCGAACGCTACCTGAAACGCCCGCAGGAAAACGCCGGCGGCTACGACGACAACTCGCCCGTAACGCACGCGGCCAAACTGAAAGGCAAGTTCCTGCTCATCCACGGCACCGGCGACGACAATGTGCATTTTCAGAATTCAATCACGTTGCAGCAGGAATTGATCAACAACGGCAAGCAGTTCGACACGTTCATCTACCCGAACCAGGCGCACGGCGTACGCGGAAAATCGCGTTTGCATTTGTATAACCTGATGACGAATTTTATTGTAAAAAATCTGTGATGCGGTAAAAACCGTCGCTCAAATAGTATTTTTTAAAAAGCCCAAACCTGCCGGATTCTACACGTTGATTTCAACCATGCCAAGCATTATAGGCTCAGACACAAATTCATGAACTGGAAGGAATACGTTTCAAAAACAAATTTGATTGTCCAAGGAACTGCATTTGGATTTAATTCGCCAGCTACAGAGGTGGTCTTACAGGATTTGTTGTTTCAATTCTGTTTGGATGAATTGCCGCTTGAATTAGAGGAGTTGTACACTCAGACTGATGGCATCTTCGAAATACTGGACGGACAGGAAATAGGCGATCTTATTTGGCCAGCAAGCAAGGCAGTGCAAATAAACAGGGAATATAGGAATCAACCGGATTTTAAAAACCTATATATGTCATTCGATCAGCTTTTCTTTGTTTCCGATGCCGGGAATGGGGATTTGTTCGGCTTTGTGACTTTGAATGGCAAGTTTTACCGTCGGGATATTTTTGTCTGGAATCATGAAGATGACAGCAGGACTTGGGTGGCACCTGATTTGGCAAAGTTCATTGAGTGGTGGGCTAATGGAACAATCAGTGTATGAAAGGAAAGTGCGCCACATATCGTCGGATTTGAAACTTTGGTCTTTAAAAGCATTCACATCTGGATTGCACGCAACAAAAGTAGTGAAACACGGTATTCTGGAAACCACGGTCTGTGGCACAGCGGCCGTGGTTTTCAGGCCGACGGCACGAAACGGATTGCTTCGTTCCTCGCAATGACGTGCGAGCAGTCAGGTTTGGGCTTTTTCAACGATACTATTTTTTAGCCATTCGACAATCCAACAACCCGCCACACAACCCGCATGAATTTCCAACAATTTCTGGATCAACGCCTGCTGGGCAACCGCGTGGAAAACGTGCTTTGGTGCGCCGGGCTGCTGCTTTCGTGGCTGGTGCTGCGGCGCGTGTTGTCCATGCTGCTGAGCCGCATCCTGTACCGGCTGGTCAGGAAACAATCCGAAAACCTGTCCGTCCGCGATTTTATCGAATTATTG
>JANPIL010000284.1:0-1997 GCA_031424975.1 Sphingobacteriales bacterium
CCAGGTTCTACCGCGAATCGGGCCGCGAGGTGCTCAACAAATTCTCGCTCCATACGGTGTTCACGGGAAACCCCGGAACCGGCAAAACCACCGTGGCGCGGCTCATCGCCAAAATCTGGAAAGCCCTGGGCCTGCTGGAACGCGGCCATTTGGTGGAATGCGACCGGCAGCAGATGGTGGCGGGCTACATCGGGCAGACGGCCATGAAAACGGCGCAACTGATTGAGAAATCCATTGGCGGCGTGCTGTTCATTGACGAAGCCTACACGCTCAACACGGGCGGCGACAACGACTTTGGCAAAGAAGCCGTGGAAACGCTGCTGAAACAGATGGAAGACCGCCGGGGCGAGTTTGCGGTGATTGTGGCGGGCTATCCCGAACCAATGGAACGCTTCCTGGAAGCCAACCCCGGCCTGAAATCGCGGTTTGACAAGGCACTGCATTTCAACGACCTGCAAACCGAAGAACTCTACGACGTGGCGGCATACATGCTGAAAGCCGAAAACCTCACACCTGATGCGGAAGCGGCCCAACACTTGAAAGCGCACTTGCAGGAACTCTACGACCGGCGCGACAAGTATTTTGGCAATGCCCGCTCGGTGCGCAAGATTGTGCAGGCCGCCGTGAAAAAACAGCACCTGCGCATGGCCGCCACCGACAAGCTGCTACGCACTGCATCGGTAAGCACCACGCTGACCCTCAGCGACCTGACCGAAAACGCCCAAGCCAGCAACGCCCCGCAAAAACCGGCCATCGGCTTCCGGGTGGGGAAATAGGCATTCGGCAAAATAGTATGTTTTGAAAAGACCAGACTTACGAATTTCCACCTACGGCTCACCGCATTTCGCAATTTGGGAAATTCAAAAAAAAAATGAAATTCATAACGCAGATCAATTAAAAGGCAATGCCAATATATTTGAGAACATCAGGAATTACAGCAGGGGTAGAAGAACTGATTCGAGAAGCTCGTGAGAGACTTTACATAATAAGCCCATACCTAAAACTTTCTGACAATATAAAAGAACTCCTTAATGATAAGGAAAGAGAAAAGGCGGAAGTTCGAATCATTTTTGGCAAGCAAGAGCTTAACCCGACCGAGATGAGTTATCTGCAAATTTAAAATACATACGCCTCTATTTCTCCAAAAACCTTCATGCTAAATGTTATCTCAATGAAAGGAAAATGATTATTTCATCCATGAATCTCTATGAGTTTTCACAACAGAATAATAGGGAAATGGGAATATTGATTGAAAGACATATTGAAGCAGACAGACCTGTCTACGATGATGCATGGAAAGATATTGAATCTATTTTGAATAACGCTACTGACTTCTCATATGTGGAGGCTCCTAAAGAAACAGGCAAAATCAAAATCGAAGTAACTCATTCTACACCACCTAAGCAACAGATTGTTCTTCCACCATTAGACACATTTAAAGGAAAATTTCTTTCAGCAACTGCTTTATCAAAAGAACTTGGTATTTCAAGCAAAGACCTCATGCATAAAATTGAAAAACTGAAATGGATTGAAAAAAGGGACAATGAATTTATCCTAACAAGTCTTGGAAAAAGTAAAGGTGCGGAAATGAAAAAAGGACAATATGGAAATCACATCGCATATCCTGAAATAGTCATCAAAGAATTAATTTAAGATTGGTTGTCCACCGCTCACCCCGATTCAAAATCGGGATGGCGCGGATTCGCGTCTCTGACGCGCGAAAGCAGAGAAGCAAAATAGTATCCCCCAAAAACACCAAACCCCCGCCGGTGCCAGGCACACCGGCGGGGGTTTGCCATGAAAACTCTTCCGCCAAGCCTTCCCATTTTGGCGGGAATCGCGTAAATTCGCCGGACATTCGCCACAACAGGACATTGGCCACCAGACGATGAAGGCAAAATACATCAACCCGTTCACAGATTTCGGATTCAAGAAGATTTTCGGCGAGGAAGCCAGCAAACCGATTTTGCTCGACTTCCTGAACGCCCTTCTGCCCC
>JANPIL010000285.1:0-3676 GCA_031424975.1 Sphingobacteriales bacterium
GAAAATTTCAATCAGTTTTTTTTCTTTATCTTCGCCGGGCATAAGGGTTCAAGGTTTAGCATCGGTGGTTTGATCACTACAAAGTTGCTAAAACTTTGGCCCTTTTGCTCTTTTTAGGCCATACCCCATAGCTCACGTTAATAAACGTCCGGAATTAAAGGCGTTGGGGTGCAGCTTCTGAATCCGGAACATTTTCATTGGAAACAAAGACGTTGCGTGCAACGTCTTTACCGGAACTGTCGGGCGTGGAAAAAATAGTATCTTTTGAAAAGCCCAAACCCGCCCGTGTAACGCAGCAAACCTTCACTCCGGCTGGATGTGGTTGCGGTCAATGAACTCGCGGAAAGCTTTGCGGTAGGTGTCGCTGATGGGAATGAAGACGCTGCCTACCTGCACTTTTTCCTTGTGGATGGCATCCATACCTTCAATCGAGACAATATACGAATGGTGGATGCGGATAAAACGGTCGGCGGGCAGTTGGTCTTCCAGCGACTTGAGGCGTTGCAAGCTCACGATTTTTTGCTGGCGCGTATGGATGGCCACGTAATCTTTCAGCCCTTCCACGTAAAGAATGTCGTTCAGGCGGATTTTCACTAATTTGGTGCCGTCCTTTACAAATATGAACGGCGGCGGGGATTCGGCAACCGGCTTTTCGCGGATTGGCGTTTCAATGGCTCTTTCCCGGATGTTTTCCACGGGCGGTTGCGTGGCGGCCAGGCGTTGCGTGGCTTTTTCCACGGCTTTCAGGAACCGCTCCAGCGTGATGGGTTTCAGCAGGTAATCCAACACATCCAACTCGTAGCCTTCCAGCGCGTAATCCGAATAGGCGGTGGTGAGGATTACCAGCGGCTTGCGGTGCAGTATCTTGAGCAGCGTGATTCCGGTGATTTCGGGCATCTGGATGTCCAGAAACAGAATATCCACGGCATGGTTGCGCAAAAATTCCATGGCATCCAGCGGACTGGCGCATGATTGTAGCAGTTGCAGCGAAGGCACTTTCTGCACGTATTGCTCCAGCAGGCTGCGGGCCAGCGGCTCATCCTCCACAATCAGGCAGGTGATATTCATCGGAGTACGGGAATGACGCGGTTGTGCGGATTTTACCAAAAATCAATTCCTCGTCGAAACGGACAACGTCTAGTGCATGAGACGTGCAAGGCCGTCGGCCGTAGCATGGCTTATGCACCTTGTTGTGCTGCATTTATTTTTTCTACCTTTTCAACTTATACCCAAACACAGTACCAATACCCAAACTTATCTCATGGAACGAGTTTAATTTATAAAAATTCAGGAAACAAAGGAACCGTTTATAACCGCCCTGAATAGATGCTTGATACTCAATCTTGTCTTTATACAAAGAAACTTTGGCAATTGCAGTCGGATGTAAAGGGAGATTAAAGTAGGAGCCAAATCCGAGTAATATGCCAGATGACTTATGCCAATCCACTGCCTCTGCCTTGTTAAAGTTCAAATGAGTGTAACCTGCAATTAATTTGATGTCTCTAAAGTTCACGTCTGTCTCGAATGAGTTGGCTTTGGAGTTCAGTCTGTCTCCGAGCTTAAATTGACGATGGCTCCACCTGAAGTCAATGTCAAAGTCACAATTGGAAATGTAATGTGCTAGTTCTACTTGTCCATTCTGAAATTTATTCCCACCTCCATTTGACTGGTAATTGTATGCGCCCTTAATCACGCCACCTAAGACCCATGGCGATGCGATGTCAGTTTTGACACCTAAAGGGGTGTTAATTAGCCCGCTACTTGCATAAATATTTATCTGCCGGGAATCGAAGAAGTCCTTGTTGCAATCCGACTTTGTTTCGACCAGTATTTGGTGCTGTCCATTCAGTGTGATCTCTTTCGTCCTCATTCTAATGAACGAGAAGACTAATGTGGAATTGGGGCCACTTACCTCCATAGAAAATGTCCCGTCCATTTTGGTTGATGTCCCGTTCTCAGTTCCCTTCTCTATGATAGCGACTCCTGGTAGAGGTAACTTGTCGTCTTTTGATATAACTGTACCTGAAATAATAACTTGGCTCCAACTGGTAGTTGCAGTTACTATAATTATAATTGATAAGGTTAGTCTTTTTACCAAGCTAAAATCTTCTTTAGAGTTGCTATCTGTTGATAATCAGTTAGTTAATGGCCTACTTAAAACCGGATTTCCATCCGTGCAATGCACGCTCTCTGTTTGTTTTGACAAAAAGGGGTTTTACGTTTCGAAAACCTGCCTGCCGGACAGGCAGGGATACTATTTTCCGGGTTCGGTTTTATTGAAAAAATGCGCAACTTTTTGATTATCAGAATATAACAACTCTTTTCTTTAAATATAGTGGACGGAGACGTTGCAATGCAACGTCTCTACAATTTTGCAACGCATTTAAACGCAGGATGCACCCAGCCGTTCAGATTTTTTTCATCAGCGGAATCACGGTGACCTTGCCGCGCGGCTCTTTCTGCTTGTCGTCGGTTATGCTGATTACGTGTGCGCCAAAAGGTGTCTGGGTCACAAACAGGTCGCCTTTTTTGCCGTTCATGACGGCGGTTTCAAATTCTTTGACCATCATGCCCTCGCCAAACCAACCGATGTCGCCGCCCGTTTTGGCGGTTTCGTCCTGGCCGTATTTTTTGGCAGCTTCGGCAAAATCGGTTCCTTTCTTGATTTCCTTCAGGATTTTATTGGCTTTTTTCAGGGTATTGGCAGTGTCTTTTTTGGTGGTTCCGTCGGGTTTCAGGAAAATATGGCTGGCTTTCAGGCGGTACGTGCTGTCGAAACCGGCAATCTTGTACAGGATTGCGTAACCTTCCAGATACAGCGGCCCCACCACATCGCCCACCTTGCCGTTGAAAAACAATTGCTCCATGAACCCGGCAATTTCGGAACGCGTGTAGGCATCGTACCGGAACGGATATTCGCTGTTGTTGACCACAAACAGCGAGTCGTTGGCGGTGGCCTTGAAATAGGGCTTGCGCACCTCGGCCCAGATGCGGGCCTGCGTCTGCGCCTCCAGCGTCGAGTCGGTTTCGGCTTGTGCGTAAACGGCGGGAATACTCAGGAATACGGACAGAAACAGGAAGACAAAAAACGGTTTTTTCATGTAATCGGATGGCGTTTAGCGTGCAAAATTGGCGGTTTTTGCAGACTAAAACAAATGCCGGGGCAGCCCGTGCGCCAAAGCCGTTGAAACGGCTGAAAGAACCGTGCCTTTCCATTATCCCACCGCTGAAGCCGTGGACGGTGTGGTTTACCGCATATTTGAAAACATTACCGCACAAAGGGTGGGTTTGCGCATTCAAAAACATACTATTTTGCGCCGCACATTGTACCGGCAAGCAGTTGGTTCAGGGTTTTCCAAATTCCGTTCCGGCCTTTTTCAGCATCGGAAACGCAAAAAGCCAATGCCTCACACAAATGTTCCGCCGGAAATATCATAAGAAGAATAATGTATTGCAATAATCTAACAAATCATCATAATATTTTAAAAAAATTGCGTTTTACATATTTTTAATTTTGATTTGGATTCGCAACCGAAATTAAATTTTATCGCGGTGCCACGCATCAGTTTTGCCCGTTCCGGCACCGGGGTTTCGCGTTTTTGAAACATACTATTTTCCAAGTCCATGCCAAACTTTACGCGCCGCAAGTTCATCCGGAAAGTTGCCGCCCTGACCG
>JANPIL010000286.1:0-17027 GCA_031424975.1 Sphingobacteriales bacterium
ATCAAGGCGTTCGCCCAGCACCACCACGGCCAGCAGCACGGCAAACACCGGAACCAGGTTGCCGAAAACCGCCGCCTGCGACGCGCCGATGGCTTTCACGCCCTCGTAAAACCAGTTGAAAGCCAACGCCGTAGCGAATACCGCCATGAAGGCAACGGCCGCCCACGCGCTGGTTTCCATGGATCGGTAGCCGTCAAAAAGCCCCTCGGTGGCGGCCAGTCCGAACAAGGCAAGGCAGCCCACCACCGACGAATACGTGACGGCCACCAGCGGCGAAAGATTGCGCAGGGCCACCTTGCCCACCAGCGTGTAAACCGTCCAAGCCAGTACGCAGCCGAAAATCAGCACATCGCCCGCGTTGATGCCGCCGTTCCACAGGTTTTGCGGCTGGCCGTGCGAGATTACAACCACCGCTCCGGTCATGGACAAACCGATGCCCAGCCAACGCAGCCACGTGATTTTCTCGCGGAACACCACCGCGCTGGCAATGGCCGTGACCACCGGATTGACCGCCACAATCAGCGATGCGCGGCTGGCGGGAATGTATCGCAAGCCATTGAAAAAGAAAGCATTGTACAAAAAAACACCGCTCAACCCCAACGCCCCCACCAGCAGCCACTGCCTGCCCGACAAACGGGGCAGTTTGCCTTCAACGCGCAACAGCATGAGTAACAGACAGAGGGAAGCCAGCAGAAAACGGTTGAAAGCCGCCGTATAAGGCCCGATCTGGGCATTCATCAGTATTTTCCCGGCAATGAAGCCACCAGCCCACAGCAACGACACAAGTACGAGTTTGAGATAAGTCACGGAAAATATTTGGTGGTTTGATGGTAAAAGCCCGCGCGAAAATAGCACGCCACGGCGCATAAATATCTTTTTAAAACATGAAACCCGGCTTCTTTTCAGGAGCCGGGTTTTTATGGTTACCGTTTTGTCTCACCTTTTTTCAATACCGGACGGCAGGCATCCGGCTTCTGAAAAACGGGGCCAATACCCGCTGGTTGAAAAGCCAGAGCAGCAGCAATGCGTTTGCCAGCAACATCCCGTTCAATACGGACTTGCTTACCAGCAATTGTCCGGTGGCGTTCATTGCCTTGGCCATGGCCGGAAATGCGGGCATCGCCGCCGGGTATCGGTAAACCAGCACGAGTGATGCCACCGTAATGATTGCCAAGATAGCGCTGAAAACCAAGGGCAGCGTGTGGCTGCGTTGTTGCTGCAAGGCCGCCGGAGCCAATTGGCATTCAGCTTCCCATCGGGCAACGGTAGCGTCGGTAAACGTTAGGGAAGGCGTTTCCAGAGGCAACCGGGACAGTTGCGCATTCACTGCCGCCAAACTTTGGTAGCGGGCGTGGCAGGCGGGGCACGCCAAAAGGTGCGTTTGGTGCAGTGTTTTTTCGGGCATGGTCGCCAAGCCGTCCATCATGTCCCAGATTTGTTCGTCCGTCAGGTGTTGCATGAGCCGAGTGTGGTTGTGTAAAGGGTTTCATGGTTTGCCCGGCCAGTGCCGGAAATGTTGCGGGCGGGTTTCGCCCTTTTGAAAGATACTATTTTCCAGATTCGGTTTCCATATCCGGCTACAACAAATCCCGCGCCTCGGTTTTCAGCAGGCCGTCCAGTTCTGCGGCCATGCGCTGCCGTGCGCGGTGCAGCCGTACTTTGGCATTGCTGGCTGGCGTGCCGGTGATTTCGGCGATTTCCTCCAGCGAATGTTCTTTCATGTAGAAAAACGTTAGTATGGCCGCGTCCTGGGGTTGCAACCGTTGCAGGGCTTCACGGATATGAAACTGTTGTTCGTGGCGTTTGGTTTCGTCGGCCGTGCCGCCTTCCGCCGGTAGCTCGCGCACGGCATCCAAGTCTTGGGCGGCGGTTTTTTCGCGCCGTTTGGCCATCAGCGCGGCGTTGAACACGATGCGGTAGAACCACGTGGTGAACTTGGACTCGCGGCTGAACGATGACAGGTTTTTAAACGCCTGCATGAACGCATCCTGGGCGGCTTCCTCGGCATTCTCACGGTTGCGCAAAATGCGGAAGGCGATGGTGAACGCATATTGCTTGTGCCGGTTCACCAAGTCGCGGTGCGCCGACGGGTCGCCGGCCACGATGCGGTCAATGAGCTGGATATCGCTTGCGCTGCTTTTCACGTATGTTGAGATGCCAGAACCGGGGCGCGGGTTACAGCCAAGCTACGGATTTTTTTGCGGGCGTAAAAACGGGGCGGGTTTGGCGTTTTCAAAAGTTGCAAATCGCGCTGAAAGCGTGAATACTGTTTGGGCAAGGGTGGCCGGACTTTCCAAGTCCGGCGGGTTTGGGCTTTTTGGAACATACTGTTTTGGCGGTATTCAAATGATGCGGTTCCGCACGGGCGGGCATTTATTTTTCCAATCCCTGTAACCCGCCTCCCGCACTTTGCATCCCATTGGCAAATCAATCTTCTTACTTAAACAAAACAACTATGAATCCCGCACTTATCGGTGTCTTTATTCCCATTGTCACGGTTATTGGTGGCATCACCATGCTCATCTTCATGCGTTACTTCGAGAACGTGGAACGCATGGCCATGATTGCCAAAGGCATGAACCCGAGCCTCGACAAGCCGCGCCGCCGCGCCAACCCATCCACCACGCTGCGGTTTGCGCTGCTGGCCATCGGTGCGGGGCTGGGCATCTTGTTCGGCAACCTGCTGGAAAACTCCTTGCAGATGGACGATGAGGTGGCGTTTTTCTCCATGATCCTGATTTTCGGCGGCTTGGGGCTGCTGGCCTCGTACGTGATGGAACTTCGCTTGTTCAAGCAGGATGAGAAACAGCGGAAGGAAACCGCCTACGGGAACGAATGAAAATAGTATCCCCCGGAAATGCAAAACCCCCATCCGTTTTAACCGGATGGGGGTTTTGTGTGTTTGCAGGAAGCCGGAACATTTCCGTTTTCCCGCCTATTTCCTAATGGATGCCATCCGTTGCGCCATTGTTCATGGCGGTTGCGGATTGTTTTTCCAAATTGAACAGGTCGTTGAGCACATCCACCAGCGTTTCGGCTTCGCCGCGCTTGCAGGCCGCTTTCAGTTGCAGCACGGGCAGCTTCATCACTTTCTGCATCAGGCCCTTGGTAATCATGTCTATGCGTTCGGCTTCGGGGGCCGAAAGCCCTTTCAGGTGGCGCGCCACTTCGTCCTGACGGATTTGCTCCAGCGCGTTTTTGAGCTTGTTGATTGTCGGCGAAACGGCCATCTCGCGCGACCAGTCGTTGAAATCCACCAAGGCCTCGGCAATGATGCGGCGCACGTGCGGCACGGCGGCAATGCGTTTTTGCAGGGCCTCGTTGGCGCGGTTCCTGATTTCGTCAATGTTGTAGAGCACCACGCCGGGCAGTTCGCCCACGCCGCTTTCCACGCTGCGCGGCACGGCCAGATCAATGAAAAACTTGTACGACTGGATGCCCCACTGCCGCACGGCATCGCGCGTGATGAATGCCTCGGGCGTGGCAACCGAACTGACGACCACATCGTAGCGGTGCATTTGTGCCTGCGCCTCGGCAAACGGCAACACTTTCATTGCCAGCGTTTGGGCCAGTTGCTCGGCTTTGCTTTGGGTGCGGTTGGCAAGCGTGACATCGAAGTGCTTTTTTTCCGCCAGGTTGCGGCACACGTCGGCTCCAATTTCGCCCAAGCCCACCACCAGCACTTTCGGGGTTTGCAGGGCGGCGGTCAGGTCTTCGAGCAGTTCGGTGGTGGCGTAGGCTACCGAGGCAGCCCCGTCGCGGAAGGCGGTTTCCTGCACCACGCGTTTGTTGGCAAAGAAAATGGCGTGCATCAGCCGGTGCAGAAACGGCCCGGCCATGTTCAAATCAGCCGACCACTGGTAGGCGTGTTTGGCTTGCGAGGTGATCTGCAAATCGCCGATAACCTGCGAATGCAGCCCCAGCGCCACTTCGAAAAGACGGCTGACGGCCTCGGTGTGCGTGGTGAAGGTCTGAAAAAACTGCCGGTACGCCCCGATGTCCATGCTTTTCTGGATGCCAATCAGTTTTATGATGGATTCCGTTTGGTCTTCGGCAGCGGTGTAGTAGATTTCGGTGCGGTTGCAGGTCGAAAATACCAGCATTTCGGGGATGTCCAGTATTTCCCGGCTTTGCACCATCAGGTTTTTGCAGCCTTGCTCGTTTAGCGAAACCCGTTCCCGGACTTCGATCGGGGCGGTTTGGTGCGAAATGCTGACGGCCTTGAAATGTTGGTGCATGGTATGGCGTTAGGTATTCTGAATCGTGGCTCAAAATTACCACCGAAAAACCCAAAGTGGAAATGATTGCCCGGTTTTGGGGTTTGCCAAGTCAATTTAGAACAAGTATAAATAACCGATTGTTCGCAGGCAATGACGGATTCGCAAGGACGGGCCGGATAAACTTTTGCGTAACATGAGTTAAAAATAGTATCTTTTGGAAAGCCCAAACCCGGCCTCTCGCATCATGAAACAGAATTTCCTGATAAACCTCTACGACGACAAGTCGCAGTTCAAGATTGTCACCGTACTCATTGCCCTGCTGATTGGCGGCGCGTCGGTATTTTACACCAACTACGTCGTTACCCGGCTGGCCGAACACGAACGGCAGGAAATAGAACTGTACGCCAAGGCGATGGAATTTATTACCAGTGCCCAGAGCGACAACGACGACGGCGAGGCCACCAATTTCATCGTCGAGCAAATCATCCGCAAGGTGGTGATTCCGGCAATCCTGACCGACGACAAGAACCAGCCGATTTCGTCGGCCAACATCGGCTTTTCGGAAAACACTTCTGAGAAGCGCAAAACGGAAATCCTGCTCGACGAACTGGAAACCATGAAAATGCAGCATCCGCCAGTGGAAATCAACGTGGCCGGGCTGAAACAGCGCGTCTATTACCGCAACTCCGATGTACTGTACCAATTGCAATACTACCCGTATGTGCAGTTAAGCGTGGTGGCCGTGTTCATCATCCTCACGTTTCTGGCTTTCAGCGCCGCCCGCCGCGCCGAGCAAAACCGCGTGTGGGTGGGGCTGGCCAAGGAAACGGCGCACCAGTTGGGCACGCCCATCTCATCGCTGATGGCCTGGATAGAATATTTCCGTTCGGACGAGCATTTTTCGCACCGCGATGCAATTCCCGAATTGGAAAAGGACGTGCAGAAACTGGAGATGATTACGGCGCGGTTCTCAAACATCGGTTCGGTGCCCACGCTCACCGAGGAAAACCTACACGAAGTGTTGGAAAACATCATGGGTTACCTGCAAAAGCGGATTTCCGTCAAGGTGAAGATGCGGCTCGCCGACGACGCACCCAATCCGGCTCCGGCGCAGATAAACCGGCACTTGTTTGAATGGGTGATTGAAAACCTGTGCAAGAACGCCGTGGATGCCATGGGCGGCGGCAGCGGCGAGATCAATATCACACTCAAAAACCAGACCGGCAAGTGGGTCATTGACATTGCCGACACGGGCAAGGGCATTGCCAAAACCAACCTGCGCAAGGTGTTTGAGCCGGGGTTCAGCACCAAGAAACGCGGCTGGGGCCTGGGACTGACGCTGGCCAAGCGGATCATTGAAAACTACCACCAAGGCAAAATCTTCGTGCGTTCATCAGAACCGGGCAAAGGCACCACATTCCGCATCATGCTCGACAGCCACCCGCCCGAAACCGTGGCCGCCCCGCCCGCCCGCCGCACCGTAAGCCAAAAACTGGCCTTGTGGCTGGTCATTGTATCGGGGCTGCTGGCATGGCAATGCACGCCCGACCGCAAAACGGAGACGAAATCCGACTTGGTCGCCGTTTCATCCGAAAACAAAATAGTATCTTCCGAAAAGCCTAAACTCCCCCACCTCGAACTGCGCGGGCTGGACAACAAGGTTATTTCAACAAAACAACTTGCCGCCGGAAAGCCGGTGGTGCTGGTTTTTTTCCAGCCCGGCTGCGAGCACTGCCAGCGCGAGGCCACGGAAATAGCACGGCTCCAGGATTCTTTTGCCCACACTAATCTGCTGATGGTTTCGTGGGCAAGCCTGCCCCAAATCGGGGAGTTTGCGAAAGAATACGGCCTGCGCGAACCCGTGCGGATGTACCAGATACAACCCGGCACACTGGCCCAGACATTCGGCACCATCCAACTGCCGTCGGTGTACGTGTACGATGCCGACCGTAACCTAATCCAGCAGTTCAGCGGCGAAACAAAGGTGGAGGCGATTCTGGGCTACGTGCCGGGGAAGTGAATGAGTAAATGATGTTACGCCGACATGGCGCAGCAGGTGGGACAATATTTATGAAAAGAACAGCCGAGAGTTTAAGGGCAGCGTATCCGTATTATTACCCTGATCTTCCAAAATTGCAGCTAAAAAACACTTGGTAAATATGAAATTGCTTTTATGTTCTTTTCTTGCGCTACTGTTATTGGCAGCAGATGGGCAAAAGGTTTTGTCCAAAATCGCCTCACTTGGCAAGGCAGGTAGAGCAAAAATATCAATGAACAAAATTGATAACAGCTTGAAACTGGTCAATGCCAATGATGAAGTGTCGGAGTACAAACTATCAATAGGCAAATCATTGACAGTAAGATTATTCCAATACGGCGGGGACAAAGCAGATGAGATACAAGTAAATAAGTTCAAATTTACAGTATCCGAAAAGAGCACGCCATTGACAAACAAAGATTTCAACCCGAGATTTTTATCATCAAATATGATGGAGGCATACTCTATCGCACTTGGTTCACAAAAGTTTTTAGTTTTGATAGCTAAGTCTGCTGGAGCCGCCGGAAAAGCAATAAATTACTGTTTATATCAAGTGTTTGATATAACAGATGGTCAGAAGATAAAATATTACCCCGCCACAAGCTATTACGGTGACATAAGAAACCTTGTGGATTTAGACGGAGATAGCAAACTAGATTTTTTTAAGGTCGTTGAGAAAAAAGCAGGAACTTGTGAGATAACAGCATTTGATTTGTTTTCAGGAAAACAGAAGAAGATAAATGGCAATTGGAGTTTGCTTGTATCTTGAGAGATAAATTTTGATAATGGCATAACTATCCCCACCCTCATAGAGAAATGTCATTGCGCAACATCAGTCAGTGAAAAAGCGGATATTTACTCATTCACACATTCGCTCATTTACTCATTCAATTCAAAAGTACCGCATTTTGATGCGCAGCGGGGTTTCCTGCGGGTGTTCAAACTTGGCATCGGCAAAGGAAGGCGGGCCAAATGTGGCCTTGGCATCGTTCGACGCGCCGTAGCCTTCCTTCGGGATTCCGAACGCCTTGGTGTCCATCTTGCCGTTGTTGTTCTCATCGTGCAAAACCGAGATGGCATAAGTACCCGCCGGCACGTTTTCCAGCACAATCTCGCAGATGCCGCCTTTCACTTTCCCTTTGGCCTGGCGCACGGCCTTCTCGTTCTTGCCCGGATAGCCATCCGCCGACTTGAACATGGACAGCAGCACGGTTCCCTCGTCGTTGCGCAGGCTGTGGAGGGTGATGCGGATGTCGGAAGCGGCCATTGGCACGGGAGTGGATTCCATGAAGGCGAGATTGAAAAGAAGGAAAACAAGGAGATGCATACGGCTGGGGGTTTGGGGTTTCCGGGAGATACTGTTTTGTCGGGCCTGCGTTTTGAATCGCGGATACGCGCGGATGGCACTGATTGCACGGACGAACCGACTTTTCGCGCATTCCTGCTTTTGTCCGTGCCATCCGCGTAATCGGCGGCCATTCGTGATTCAAGACAAACTGGCGGGGTTTGGCTCCCGCTCAAGGCGGGACTTTCAGCTTCCTGAAACATACTATTTTCGTGCCAAACCATAGCCCCAAACGATTCTCCCGTTGAACGCGGCGGTTTCAAAAAGGTTTTGCGATTCACCAACAATGCCCTACCTTTGCGCCTTGAAACGACAACCAAACCCATCGCAATATACCCTTTACAAATGGCAAACGACACATTGACGCAGGAAGCGGTGACTCCCGCAGCGGCTTCCCACAAAAAAGTGAATACCGGCCGCATAACCCAGGTAATCGGCCCGGTGGTGGATGTGAGCTTTGAGGCCGAAGGCAGCCGCCTGCCCAACATCCTCGATGCGCTGGAAGTGACCAAACTCAACGGCACCAAACTGATTCTGGAATGCCAGCAGCACTTGGGCCAAAGCCGGGTGCGCACCATTGCCATGGACAGCACCGACGGTTTGCAGCGCGGCATGGAAGTGGCTGACCTGACCCGCCCGATCCAGATGCCTACCGGCGAAGCCATCAAGGGGCGGTTGTTCAACGTGGTTGGCGAAGCCATTGACGGCATTGCGCAGCCAGCGTCGGACGAGAGGCTTCCCATCCACCGGAGGCCACCCAAGTTCGAGGACTTGTCCACTTCCTCCGAAGTGCTTTTCACGGGCATCAAGGTAATTGACCTGCTGGCCCCTTACGTGAAGGGTGGCAAAATAGGCCTGTTCGGCGGGGCGGGTGTGGGCAAAACCGTCCTCATCATGGAACTGGTAAATAACATCGCCAAGGCTTACAGCGGCCTTTCGGTGTTTGCCGGTGTGGGCGAACGCACCCGCGAGGGCAATGATTTGCTGCGCGAATTCATTGAATCGGACATTATCAAGTATGGCGACGAGTTCAAGCACTCCATGGAAAGTGGCGGCTGGGATTTGAGCAAGGTTGACCCCGAAGCGTTAAAGGATTCGAAAGCCACGCTGGTATTCGGACAGATGAATGAGCCTCCGGGAGCCCGTGCGCGGGTGGCCCTGTCGGGCCTGACGGTTGCCGAACACTTCCGCGACGGCGACGGAACGGGAGCAGGACGCGACATCCTGTTTTTCATCGACAATATTTTCCGCTTCACCCAAGCCGGCTCCGAAGTGTCGGCACTGTTGGGCCGGATGCCGTCGGCGGTGGGCTACCAGCCCACGCTGGCCACCGAAATGGGAGCCATGCAGGAACGCATTACCTCCACCAAGCGCGGTTCCATCACATCGGTGCAGGCCGTGTACGTGCCCGCCGATGACTTGACTGACCCGGCTCCGGCCAATACGTTTGCCCACTTGGATGCCACCACGAACCTAAACCGCAAGATTTCGGAACTGGGCATTTATCCGGCCGTGGATCCGTTGGACTCCACTTCGCGCATCCTTTCGGCTGATGTGGTGGGCGAAAAACACTACAATACCGCCCAACGCGTGAAAGAGGTGCTGCAACGCTACAAGGAATTGCAGGACATCATCGCGATCCTGGGTCTGGACGAACTTTCGGAAGAGGACCGGCTGACCGTTTCGCGGGCACGGCGCGTGCAGCGTTTCCTGTCGCAGCCATTCCACGTGGCCGAGCAGTTTACCGGACTGAAAGGCGAACTGGTGAACATAGAAGACACGATCAAAGGCTTCAACATGATCATGGACGGCGAACTGGACCACCTGCCCGAGTCGGCCTTTAACCTGGTTGGAACCATTGAGCAGGCCATTGCCAAAGGCGAGAAATTGCTGGCCGAAGCATCGAAATAACTCGAAATAACTAAAGAAGCCCCACCCAACCCTCCCCGCAAGGGAGGGCTTTTTTTTAAGCCAAAATGCTGATAGACATCATCACACCCGACAATACCGTTTTTTCCGGCGAGGCCGTTTCCGCCACTTTTCCCGGCTCAGACGGCTCGTTTCAAGTACTCAACAACCACGCACCCCTCATCAGTACGCTGGACAAAGGCAGGATTGTGGTGAAAACCGCCATCGGCGAGCAAAACTGGCAGGTGGATGGCGGTGTGGTGGAAGTGTTGGACAATAAGGTGACCGTGCTGGCCGAGGCGATTACGGCCTGATACGCAGACCGGCTTGTCATGCGTTCGCGGAGCGGCACAATTACCGGCATAGCCATATTTGCGAAATTTTACCCTAAAAACGCGGACTTTCGTAAATACAGATATTACGGGCAATTTTAACAGACAACAGATTGACAAACAATAAAAAAATAAACAGACAAAAAAAATGAAAAAGACATTTACAATTTTCACAACAACCTTGGTTCTATTGACCACGACAGCGTTTGCCCAAACTGAATTTAAACAGTACAAGGCTGGACATTCTTTTAATATTGGCTTGCCAGAGTATATGAGTAAAACGATCGGACTTAATTCTGCATCAGCAATACAATACAAAAGCACCGTAAAAGATGTTTACGGCTTTATAATTTTCGATACAAAAGAAGACCTAGCTTTAGTTGACATGAAATATTCTTCAATTAATGAGTTTTATGAGAGTTTCATAAAAGACTTTCTAAAGGATGAAGAAAAGAGAAAAGTTTCAAAACCACAATCTCAAAAAAAAGGAGAAAAAAATTTCATTGAGTGTGATGTAACATATTATGACAAGGACGCTACAATCGAAATTTATTATTTGGTGGGAGTTGTTGAGACGAAGACTGCTTACTATAAGGTTTTATCTTGGGCAGCAGCAGAAAACAAAGATAAATTCAAAACTGATTTCCAAAAAATACTATACAGCCTTAAAGACTAAACAATAAATACATATTTTAATCAAATGAAAAAGGCAATAGCAATTATTTTTACACTCTTAACGACAATTATTGTATGGGGACAATCTTTTGAAGGTAAAATATTTTATACCAACACTTACAAAAGTAAAAATCCGAAAATGACTGACCACCAATGGACTTCAATGATGGGTTCGACACAGGAGTATTTAATCAAAGGTGGCGACTACAAATCTATTGCGAATGGGACTTTAGTTCAATGGCAACTTTACATCAACAAAGACAATAAACTTTACAACAAAATGTCAAATTCAGAAACAGCTTTTTGGAATGACGCTAGTGTTCAAGGTGACGAAATTCTGAAAGTTGAAGTAAACAAAGGGGTGACTGAAATCTTAGGTTATAAGTGTGACGAAGTACTATTGACTTGTAAAAGCGGGCCTCAAAAGTATTATTTCAATTCTAAATTATCGGTTGACACAAAACTATTTGCAACTCATAAATTCGGCAACTGGTTTGACTATCTTTCAAAATCAAAATCTTTGCCTTTAAAATCTATCGTTGAGACAGCTCAGTTTACTTTGGAAAGTGTTGCGAAAGAAGTTAAACCAATGAAACTTGACACGAAAACTTTTGAACTTCCAGCAGGTATCAAAACAGAGAAAAGTCCTTACTAATGAGAAGAAAGCCAGCCTCTAACAGCAGCTACCCAAAAGTGACAGTGAAGTGCTTCGCAGATACAATTGTGGTTAATCGGATTTTCATTCTTCGCATCGACATTTGTGGTAAAAATCGCCACCTTTGGGTAGCTGCAAACCGTTGAAGGGTTCTTTTTTGCCGTGAGCCAGTCTTACCGCAACAAGGCTTCCCCGGACGCTGGCAGGATTCTGGATTTTGCCAAAGTTGCTGTCTCAAAATAGTATCCCCGCAAAACACCAAACCCACCCTGCTCACGCGCCAGTGGTTTCGGTTTCATTTTCCCCTTCCGTTTCCAAGACCGGTTCCGGCAGGCCCACCGCTTCAAACTCGCTGATGCGGTCCAGGTCCAGCCGCACCTTGCCATTCTCGCGGTTGGGCGCGTACATGGGCTTGAATTTGGCCCCCCACACGATTTCATCATACCGGTACGAGCTGCGGTGGTAAACCACCTGCGAGAAAGTATCGTCAAAAGCCTTGATAAAGATCAGGAACTCGGCATCGGAGGCTTCCAAATCCGCGTGCGTCATGCCGTGGAGCGGGCTGTCTTCGTTCAGCGCGTGTACAAGCGTCCAACTCAGCGACAGCAGGTTAATGCGGTCCAGTTCCAGTTTCAGGTTGTAATACCGGCGGCGCGGTTCGGCTTGGCCGCCACCAAGGTCCACCATGCTCAACACCACCTCCACCCCCACCTCAATCAGTTGGCTGTTGCGGGCATTGGCAAGGCGGAACATGAACGCCGTGCGATCCTTGTAGGGAGCCAGCAGCGCACGGTCGCTGTACACAATCCGCGCCACGGGCCGGGCAAACCGCCCGTAGAGCACGCCCGTGGCCATGGCAAACGCCAGCAGGCCCAGCATGGACTCCACGGAGGCAATCATGCTGGCCGTCCAGCCAACCGGGGCGATGCGTCCGTAACCGACGGTGGTGAAAGTCTGGGTGCTGAAAAAGAAAGCCTCCCAGAAGCCCTGCAACAGATTGCGCTGTTGCACACCCTGCAAGTCTTCGAGGCCGGCGGCCATGTACAGCAGCGCAAACAGGCAGTTGATGGCAAAATAACCCGCGACCAGCAGCAGGAAAAACCGGCTCCACGGCATAGTGATGAAGCGGTGGTACAAATCGCGCCCCAACCGGCTGCCGCTCCGCTCCACGTTGAAAGTGCCGTTCTGGTTGATGAGGCGCGTGGTGGTGTCCACGAGTTTATTGCCGAAACCCAGTTCGCGGGGTTCCTCCTGGGGCGATTGCTTGCGGGTGCGGGTCTTCATGGGCTTGGGTTTGGCATCTCCGGGTTTGCATCCCGAACCGGAAGTGAAGTTTTCCGGCCGAAAATCCGGCGGCGGGTTTGGCGTTGTGAAAATACACTATTTCAACGGATAGTCCACGGTTGGCGGTTCGCGCCGCCGAGAAAACAAGTGGTATTGGGAAGCCGGTTCGGGCTTTTGCGGGGATACTATTTCGGGAGTGCGGAATGCGGAGTTTGGAATGCCGAATAAGGGCGGGTTTGGCCCCCCGCTGAAGACGGGGCTTTCAGCTTTCCGGAAGATATTCATGCGTCCCTGCCCGTCCAGCAGGTGGGATGGCGTACTATTTTGCCGGTAACCACCGCAACCGCCCCGACACAGCCAATGAATTCATGCCGGAAAGTTGCATCTTTCGGAAATCCAAACCCACCCACCCATGTACATCCTCGCCATTGACCAAGGCACCACCAGTTCGCGTGCCATCGCTTTCGACCAAGCCGGAAACATTGTGCAGACCGCCCAGAAGGAATTTGCGCAGCATTTTCCGCATCCCGGATGGGTGGAACACGATGCCAATGAAATCTGGACTTCGGTGGGGTCGGTTATCGGGGAGGTACTGGCCAAACTCACCGCCAAGAAAATCGCCGCCGTGGGCATCACCAACCAGCGCGAAACCACCGTGGTCTGGGACAAAACCACCGGCGAACCGGTGTATAACGCCCTTGTGTGGCAGTCGCGGCAAACGGTTCCGATCTGTGAGGAATGGAAGCGGCTGGGCTATGATGAAACCGTGCGCCAAAAGACCGGCTTGCTGATAGATGCCTATTTCTCGGCCAGCAAAATCAGGTGGATACTCGACACCGTGCCCGGAGCCAAGGCCAAAGCCGACAATGGCCAATTGCTGTTCGGTACCATTGATGCGTGGCTGGTGTGGAAACTGACGCGCGGCAGTGTCCACGCCACCGACTGCACCAATGCGTCGCGCACCATGCTCTACAACATCCACGAACAGAGATGGGATGCGGAACTGCTGGAAATGTTCGGCATCCCGGCCTCCATGCTGCCCGAAGTGCGTTCATCGTCGGAGGTGTACGGCCACACCACCGCCGCGTTTGGCGGTGAGCGGATTCCCATTGCGGGCATTGCCGGAGACCAGCAGGCGGCATTGTTCGGGCAGGCTTGCTTTGAACCGGGCACGGCCAAAAACACCTACGGCACGGGCTGCTTCATGCTCATGAACACCGGCACCAAAGCCGTTGCCTCACAACACGGCCTGCTCACCACCATTGCGTGGAACATTGGCGGCCAAGTGGAATACGCCTTGGAAGGCAGCATTTTCGTGGCCGGTTCGGCAGTGCAGTGGCTCCGCGACGGCCTGCGGATACTGGCACAATCATCGGAAAGCGAAACACTGGCCACTTCCTTGGAAAGCAGCGGCGGCGTGTACGTGGTTCCGGCGTTTGTGGGGTTGGGCACGCCCTACTGGGACAGCGAAGTGCGCGGCGCGATGTTCGGCCTCACGCGCGGCACCACCCGCGAACACGTGGTGCGGGCCACACTCGAATCCATTGCCTACCAGACCAAAGACGTGCTTGAAGCCATGCAACGCGATGCGGGCATCCGGCTCAAAAGCCTGCGCGTGGATGGCGGCGCGGTTGCCAACAACTTCCTGATGCAGTTCCAGAGCGATGTGATGGGCGTACCGGTGGTGCGCCCCGTGGTAAACGAAACCACTGCCTTGGGTGCGGCCTATCTGGCGGGCTTAGCGGTGGGTTATTGGAAAGACCGCCTCGAAATAGCCGAACGCTGGCGGGCCGACCGCACATTCACGCCCCAAATGCCCGCCAGCCAAGCCAAAGCCCTGCATTCGGGCTGGCAGAATGCCGTGGCGGCAGCACGGATGTTCAAGTAACGTTAGCCGCACCGAAGCAGGCTGTGGCTGACAATTAGTTCTGCTTGCTTCTTGCCGGATTTGATGGGGATAGCAAACCCGACCTTGATTTTGGGCTTGCCGTTTAAATTGTCAGATTAACGGATATTCAATAACATCCCATCCAGAGGAATAATGGCAGGAATGAATTTCTTTTTGACATCGTTCCTAACCCCGTTTATGCGAAAATCATCCACAATCAATGAGGAAACAATTATCTTGCAGTTGTTTTCAAGTTCAATGACATGGTATGAGAATGTATCTGTAGGCATCCGCCTCAACCTGTTCTCTCCGGCTGGAAAGGAACATACTTTTGTTATCTTTTCAATTTGAGAAAAAGCGTATTCATGCTCACTTTTTCTTGTTTTCAGATGTATTTTCCGATCCGAAACATCAATTGACAAAGCCATTCCGTAATTAAAAAATAAATACTCCAAATACAGGTATGCCGAAGGAATAGTGATTAATGATAAAGGAATTAGTACTGGCAGGTAGTTCCCGTTGTACCTCTCCTTATTGATATTGACAAAACCTGACTTGATATCAACCAGATAAATGGCCGACATCAGAATAATGAACCCTAAAACGGATAATATGAAAGACAGTGTTTTGAACTGATACTTGGCATTAATGCTGAATATTATCATAAATTTAACCTGATGGTGTTATTGGGGAATTCATCCACTTTTCAAAGTATTCTCCAGTTGCGTGTTGTAAATCGCGATTTGTTTTCCCCACCACGAAACCAAGTCGTATGTCATCTCACCTGACATCGCAGCAGTCCCAACGATAAATCCGGCTAATCCGCTATAGTGTATACCAACGGCAAATGCCCCGCCAGCCGTGGATGGCTTGTAGGCATATCTCGGGAAACTTATTTCTCCGTCCTTATAATCTTTGGTATCATCGTATAAATTATATGGGAACATTGCATATGTAGCCTTCCCTGCAATGTTTCCCGCTTTTCCCATATTCCGAATCTGAAGTATGGAAGAAGTTTCTCATTAATTTTTTTTAAGCAAAGGAGTGGCCTTTCTTGCCTTGATCAGCCTTTGCTTACTTGAATCGAAACTATCGGAAACCACCTTAAACTTGAAGGCAGGAAGGTTTGGGCTTTTCAAAAGATACTATTTTTCCGTGGCGATGCCAACCGGCTATCCAACGGGCAGTACCATCTCAGTATGTAGGGCTGTGTAAGCTGGACTTGCAGATGTCTGCCAGTCCTGAAAACAACATCGCCCGCAAAACACCAAACCCCGCCTGTTACGGGCAAGGGCTTGGTCTTCGTGCCTTGACTGAACCCAACGCCAAGCCGTAGACTTTTGCCCATGCTTACCACTGGCTGAGAACTTGTGACAGATGTGATGTCTATACCACTACGTAATAGTACAAAAACCTTCGCTCCCTGCCCGCAATGCGGACAGTTCCTTCAAACTTGTAGATACCCTTGAGAGGGCATTTTCTCCTGAAGACTGTTTGATTGCCATCCGAAACAGTTTTTTCAAAACCTGCCCCATCCACGAAAACATCGTATTTCTCCCTCTTATCAAGTACATACACAATACCTTCGAAAAACCCGCCTTAGGCAACGCTGTCATTTTTGATGAATACCTGGTGATATTCGGATGCATACCCAGGATTGTAAACACTGACTTTACGGAGTGGTGTCAGGCTGTCTTCCGACAGGACATAGAGAGTACCACCAAATCTTCCTTTTCCGTAGATAGACTTTTTCTCCATACTGTAAACCAAATTCCCATGCTTGTCATACTTGATTGTATCAACATGGGAAAGAAACTTGCCGAGACTGGAATCTTTTTTCAGTGTCTCCAAATCAATGTTTATTTTTTGCTGTTGGTTTTCACCTTCTTGGCAACACATCAAAAAACTCATGAAGACAAGAGTAGCCGCAAAATTTAATTGTTTTATGGATGATTTCATTTTTTTGGGTCTTTTAATTCATTAGAGTTGCTATCGGTTGATAATCAGTTATTTAAAAAATTTGTTTAAACCGCATTCTCATCCGTGCAATGCACGCTCTCTGTTTGTTTTGACAAAGAGGGGTTTTGCATTTTGAAAAGATACTGTTTTCCGGGTTCGGTTTTATTGAAAATATTTACAACTTGTTTATTATCACCATATAACAACTCTAGTGAGCAAGCCATCAAGTCAACGTAGCGACTTGACCAGATATAGTGTGTCTTCAGGATGTACGGTGTTGGTAAGGATTATTTCCTTTTTAGTCAACACTATGATGTTGTAAGAAAAATCCATGATTTCCATGATTGTGTCGTCTTGTAAACGCCAAGTCTCGGAATAGATCACATCATCGAAGTCAAATTTTTCACGCTTGAGGATTCCGTCTTTTGTTTCTCGGTAATAGAAGTACGTACTTTTTCCTTCACAATCAAAATAATAACAATATTTATAACGGCCTTTTGAAAAGATCAGAGGTTTTTCCGGCCTGATACTTTTATATACGTCCCAGTATTTCCCGTTTTTGCCACAAATTAAATCAGTGCGACTAGTGTTTTTCCAATTTAATTTGTAGAATCCGGTGGTTTATTGGCAGGGTTAACTTTTTGATACCAGCCTTTAAGTTTGTCTTCGGCGGCAGCTACCGTAAAACTCCAATGCACCCTTACCGCCCGTTGATTACGTTCG
>JANPIL010000287.1:0-4659 GCA_031424975.1 Sphingobacteriales bacterium
AATGGCGGAGCCAGGCAGTACGCCAACCTGACGCTGACCAACCCGGTGTCCAGTTTGCCCAAGGTGGTTTCCAAGACGCTGGCTGCTGCTACGGTTATCCGTAACGGCCTGACAATCAATCCGAACAATAATTTCATTGACAACGGTAACGCGATTACGGGAACCGCGGGTCAAGTGTTTGCCATGCGCAACGCCACGCTGGCGGGCAATCCGGTCACCAACATTGGCACGGCGGGTACTTTCGGCGAAAGCCGCATCACGCTGGGTACGGCTGCGGTAGCCACGACTTTCCCGGCAGGCTACAGCCAAACGGGAACTGATGTGAACTTCGAGCCGAACACGACGGTGGTGTACAACTCGGGCGTGGTTCAGCAGATTGCCGGTATCCAGAGTGCAACGGTGACCTCCCGCTACGCCAACCTGATGCTTACCAACCCGAACCCAACTCCGGGAGTGTATGCCATTACCAAGACGCTGCAGAGCCGCGCCATTACCGTGCGCGGCAACCTGACCATCAACCCGAACAACACTTTCGCGGACAATGGCCTACAGGTTACCGGAACATCCGGCAGCACGTTTAGTATGGTCAACGCCACCACCACCCAAACGGTAATTCCCGAAACAAACGTGGTTACCGGTGTTGCAGGCGAAAGCCGTTATGTGGCGGGCAGCAACGGCACGGCCACCACGTTTCCCGGCGGCTTCCGCACGGATGGCAGTTCGGATATCAATTTCGAGACTGGTACCAGATTCGTGTACGCCGCCAATTCGGCGCAAAGTGTCCAGGGTTTGGCGGGTACGGGCACCACAACGTATGCCAACTTGGTCTTGACCCGGATATCAGGCACCGGCCTTGTGGACAAAACGCTGACTTCCAACGGAACGGCAACCCCCGGTACAACGGTGCGCAATGCCTTGGTAATCAACCCGAACAACAACCTCGTTGATGGCGGATTCCAAATCAGTGGCGTGGCCGGGCAATCCTTCATCATGCGAAACGCTACTTTGGCGGGCAATCCATTGCAGAACAACGCCAGCGACCCCGCTACCGTCGGATCCGCCGGTGAAAGCCGCCTGACGCTGGGCACCGCTGCAACAGCCACGACTTTCCCAAGTGGCTACACCACGCAAAACGGTACGGACATCAATTTTGAACTGAACACAACGGTGGTGTACAACGCCGGGCAGGCGCAACCGGTAGCGGGGGTATTCAATAGTACCTTGGCATCTACTGCCAACTACGCGCAGTTGTCGTTTGCGAACCCCGGTGCTGGCACGGCGATTAAAACGCTGGTTAATCAAGCCCGTGTGCGCCAAAACCTGACCATCGGCGGCGTAACGGCGGGTGCGGCTACCGGCACGGGCAGCAACCTGCTGGATGCCAGCGGTTCGAATTTCAAGGTTTTCCTGCAAGGCAACTGGTTCACGCACCCGACCACCGGCAACGGCTTCCATGCCCGCGCCGGTGAGGTGGAACTGGAAGGCTCGGTCGTTCAGAATATCACCACCCGTAACGTACAAGCGTATATTAGCGAATTAAGTACGCAGGATTTCTTCAATCTGACGGTGAACAACACCACCGCAACCCCCGCGTTTGCGGTCACGCTCGGTTCCAATGTCGGTGTGGCGGGAACCATGAGATTCACGGCTGGCTTGGTGCAGTCGGCGGCCTTTGCCTCGGCCACTTCCACGGCATCGCCGACAAACCAACTGCTGATTTTCCGCGACCAAGCCCTGACCCTTGGTGCCAGCGACCTGAGCCACGTGGTGGGTGCGGTGCGTAAGGTGGGTCGTGCTACGGGTGGCTTCATGTTCCCTTTTGGTGTGGTACAGGGAAGCAACGGGTTCTACCGTCCGGCTGGCATATCATCGGCTACCAATGCTGGTTCCTCTTTCATCGCCCAGTATTTTCTCCAGAACCCGACCGGTTCCGGCTGGGGATCAAAGGTGGTGCAGCCCGGTGCGATATGCAATTCAGCGGCCTTGATCAATGCCAGCGGACGCGAAGTGTGGATCATCAACCGCGAACAGCTTACGGATCAAGTGGCCGTCACGCTTACGTGGCGCAACCCAGAGTCGGGTGGGGTGGGAACCAACCTTGTGGCCACCAACTACACCGGTCTGCGCGTGTCGCGGTGGAATGGCAGCTTGTGGCAGAATCTGGGCGGCGGTTCGTTTGCAGCTTACAGTGGTGGTTTGAACAATACAAACGGTGCGGTCACCTCCACGTTTAACACGACGGGCTGCAACGGCTTGGTAGACAATTTCAGCCCGTTCACGCTGGCTTCGGAAATCACTTTCAATCCGCTGCCGGTCACGCTGCTCGATTTCAAGGCCGAAGCCGCTAACCGCCAAGTAAACCTGAACTGGCAGACGAGCACCGAGAAAAACGCCAGCCATTTCGTAGTGGAGCGTAGCCGCGATGGCAAAACGTTTGAAAAAGTGGCGCAAGTGGCGGCCAACGGCAACACCAGCCAACTGCAACTCTACCGCGCCGTAGATGCCAACCCGTACACGGGCGTTTCGTACTACCGTCTGCACATGGTGGATTTGGACGGATCTGAGGAGCTTTCTAAAATCGTGAAGGTGAGCATTGGCGTGGCGGGCGGATTGGGCGAAATATCGCTCTTCCCCAACCCGACGGATGGCCGCAGCGTGAACCTGAAACTGTCCGACGCAACCGTGAAACTGTCGTCCATTATTGATTTGCTGGGCCGCCGGGTGGGCTACCGGACCTCTTTCAACACGGATGGCTCGCTGGCCGTGGAGTTTACGGAAACGCTGGCCAAAGGCGCTTACGTGGCCACGTTGATCTCCGCCGACGGCTCGCAGACCACGCGCATCAAGTTTGTGGTGCAGTAAATCTGGCAAAATAGTATCCCCGCTAAAGCCAAAGGTTCAGCCAGAGGCGGAAACGGAGCTTTCAGCTTTCAAAACATCGAAACCCGGCCTTTCTAAAAGTGCCGGGTTTCGCATTTCCAAGGGATACTATTTTCAGGGCAAAGTTTCACGCGTTGCCCGGCAATTATGGCAAGACTGCTATTGTTTTCTTGATTGCCGTAAAACGCCGCAAAAACAGTATCCCTGCCTGTCCCGCATGGCGGATAAACCGGCAGACAGGTTTCCAAAGGTCACAACCTGCCGCTGTTCATTTTGTTTTTGCGGGTCATTGGCGGATAACAGTTTTTTATTTCCGAATTTTACGCCCATGATATCATTTTTGAATTGCCGTATCGCATTTGCCATCGGCCTGCTGTCCGTGGCGGTTGAGGCCCAGACACTCTTCACGGCCCGCGACCTGACCGCCGAAAAACTGTTCACCGGCAACATTGAAGGCCCGATGACCGATAAAAACGGTGTGCTGTACGTGGTCAATTTCCAAAAGGACGGCACGGTGGGCATTGTGCGGCCCGACGGCCAATGCTCGCTGTATGCCACGCTGCCCACCGGAAGCATCGCCAACGCCATCCAGTTCAACCGCCAAGGCACAATGTTCCTGGCCGATTTTGGTGCGCACAACATCCTGAAGATCAACCCGCAAACCAAGCAGATTGGCGTGCATTGCCACCGCGATGATTTCAGCCAGCCCAACGACATTGCCATTGACCGCAACGGCCGCTTGTTTGCCTCCGATCCGGACTGGAAGGCAGGCACTGGCAAAATCTGGCGCATTGATCCCGATGGCAAGGCGGTTGTGCTGGACTCGGCGATGGGTACAGCCAACGGCATTGAATTAAGTCCTGACGAGAAAACGCTGTACGTGAATGAAAGCATCCAGCGCAAAATATGGCGGTACGACGTGGATGCGCGAGGGAAAATCGCCAACAAACGCGTGTTCACTGAATTTGCCGATGGCGGCTTGGATGGCATGAAATGCGATGCGGCTGGCAACCTGTACGTTACGCGTTGGGGAACGGGCACGGTGGCGGTGTTTTCACCATCGGGCAGGCTGGTGCGCGAAATACGATTGAAAGGCAAAAATGTGAGCAACCTGGCGTTTGGCGGCAAGGACGGCAAAACCGTGGTGGTGACGCTGCAAGACCGGGGCTGCCTGGAAACGTTTCAAGCGGATGTGCCGGGCAAGGGGTTTGCAATGGCGGGAAAGCCGCGAAAAAAACGTTGACGCACCGGTTGGCGGTTGTGCGACCTTGTCGGGCAAGCCAGAAACAGTATCTTTCTGAAAGCCCAAACCCCGGCATCTCCGAATGCCGGGGTTTGGGCTTTTCGACGACGAAAAAATCATCAGTAAGCTTTGGGCAGTGCGCTGTCGATTTTGATTAAATCTAAATACGGGTCCAGACACTGCAAAGAACTGAAGGGCAGCACTTTGACCACTTCCTCACGCACAGTGTCGTACCATACTTCAACGTAAAAATTGTTCAGGTAAAGCAACGATACGCGGCGGCTGAAAAAATACCGCTCGCACAGCAGTGTGCCTGAGGCATTGAGCCGGGTGAGTTGGCTGCCAAGGTCAAGCTTGCGGTACTCTATTAATTCTTTAAACGGCTGGCTGCGGCGCATGGAAGATGAATTGAGTACGAATGTAATATTTTATCAAAAATAAAAAGAATATTTCTGTTTTTACAACATTCAGCGGCTATTTTTTTATTTTGCATACGTTAGGTTATGTAATGTTCACTGACAATCAGGCAGTTGGTG
>JANPIL010000288.1:0-6606 GCA_031424975.1 Sphingobacteriales bacterium
TTTCATGAAAACCCTCATCATAGAAGATGAATATCCGGCGGCCGAGCGGCTGCAAAAGCTGATCCGCAGCGTGGATGAAACTATCGAAATCGTAGATGTGCTGGAAAGCATCGAAGCCGCCGGAAAATGGTTTTCAACAAACCGCGCCCCGGATCTGATTTTTTCCGACATCCAACTTTCCGACGGACTGAGCTTTGAGATATTCGAGACTTGTTCGATAAAGGCACCCATCATTTTCACCACTTCCTACGATGAATATGCCATCAAGGCGTTCAAGGTAAAAAGCATTGATTACCTGCTCAAGCCCATCAAATTGCAGGAATTGGAAGCCGCCCTCATCAAGTTCCGGGAAATGCGCGTCCACGCTTCGCCCAACGATTACGCCCTCAGAATAGAATCGCTGTTGGATGCGCTGCCAACGGCGGGCAGAAAACACAAGACGCGTTTCCTGATCAAGCAAAATGACCAGCTTCTGCCGATTTCACAAGATGAAATCGCCTATTTCATAACGGCCAATGAAATGGTTTGCCTGGTCCGCAAAGATGGCAAGCAGCATTTGGTAGACTACACGCTTGACGAACTGGACAAACTACTCAATCCCCGGCTTTTTTTCCGGCTCAACCGCCAACTGATCGCCGCTATGCCGGCCATCCATAAAATACACAGTCATTTCAATGGCAAACTCAAATTGGATCTGAAGCCCGAAACCACGCAAGAAGTGCTGGTGAGCCGCGACAAAGCGCATCCGTTCAAAGAGTGGATGGAAGGATAACGGGAGTTGACACTCGTGGAACGGTTATTTTCCAACCGGCCATGCCGGGGTTTTGCCTTTTTCAAAGATACTATTTTCCGTGTATGCCGCTACTTGGCCTCGGTAACGCACACCGGTAAGGGCGGATTTGCCGGGATGCCGACGTTCGGTTACTTGGGTGCCGAGTGATTGCGCGTTCGGGAAATTTCCCGAAATTGCGCCCTTTCCCCGCAAAGCAACCGTCCGGAAAATAGTATCTTCCGGAAACACCAAACCCGCCCGCAAGCAATGGCACACAAACGAACCTTAGTTGTCGGTGCCACCGACAATCCCGAACGCTACGCCTACAAGGCCGCCACCCGCCTGCTGGCTGCTGGACATCCGGTTGAATTGCTTGGAACCAGAACTGGACAAATTGCCGGACACCCAATCCAGAACGGACAGCCCGACTTTGAAAGCATAGACACGGTGACGCTGTACGTGGGTACGCAAAACCAGCCGCCTTTGTATGATTACCTGTTGGCCCTGCATCCGAAACGCATCATTTTCAATCCCGGCACCGAAAACCCGGAGTTGCTGCAGATGGCTGAGAATCAGGGAATCGAAACCGTGGAAGGCTGCACATTGGTGATGCTGGCAACCGGCGGATTCTAATCCGCAGGGCTTCACCCTGCGCTGGCGGATGCCGCCCTTTCAGGGCTTGGGGCGGCAAATGACCTATCCTATTCGTGGCCGTCATGGTCAGGGAGCCGGGTTTGCCACCGCCTTGCGCCGCGACAATAGCAACAGCCCCAGAAAAGTGAGCAAGCCGTTAAGTATCAGCAACTCGAAGCCGAATTTGTAGCCACCCAGCCACACACCGGAATTACGGTTGATGACATAGCAGATAACCGGCGAGGCAATGCAAACGAGTGGCACGTACGCGTCGCGCACGGAGAGGCGCGTCAAAAAACCAAACGCGAACAGCCCCAGCAGCGGCCCGTACGTGTAGCCCGCCACCGTGAAAACCGCCTTCACCACACTTTGGTCGTTGATGGCGTTGAAAACCAGAATCACCAGCAGCAACGCAACCGACATACTCAAATGCACGATGGTTTTGAGCCGCTTGCGCTGGCTTTCGGGACGTTTCTCGAACTCCAGAAAATCAATGCAAAACGAAGTCGTGAGCGAGGCTAACGCCGAATCGGCACTGGCATAAGATGAAGCGATGATGCCCAAAATGAAGAAAATGCCCGCCACCAGCCCGAAGTGGTTCAACGCCAGTTGCGGATACAGCAAGTCGGTGCGTTTGGGAATGGCAATGTTTTCCTTGGCTGCGTATAGGTAAAGCAATGCGCCCAGCGTCAGGAACAGGATGTTTACCAACAGGAAAACCGTGCTGAACGTGAACATATTCTTTTGCGCGTCTTTCAGGCTGCGGCACGTCAGGTTTTTCTGCATCAGATCTTGGTCCAAGCCAAACATGGCGATGGTGGTGAACAAGCCCGCCAGAAACTGCCAGTAAAAAAACTTGTTGTCCTTGGGATTGTCGAAAAAGAAAATCCTTGAATAATCGCTTGCCCGCACCGTGTCAATCAAGCCGCCCGGCGACAAGTTCAGCGCCTGGCTGATCAGGTACACGCTCAGCAGCAACGCCGCAATCAGGAAAGTGGTCTGGAAGGCATCTGTCCAAAGAATGGTTTTGATGCCGCCTTTGGAAGTGATGAGCCAGATCAGGGCGATGGTGATGAGCACATTGACCTCAAACGGAACGCCCCACGCATCGAACAGTGCGATTTGCAGCACCGAAGCCGTCAGAAACAGCCGGAACGCCGCCCCGATGGTGCGCGAAACCAGAAACGCCGCCGCTCCCGACTTGTACGACCAAAAACCCAGCCGCTGCTGCAAGTACGTGTAGATCGAAACCAAATTGAGCCGGTAATACACGGGCATCAGCACCGTGGCCACCACAAAATAGCCCACCACATTGCCCAGAATGAACTGAAAATACGAGAACTGCGAACCGCCCACTTCGCCCGGCACCGAAATGAACGTGACCCCCGAAATGGCCGTGCCCACCATGCTGTAGGCCACCAGATACCAGGGCGAATTTTTGCCCGCCGTAAAAAACGTGTTCGTAGTCGCGCCCCGGCTGGTTATGTACGAGATTAGAAGCAGCACGCCGAAATAAATGCTGAGAATGGTTAAAACTAATCCGGGAGTCATGGGGTTTTGTATTCTTGGTTGCAGGTTAAGGACAAAGCGGGTTTGGCTCCTGCTCAATGCGGGACTTTCAGGTTTCCGAAGGATACTATTTCACCTTACCCCCGGCGAAATATGCATAATTATTCGGAAAAGCCAGCACCGCAATTGTTTTGGATACGATGGAAATTCGGTATCTTTGTATCCGTGCCGTACCGTTTTTTTGCGGGTTTGTCCGGGTTTTGAAGATGCACACACACCACATCCATCCGCTTCCAAGACCCTGATACTCAATCTGCAATCCGTTTCAGAAAGCCCGCAAAAGTCCATCTCCCACCATTCCGAATTTTACCTGCCCGCCATGCAAACCATTTACCAGCCGGAAATTGAAGTTCTGGAGGAAGTCCTCACAGAAGAAGCCGAAATGTGGAACTTGGTGGTGTTCAACGATGATGTCAACACCTTTGAACACGTGACCCAAACGCTCATTGACGTGTGCGGACACGAACCCGAACAGGCCGAGCAGTGCACGCTGCTAATCCACCACAAAGGCAAATGCACCGTAAAAACGGGTTCGTTTGATGAAATGGCTCCCATGCGCAACACCATCTGCCACCGGGGCATCTCGGCGGAGGTTTTGTGAGACGCATTCCGGAACGCAACGCGGAAACCGGAAACCGCCCGAGATAGCCTGCCTGCCGGACAGGCAGGTATCCCCGCAACACACCAAACCCCGGCTGCCCGGCCTGCAATCCTGCATTCCACAACCAGAGAATTTTCATGAACTACCCTTCCAAACTGATAGAGAACGCCGTCAATGAGATTTCCAAACTGCCCGGAATCGGCAAGAAAACGGCGTTGCGGCTGGTGCTGCATTTGTTGAAAAGGGAAGAGGAGACCAGCGCGGCCCTGGCCGATGCCATCATCCAGATGCGGACGCAAATACAATACTGCCGCCAATGCCACAACATTTCGGATGCCGAAACGTGCGCCATCTGCGCCAACCCCGCCCGCGACCGTTCGTTAATGTGCATAGTCGAAGACACGCGCGATGTGCTGGCCATTGAAAACACGGCGCAATACCGGGGCTTGTATCATGTGCTGGGCGGCATTATCTCGCCGATGGAAGGCGTGGGGCCCAACGACCTGCACATTGATTCGCTGGTGCGGCGGCTGCCCGGCTCGGAGGTGAAGGAAATAATCATGGCGCTAAGCCCGACCATGGAAGGCGACACGACGGCTTTTTACCTGACCAAGAAAATGAAGCCTTTCAACTTAAAAATCAGCACGATAGCACGCGGCATTCCCATTGGCGGCGAGCTGGAATATGCCGATGAAATCACGCTGGGCCGCAGCATAACCACCCGCACACTCTACGACACCTGACCCGGCAGCCGCGACACGGCCAATTCTTAACTGATGTCAGGCAGTGATTAAGAGAATCGTCATTGCGAGGCACGAAGCAATCCGTCCACGGGCAGGCGCGCCAAAAGCCGCCCCGCAAGGCTGTTCCCGGGCCGGACACACCCGAACGGGAACGTTGCGGGCCGACGGAACCGAACAGATTGCTTCGTGCCTCGCAATGACGGGTTTGCAATGACGGGCCGGATAAACTTTTGCGTAACATCAATTATTAACAATTCCTTCACAAAACCGGCGATGTAAATCCGGCGGGTTTGGCTTCATTTGGAGATACTATTTTTCCGCGTGCAAAAAACCCCCTGACAGCACACCCGTACATTTTTTAAGCATCTCTCCCCCGCTTTCCCACCCAATCCCCATGCGAATCGCCATCCTTTCGCGCAATGCCGACCTGTATTCCACCAAACGCCTGTGCCAAGCCGCCCGGCAGCGCGGACACGAGGTGCAGGTGCTCGACCATTTGAAATGCTACGCCGTCATTGAGCGGGGCAACCCCAGCGTGTATCACGAAGCCCGGTGCATTGACCACGTGGAAGCCGTGATTCCGCGCATTGGCACTTCTGTCACCCAATACGGGGCGGCCATTGTACGGCAATTCGAGATGATGCAGGTATTCAGCGCGGTCAAATCGCTGGCCATCACCCGCTCGCGCGACAAGTTGCGGAGCCTGCAAATCCTGTCCAAAGCCGGTGTCGGTTTGCCCAAAACAGCATTTGCCACCAGCCCGTCGGCCATTGACGATGTACTGTCACAGGTGGGGGGCGTGCCGGTGGTCATCAAACTGCTCGAAGGCACGCAGGGCGTGGGCGTGATGTTGGCCGAGTCGCGCAAGGCCGCCAAATCCATCATGGAGACTTTCTACGATATGAAGGCCAATATCCTGGTGCAGGAATTCATCGCCGAAGCCAACGGCACCGATATCCGCGCGTTTGTGGTGGACGGCAAAGTGATCGGGGCTATGAAACGCCGAAGCAAAATCGGTGATTTCCGATCCAACCTGCACCGGGGTGGCAAAGGCGAGGCCGTAAAACTGAGCAAAGCCGAACGCGAAACCGCCATTGCCGCCGCCGAAGCCATGGGCCTGTCCATTGCGGGCGTAGATATGCTGCCCTCGGCGCGCGGGCCGCTGGTGATGGAAGTGAATTCATCGCCCGGCTTGGAAGGCATTGAAAAGGCGACAGGCGTTGACATTGCCGCCAAAATCATCCTGTACGTGGAAAAAAACGTGAAGATAAACCGGAAAGACCGGATCGGCGTGTGAAAACAATGCAGGTTCGGCAAGGGTAGACGGACTTTCCAAGTCCGGCGGATTGGCGGGTTTGAAGGTTTCGGAGGATACTATTTTGATTCTTGGCTGCCCGGAAAACCAAAGAAGCCGCCCCGAAATGGTTCGGGGGGGCGGCGTTGGTTTGGGGGGGGGAGGTGGGGGACGCACCCACGACCGTTGGTACCACAAACCGATGCTCTAACCGACTGAGCTACATCCTCCGTGTTTAAGGATTGCAAAGCTACGTTATTTCTATTGATACCTCAAAAAAATCGCGCCAAAAATTACCGGAACAAAGTTCCGCAAATAGTATCCCCGCTAAAGACGGGGCTTTCAGCTTCCGGAAATCGCAAACCTTTTGCCGCCTTTCCTACCCGAAAGCAAGCCTTTTGCCCATTGCGGCTTCGTCAAACTGCCCATTGCGGTAGGCCAAGTGCCCCGACACGATGGTGTGCGTGACCGACGAACGAAACGTGTTGCCTTCCAGCGGCGACCAACCGCACTTGTACAGAATAGTATCCTTTGAAACTGCCAAACCCCGGTTCGTATCCACCAGTACCAAATCGGCCCAGTAGCCTTCGCGCAGGTAGCCACGCTCGGCAATGCGGAAACAATCGGCGGGGGCGTGGCACATTTTTTCCACGAGTTTTTCCAGCGTCAGTTTGCCGTCGCGGCAGGCTTCCAGCATCATGGGCAGGGCGTGCTGCACCAGCGGCAGGCCCGACGGCGATTTCCAGTAGCCCTGCGATTTTTCCTCCCAAGTGTGCGGCGCGTGGTCGGTGGCGATAATGTCCAAACGGTTGTCGAGCAAGCCTTGCCAAAGTGCGGCGCGGTGGTGTTTTTCCTTGATTGCCGGGTTGCATTTGATCTGGTTGCCCAGCGTTTCGTAATCATCCGCCGTGAACCACAAATGATGCACGCAAACTTCGGCGGTGATGCGTTTCTGTTTTAACGGAGTCTGGTTGTCAAACAGTTGCAGTTCATC
>JANPIL010000289.1:0-3007 GCA_031424975.1 Sphingobacteriales bacterium
CAGCCAGCGGTTTGATGAGCAAGTGCCGCTCATAAGCTGGCGCAACAGCAGCCAGTTGGTGGTGGTACACGTCAGGGAAGGCGAATATGCGGTCGGGGTTTACGAGGCCAACCGGAAATTCTTCGGCAAACCCGTCAGCCGCAAGTCGCTGAAGAGTTTTGTGCAAATCAAGAATTTTGATGTTTCCGCCGATGGCAAGACGCTGGTGATGAGCGGTGTGCGCAAGGGCCGGAACGATATTTTCCTGTACGACATCGGGCGGGGGGCGGTTTCGCAAGTGACCGACGACTTGTACGACGACCTTGACCCGCATTTCACCTCCGAGTCAAAGGCATTCGTGTTCAGTTCAAACCGCACCGGCGACACATTGGAAACCGACCGGGGCAGTTCCATTGCCGACAATTTCGATTTGTTTGCCTACGACCCCGCCCGGTCCGCAACGGTGCTGCAACGGCTGGCAAGCACGCCGGGCAACGAAACCCAGGCAACCGTGAGCGGCGGCACTGTTTATTTCCTCAACGATCTGGCGGGCATCCGGCAATTGTACCAATACGATGCTGCAAGCGGCACTACAAGGCAGGTGACCGGATTCCGGCAAAACCTGTATGCCTACGATATTCGCAGCACCGACAGCAGCCTGGCATACTCGACTTTAGAAAACCGCCGTCATTTTGTGGGCTACAACCGCCGTTTCGACTTCGGTTCGGCCAAGCCTTTCCTCCAGACCAAGCGCAGCGAACTGCTCGTGGACAAGGTGGATCCCGCCAAAAATAGTATCTCCGGAAAAGGCAAAACCTCCCCCGACCCGGCAACGCCGCCAACGGCACCAGCCAAAAACGAACTGGTACTGGAACCGGGCGAGGTGAACACGGACGACTACCAATTTGACGCGGACACCAAAAGGCAGGCGGCCAAAGGCGAGTCGCGGGGCATTGCCGCCACTGTGAACGAGGCTGCGGGCAGCAAAAAGGGGGCCATCCAGATACAAGGCCCGGCCGATTACCAAAGCCACTTCACCACCGACAATGCCATTACCTCGCTGGTCATTGACCCGCTCCGCGCACCGTCGGGGCTGGGCATCACCTTCGATGTAGCGATGAACGAGATGCTGGAAGACCACAAGATCAAGGCCGGACTGACGGCCTTTTCGGACTTTGCGAGCAGCAATTTCTACGGCGAATACCAGTACCTGAAACGCCGGGTTGATTTTGGGGCGCGTTACGACAAACGCACGTATTTCTACAACCAGAACCGCACCACTTCCGAAAACTTCACGCAGCGCTACAATTTCCACAAGGTCCAGGTGTTTGCCTCCTACCCGGTCAGCGTTGCCAGCCGGTTCACGTTTGCTCCCACGCTCATTCACACGCGGTTTGTGGAAACGGGCATCAGCGTCGGCAGCCTGCTGCTGCCCATCTCGTTCAACACTTACGGTGGTTTCAAGGCCGAATACGTGTTCGACAATACCGTGACCAATGGCCTGAACATGACCAAGGGAACGCGCATCCGCGTGAAATACGAGAACTATCTGGGGCTGATTGACAGCCTTTCGGCGGCGCGGAGTTTCAACAACCTCAACGTGGACATCAGGCACTACCAGGAATTGCACCGCGACATTATTCTGGCCACCCGGCTGGCGTATGGCAGGTTTGGTGGCCGCGCCCCCAAACAATACCTGTTGGGCGGCATGGACAACTGGGTTTTCAATGACCGCGAAAGCCGTCCGCAAAACGATCCGCTCACGATTGCGCAGAGTTTCGACAACCGCGACATCATGTTTCACGAATTTGCGACCAATATGCGCGGTTTCCCGCTCAACAAACTCTCCGGCAACTCATTCCTGCTGCTCAACCTTGAACTCCGCATACCCATTGTCAAGTATTTCTATCGCGGGCCCATCACTTCCAACTTTTTCAAGAACCTGCAATTCGTCGGTTTTTCGGATGTGGGCACGGCTTGGAGTGGTAGTTCGCCTTTCAGCCGCGACAATAGCCTGAACACGCGCATTGTTGCCAGTCCGCCCTTTGTGGTCAGGGTCACCGATTTCAGAAATCCCTTCCTGATCGGTTACGGAGCCGGAGCAAGAACGCTGCTGTTCGGCTACTACGTTAAGTTCGACGTGGCTTGGGGCGTGGAGAATTTCTCGGTAAACCCGAAACCGCGCTACTACCTCACACTGGGCTACGATTTCTAAGAAAAACGGCCTCCCCTAAATCCCCTCCGAAGGAGGGGACTTTTGATTGTAAACGCCGGTCAGACACTGTGTGTCAGACCGGAACCGGCATCGGCGTTTAGGAGAACTGGCGGGTTCGGGCACTTTGAAACATACTGTTTTAAAGTGCCCGAAACATTGGCAAACCAAGCCCGCCCGGTTGGAGGGAAGATTTCCAAAAACCATCCGTTTCGTGCAATCCTTTTCTAAAAAAGGCTTCCCTGAATCGCTTGCGGCAGGGGCTGAGGCTCCGGAAGTTGCAGGTTGTGGGCGGCATTCAGCTTGCGGATCAGGTACACGGCCAACTCGGGCGACAACGTGTTGGGGTCGGGTTCGTGAATGAAAAAATACACCTTGCGCAAGCCTTTTTCGAGCCACTGCCCAAGGCGGGCCACCCAGTCGTCAATCCGTTGGTAGTCAGTGGGATGCAAGGCATTGCCCACAAACCGGATGATGGCTGCGGGCGTGGTCAGGCGCAGATGCAGCGCGTCGCGCCGCCCGGCCACATCGGTGATCACCGTTGCCACGTTGTGGTGGCGCAGCAAACCGAAGGTTTCCGCAACACCCGCTTGGTTGCCGAACCAGTCGGCGTGGCGGAACTCAACGGCCAGCGGGAGTGCAGACGAGAATTTCACGATGAAATCTGCCAAGATTCCGTGCTGCCGGGGCGAAAAACCCGGTGGCAGTTGCAGGAACGACACGCCCAAGTTTTCCCCGAATCCCAGAACCGAATCCGCGAATGCCCGGCTGGCCGCATCCGTGTTTTGCAGCAGGTTGTCGTGGCTGATTTGTTGA
>JANPIL010000290.1:0-2627 GCA_031424975.1 Sphingobacteriales bacterium
CCCGGTGGGGTTGCCGACGCTGGTCGGCCTTCCCCACGGGGATTTTGCTTGTCCGGACAGCCGTTTTTCCGATTTTGACCGTACCTTTACCCGGAGTGCCAAATGCCCCCTCCCTTTACAGTTCACCGACCGGAAAAACCATGATCTGGATTATCATACCCGTTTTCAACCGCAAACATTTCACGCGCGAATGCCTGCTGTCGCTGCGCGGACAGACCAACCAAGATTACAAGGCGGTCGTCGTGGATGATGGTTCTACGGATGGCACAGCCGGCATGGTGCGCGATGAGTTTCCGGAAGTGATTCTGTTGGATGGCGGCGGCAACCTGTTCTGGACCGCCGCCGTAAATCTGGGCATCCAATACGCACTGGATCAAGGGGCGACGCAAGTGATGACGCTGAACAACGACACGCTGCCGGTTGCCGATTTTTTGGAGAAAACCGTGTTGCGGAGCCGCCAAAAGCCCGATGCCGTAATCGGAGCCTTGGAAATAGATGCCCACACCAAACACATCATTTACGGCGGCGAGCGGATAAACTGGGTGCTTGCCACCACCAAGCATCTGTTGGCGGGGGTTCCCGAGAGCCAGCGCACGGGTCTGCACGCGGTGTCTTGGCTGCCGGGCCGGGGTTTGCTCATTCCCAAAGCCGTGTTCGACAAGATCGGTTTATTCGATGTCAAGCGTTTTCCGCATTACTACGCCGACGTGGATTTTACGCATACCGCCCTGCGCAACGGCTTTGAAAACCACATCAACTACGACGCGAAACTGATGACCTACCCCGAAGAATCTGGCGACCGGCAGAACAAAGTCCAGAAATCGTTCAAGAAATACTACAACCACCTGTTCAGCATCAAGGGCGGCGGCAACCTGAAAGATTTCACCCGGTTTACGCTCAAAAACTGCCCGTTCTACTTTGTGCCTTCCTATTTGCTGATTGGCTACCTGCGCCGGATGGGCGGCTATTTCATTCATTGATTGTCTGTTCCGTATCGTTGCCATGAGTGTTTCCCCCGAAAACCTGCGCATTCCCGTTCTCCTGATTATCTTCAAAAGACCCGACACTACCCGCCAGGTTTTTGAAGCCATCCGCCAAGCCAAGCCGCCCCGGCTCTACGTGGCCGCCGACGGGCCGCGACCCGCCAAGCCGGGCGAAGCCGAACAAGTGCAAGCCACCCGCGACATTGTGCGGCAAGTGGACTGGGACTGCGAGGTGAAAACCCTTTTCCGCGACGGGAACGTGGGTTGCGGACAAGGGCCGGCAACGGCAATAGACTGGTTTTTCGAACACGAGGAAGCCGGGATCATTTTGGAAGATGACTGTTTGCCCAACCGGAGTTTTTTCATGTTTTGCCAGGAGATGCTTGAACTTTACGCCCATGATACCCGTATCATGCAAGTGTCCGGCGTGAATCCGCAGCAGGGCTGGCAACGCGACCCCGGCTACGACTATTATTTTTCGGAAGCGGGCATTACCTGGGGTTGGGCCACGTGGCGGCGGGCTTGGAAACTGTATGACTACACCATACCGCATTTCAGGGAAGCGGTAAGGAAAAACTATCTGGCAGATTTCTACATTGTCCGCGAGAAAGTGGATTGGGTAATGAACTGCCTGGACGAGGCGCACCGTGGGTTGCCCACCGTTGACTGGTGGGATTTCCAGTGGGAGTTCATCAAGTTCACCAACTCCGGCCTGTCGGTGGTGCCCAACGTGAATCTGGTAACCAATATCGGTTTCGGTGCGGATGCCACCCATACATTCAGCGAGAGTAAGTTTGCGATGACGGAAACCACCGGACTTGCCTTTCCGCTGCGTCATCCGCCATTCATGATCCGCGATGTGCAATCAGATGAACGATATTACGCCCGTAATACGCGGAAAAGTCTGGCGGGCAGGATGAAACAACGGCTCAAGCCGCTGGTGCCAGCCGCGCTACGGTCAAAACTCAAACGCTGACCGCCCGGGGTTTGGGCTTTTTGAAACATACTATTTTGTGCGCCGAAATCGTTGTAATCGCTGTACTTGGAAAGTCCAAGGGCAACGGCACGAATTTTTTAGGTTGCCGGTCTGAATGTTTGCCGGGGTTCATACATCATTGCGTGAACCGGGTTTGGCAGTTTTAAAAGATACTATTTTGACCTGAATCTGACCCTGTTGTTTTGCCCTCGAAACTTTATTGTTACGGGCGATTGTTTCCCCAATATTTGCGCCCCATCTGTTTGCCCGTCTTCAATGCTGCCCCCTGACCGACCCGGCAGGAGCCAGATAAAACCCAAAATCCAGCCAGCCATGAAAGAGCCATTAGTAAGCATCACCATTCCCACCTATAACCGCCCCGATTACCTGAAGCAGGCATTGGCAAGTGCGGTCGGGCAGACTTACCAGAATACGGAGATTATCGTTTCGGACAATGCCAGCCCGGTTTCGGCGCAATCCATCGTGGATTCTTTCGCTGATTCTCGTATTCGTTTCCATCAATACCCGCAGTCCGTTTCCATGTTCAGCAACCACATTGGCGGCTTTTGCATGGCCACCGGCAAGTACGTGGCCAGCCTGCACGACGATGATATTTGGGAAAGCGATTTCCTCGAAAAAATGGTGCCGCCACTCGAAGCCGACCCGGA
>JANPIL010000291.1:0-1801 GCA_031424975.1 Sphingobacteriales bacterium
GCCGCAAAAACCAAGTCGTTCTGGAAAACGGAAACAATGCCCACGCAACCGCAAAACAAATTGCCGCAAGTCAGGAAGTTGGGAATGTGTTTTTTCAATGTCGGATGAATGAATTGTAAATAGTCAACAGTCGGCGGCCAATAATCCGCAGGAAAATTGACAGTTGGCCATGCGCGCACAAGCGGGTTTGGCCCGCGCTAAAGACGGGGCTTTCAGCTTTTTTAAAGATACTATTTTCGGCGGTTCATCTTTGATGGTTCCGGGGCAGCCGCAAGGGCAGTCCCTACGGATACAACAGGTATTTTTTGCGCATGGCCGCGTATTGTTGCAAGTCGTCGCGCCATGTTTCGCGGATTTGCGGCTCGGTCATGCCCGCCAGTATTTGTTTGCGCAGGCTGTCGGTACCGGCCAGTTTGTCAATGAAAAGGCTGGGCAGGAAAAACTTGGTTTTGTCGGGCGTTTTCTGGTAAAACTCAAGCAGGTATTTCAGCGAAAGCCGGTTCAGCGTGTCGTTGCGCAGGTCAATGCCGTAACACACTTGGTTTTCGTGCGGCGGTTTTTTAATGATTGCATTGGCTTTGGGTGTGAACGTGAACGCGCCGTAGATTTTGTCGGGTGCGCCAGCCACTTGGAACGGAAAATCAGTGCCGCGCCCCAAACTTATGGTTGTGCCTTCAAACAGGCATACAGACGGATACAGGCGCACCGATATTGCATTGGGCAACCCCGGCGATGGGCGAACGGGCAGCACGTAGCGGGTTTGGTGCGTGTAGTTTGCCATTTCCACCACTTTCAGGTCGCATTTGGCTTGGTTTGCCAGCCAGCCTTGGCCATTAATCATCGTGGCCAGTTCGCCCACCGTCAGGCCGTGTACCAGCGGCACCGGGTGCATCCCGACGAACGATTTGAAAGCCGGTTTCAGCACCGGGCCGTCGAAATAATGCCCGTTCGGATTTGGCCGATCCAGGATCACGCACTGCTTTTTGTTTTCGGCGCAGGCCTCCATCACATAGTGCATCGTGCTGATGTAGGTATAAAACCGTGCGCCAACATCCTGAATGTCAAACACCACCACGTCCACATCGCTAAGCTGGTCGGCGGCGGGCTTTTTGTTTTTGCCATAAAGCGACACCAGCGGCAGGCCCGTTTTCCGGTCCGTTGCGTTGGCCACGTACTCGCCCGCATCGGCATCGCCCCGGAAACCGTGCTCGGGCGCGAATATCTTCACGATTGAGACACCTTGGCGCAGCAGCGTATCCACGAGGTGCGTTGCGCCCACCAGCGATGTATGGTTTACCACCAGCGCGATTTTTTTGCCTTGGAAGCCAGGCACATACAGCCCGAACCGTTCCGCACCGACTTGAAGTTTGGCGGGCGGCGCGTTTTTGGATTGCGACGCAACCGAAGGCGGCTGGCAGGCGCACACCAACAATGCGAAGGCAACAAGCAACAGGGAGGTTTTCGGTATTTTTTTCATACTATTTTCCAGTGGAAACTTGCCCGCAAAAGTAACGAATGCAAACGAAACGCATCCATTGTTTATTTGCCGAAACTCCCGTAAAATTGTAGTTGCCGTGTCATTTGTCCTCACCTTTGCGGAGATACGCCCGCAGAACGGCGGCCTGACCCACAACTACTTGACAGCCAGCCATCCATGAACGTTTCCGCTTTCATTGCCCAGCGCATCAGACACACCGAAGGCCAGTCGTTTTCGGCGACCGTGGCCAAAATCGGCGTGGCCAGCGTGGCGTTAGGCTTGGCGGTCATGATTGTTTCGTTCGCGATTCTGGGCGGCTTCAAA
>JANPIL010000292.1:0-13743 GCA_031424975.1 Sphingobacteriales bacterium
GCCCTGTTCACGTGCGGCAGCATCCGGTGATACGGACAATTCGGGAAACGAACAGGGCAATTCGGGAAACGAACTGGGCGACCGGCCAGTCGCCCCTAGGTTGAAACCGGGTTTGGCCTTTGGAAAACATACTATTTTAAAATCCCATTCTTCACGCTACATTTTTCACCAAAACAACCCATGCTTTCACAAATCATCACCATCCGCAACCCGAGGCAACTCGACGAGCTTGCCAACGAAACGTACCTGTTTGCCGCCATTGCCGCCGTGGTTTTCATCGGCGTGTCGTGGCTGGTTGCCAACCTGATCAAGTGGGAAGGCGGCAAAGACCCCAAGGATGCGGGCCAGCGGCGCGCCGCCTTTTTTGTGATCTGGTTCATGGCCGGAGCCGCATTTTTCCTGTACAACAAGTTTTTGGTGGCCGATAAAATCGCGCCCAACCTGCAATCCAAATTCTCGCAGACCAACTACATCAGTACGGCCATTGTGTTTGCGGTGTATTTGATTGTGGGTTTCGCGTTGAGCAAACTGATGCGCAGCAGCAAGTACGGCACCATTTTCCCGTCGGCCAAGAAGTAACGTTTCGCGTCTACCGTTTTCAGTTTACCGCTGGGTTTAGCCTATTGAAAAGATACTATTTTTAACGCAAAACGGTAAACGCAGAACGGTAAACGCAAAATACAAAACGCCCATGCTCCTCGCCCCTTCCCTGCTGGCCGCCGACTTTGCCAACCTGCAACGCGACGTTGAAATGCTCAATGCCAGCCAAGCCGACTGGCTGCATTTCGACGTGATGGACGGCGTGTTTGTGCCCAACATTTCCATGGGTTTGCCCGTGCTGGCCGCCGTGCGCCGCCACACCCGCAAGCCGCTGGATGTGCACCTGATGGTGATTCATCCGGAGCCGTATTTGGAGGCATTCGCCGATGCCGGGGCAAATAGTATCTCCGTACACTACGAAACCTGCCCGCACCTGCACCGCACCTTGCAGCAGATCAGGGACTTGGGTTGTGTGGCGGGTATCGCCATCAATCCGCATACGCCGGTGCATCTGCTGGAGGATATTGTTTCGGAAGCCGGTTTGATTTGTCTCATGTCGGTGAATCCGGGTTTTGGCGGACAGCAATTCATCGAAAACACCTACCGCAAAACCGCGCGGCTGAAAGAACTGATCATCCGGAAAAATGCGTCGGCCTTGATTGAGATTGACGGCGGCGTAAACTTGGAAAACGCCGCCGGACTGCTTGCCGCCGGTGCCGATGTGCTGGTGGCCGGTAACGTGGTGTTCAGCGCCACCGACCCGGCAGCCGTTATTACCGCCCTCAAACGCAGTGGCGGCGGTCTGGAAATAGTATGAGAAAAAAGGGTGAAACCCCACATCCTTGTTTTCCGGGCGTTTACGGTTTGCGGATCCGGCCTTTATTTTGTCTGTTTGCAAATGCCGGTCTGACACACAGTGTCTGACCTAAGGTTCAGACTGTGCCGAATCCAAGCCGCCGATGCCAAAACCACTCTTCGCCTGTTTTGCTTTCCTGCTTTTGCCCGCTGTTTTGCTATGCGCCCAAACGGCAAAGGTCAGCGGTTCCGTAACCGACACCACCGGCAGGCCCGTTTCCGGTGCGGTCATCCGGCTCAACAATTCCGCCAAAACCGCCACTACCGACAGCCTTGGCTTTTTCCAATTACCGGTTCCGGCAAATAAAAACACGTACCTGACCATTAAGCACTTGGGTTTCAAGGCACAGGAAATGTTTTTGCTGCTGCAACCCGGCGAAAGCCGCCAGATAAACTTCCGGCTGGCCGCCGAAACCCGGCAGCTTTCCGAAGTGGAGGTGAGCAGCAATTCGCTGGACTGGCGCAGTCAAGTCAGCGTCACCAAAATCAATCCCAAGGACATCAAGACTCTGCCCTCCGCTTTTGGCGATTTCAATAAGATTCTGGCCACGCTACCCGGCGTGGTCAGCAACAACGAATTGTCATCCACGTATTCGGTGCGCGGCGGCAACTACGACGAAAACCTGGTGTATGTGAATGGCATTGAAGTGTACCGTCCGTTTTTGGCCCGCAGCGGACAGCAGGAAGGGTTGAGTTTTGTGAATCCTGACATGGTTAAGAGCGTCGAATTCTCGTCGGGCGGCTGGCAGCCCAAGTACGGCGACAAACTGTCGTCGGTGATGAACGTGGATTACAACACGCCTTCGCGCACGCAAGGTTCGGCCACGCTGGGTTTGCTGGGCGGCGCGCTGCACGCCGAAGGCAGCGCGTTGGACAACCGCCTGACCTACAGCGTCGGGGTGCGCCGCAAGCAATCGCAATACCTGCTCAACTCACTGGAAGTTAAGGGCGAATATCTGCCCGCATTCACTGATGTGCAGGGATATGTGAGCCTCACCCCCGGCCCCTCTCCGAAGGAGAGGGGAGTCAAATCCCCCCCTCTTTCGGAGGGGGTTGGGGGGAGGCTCTCCATCGGCCTGCTTTTCTCCCATGCCCGCAACCGCTACCTGACGCGCCCCGTGAGCCAGGAAACCTCGTTCGGCACGTTCAGCCAGCAGTTGCGCCTGTTTGTGGCCTACGCCGGACAGGAATTGCTGAATTATGACATGACGCAGGGCGGACTCAAATTCACGCACCGCACCACTGACAAACTGACACTGAACCTGATAGCCTCGGCGATGCAAACCACCGAACGCGAGTTTTACGACACCGAAAGTGCTTACCGCCTGTGCGAAGTGGATTTGGTTCCCGGTTCGCCATCGTTCAAGCAATGCGCGGGTACGGTGGGCGTGGGCAGCGAATACAAGTATGCCCGCAACCAACTGAGTGGCAGAATCTTTTCCTTGGAAAACCGCTCCGTGTACGAGGCCGACACGCGCAACCGGATTGAGTGGGGCATCCGCTACAACCGCGAGATTTTTGCCGACGACCTGAACGAATACGCCTACAGCGACTCGGCGGGTTTCGTCAATTTGAAAGATACTATTTTCACCCGCCTGAATTTATCGTCTGACAAGTGGAGCGGCTACGCGCAGCACTCCTACTCGCCCGACAACCGGCACACGCTCACCTACGGCACGCGCATCGGTTACTGGTCGGCAAACGGCCAGTGGCTGGTCAGTCCGTCAGTGCAGTACGCCTACCATCCCGGCTGGACGCGGGCATTCGTGTTTCGTTTTGCCGCCGGAATCTACCGGCAACCGCCGCTGTACCGCGAACTGCGCAATTACCAAGGCACGCTGAACCCCGACATGAAAGCCCAGAGTTCGCTGCACCTGATTGCGGGAGCCGAGCGGACACTCCAAATGTGGGGGCGCGATTTTGTGTTCAACTCCGAAATCTACTATAAAAGCCTCTGGAACGTGGCCGCCTACGATGTGGACAATGTGCGGCTGCGCTACTACGCCAACAACGACACGCGGGCTTACGCCGCTGGTGCCGACTTCCGGTTCAGCGGCGAATTCATCAAAGGCTCGGAGTCGTGGTTCAGCCTCGGCATCTTGCAGACCAAAGAGGATTTGGGCTTTGACCGGCGCGGCTACGTGCGCCGCCCTACCGACCAGCGCATTACGCTGGGCATTTTCTTCCAGGATCACCTGCCCGGCAACCCCACGTGGCGCGTGTACCTGAACACGGTTTTCGGCACGGGGCTGCCGTTCGGCCCGCCGCGCAACATCAATTCGCGCGGCGTTTTCCAAGCCCCCGCCTACCGCCGCGTGGACATCGGCCTGTCCAAGGTCATCACGCTCGACCGCACGGCTGGCGGCATCCGCAAGTACGGCGAATCCATTTGGCTGGGCTTGGAAGTGCTGAACCTGCTCGGTGCGCGCAACGTAATGTCTTATAATTGGGTCACCGATGTGCGCAACCGCCAATACGCCGTTCCCAACGCACTTTCGGCCCGGTTCGTGAATGTCAAGATGATTGTGCGGTTTGGGAAATAGTATCGCTGGAAAACGCCAAACCCGACCCTAAAAAATGGCCGGGTTTGGCGTTTTCAAAACATACTATTCTCTATAAATTTCCGCTTATCGTTCCAACGAAAAAGCAACCCGAGGCCAACCGCGCAGCAAAACCATAACTCGCAAGCAAGTAGCCGCCCGATTTCTGATGCCCCGGAATGACAAAATCCGAGTGGCAAATATTGGATGGAGGCAAGGGGTTTGGCCTTTTGGAAAGATACTATTTTCCACCTACCTTTTCCCCGCATTTCCACCTTCCCTCCCTAACCCCATGAAACCATTTTTTTCCATTGCCTGGGTGCTTTGCCTTGGCCTGCTTCTGTGTGCCTGCAAGGGCAACAAGGTTGACATCAGCAGCCGCAATTTCCAGGACGAGATTGCCCAGCAGCAAAACCTGACCTTCACTTTCTCGCACGACTTGGTGGGCGACACGCTGCTCGACAAATGGGACACCACGCACTACCTTGAGTTTGAGCCGAAAGTGCGCGGCAAATTCAAGTGGACCGCCGCCAACGAACTCACTTTCTCGCCCGATGCCGGCTTTGCGCCCAGTACCGACTACAAGGCCCAGGTAACCGGCGAAATCACGCGCCACACCCAGACGCTGGACAAGGAAAAACAGAAAAAACTCTCCGTTGGCGGCATTGACCCGGTTACCTTCCACACGCCCTACCTGATGCTGGCGGGAACGGATATGTACTGGGCAAAAAACAACGACGGTGGCACGGAACTGCGATTCAATCTGAATTTCAACTATAAGGTGAACCCCACGCAACTCGGCGGCCTGCTGGCCATGAACATTGACGGTAAAAACGTGGCCGCCAAAATCGCCAGCACCGAAATTGCCAGCGTTGTGCCGGTGGCGGTGTTGCAATCGGCTTTTAATTTCGACAAAAAGCCGGTCGCCATCACTGTAAAGGAAGGGTTGAAATGTGTCGAAAGCCAATACACCACGCCAAAAACGCTCGATTTCAAAACCGAAGCCCCGGACAAAAGCGACTTTCAGGTGGTGCAGGCCCTGAACGAATACGAGTTTGAAAAAGGCGTGATCCACGTCTATACCAACCAATCGGTGGAAGCGGGCAGTTTGCCGCAGCACATTTCATTTAATCCGGCGGTCAAATTCACCGTTGAAACAAAGGATTACGGTTTCGACATCAAAGGCGGTTTCAAGGAAGGCAGCTATGATTTAAAAATCGCGCGGCAGTTGCGCGGCATTTTCGGCGGCGCGCTGACCGAGGATTTCACGCAGGTGGTGGTGTTTGGCGAGATGAAGCCGAGCATTGCGTTTGTACACAAGAAAGCGGTGTATTTGTCGAGCAAGGGCAGCAAGAATGTGGGGGTGCGCATCACAAATGTGCCCAAGGTGCAACTGAAAGTATTCAAGGTGTACGAGAACAACATCACCGCGTTTTTGAGCCAGAACAGCTACGAGTATTACGACGAATACCAGCCCGAATACTACCAGCCCGACGGTGAAAACCCTTACGGAGACGTGGTTATGGAACGCACGATTGAAACCAAAAACCTGCAAAAACAGGGCGGCGTGCATCTGCTGAACTTGGATTTCAACCAGTTCAACAGTGATTTCAAGGGCATTTATTTGGTAAAAATCGCCTCAAATGATGAGCAGTATTTGCAGGCCACACAATTGGTTTCCATCTCGGACATCGGTTTCATGGTCAAGGAAACGCCCGGCGAGATTCTGGTGTTTGCCAACTCGATCCTGACCGCCCAGCCCATGGCGGGTGTGAAGGTAAAACTGATCAGCACCAACAACCAGGACATCTACACCGCCGAAACCGGCGGCGACGGCGTGGCCAAGTTTGCCGACATCCAGAAGAAAGCCCCCAAGTTCCGCGTGGGCATGGTGACCGGCGTAAAAGACCGCGACTTCAACTACCTGCTGTTCAGCCAGTCGGGGGTGGAAACGTCGCGCCATGAAGTGGGCGGCATCCGCGATAATCTGGCGGGCTACCAAGCCTTTGTATATGGCGACCGCGACATTTACCGCCCCGGCGAAACGGTTTACCTGAACACCATTGTCCGCGACAACCAGTGGAAAAGCCTGCCCAAACTGCCCTTAAAGCTCAAAATCCTGCTGCCCAACGGCAAGGAATTCACCACTTTGAAAGGTACGCTGAATGAGCAGGGCGCGTTTGCCACGGCCGTGAAACTGCCCGTAAGCACCCTTACCGGCACGTACTACGCCGAGATTTACACGGCCAACGACGTGCTGCTGTCCAGCCGTGCCATCAGCGTGGAGGAGTTCATCCCGGATCGCATCAAGGTGACCGTGAATACCGACAAGCCGTTTTTGCGTTCGGGCGGGGCGATGAATGTGTCGGCAGCGGCGGTGAACCTGTTTGGCCCGCCCGCCGCCAACCGCAATTATGAAATGACATTCAACCTGAAAAAAAAGTATTTCGCGGCAGAGAAATATCCCGAATATAATTTCTATTCCGATTATTCCTATTCATCAAACCGCGAAACGGAATTCCGCTTTGAACAGGAAGTGCGCCAAGGCAAAACCGACGGCCAAGGGCTTGCCGAACAGGCATTCACCGCACCCGATGATTTCAAGGACATCGGTGTGCTGGAAGGCTCGGTTTTTACAACGGTTTTTGATGAAACCGGCCGTCCGGTAAACCGCGTGAACCGCTTCGATGTCTATACGCAGGATGTGTTTTACGGAATAAAAATCGCTGACAGTTATGTGAATACCCGCGAACCCGTACAAATTCCGCTGATTGCCGTCAATAAGGACGGCAAGGCGATGCAAGGCGCAAAAGCGCATTTGCAGGTAATTAAACTGAACTGGCAGACGGTTTTACAGAAAAACGACTACGGCGAACTGGGTTATGTGTCGCAGAAAAAAGAGCAGGTACTCACCGACCGGCAAATCGTGATTAACGGCACCAGCACCAATTTCAGTTTTGTGCCGCAACTGTCGGGCGAGTACGAAATCCGCGTCATGCGTCCCGGCTCGGACAAATACCTGAGCAGCTACCTGTATGCCTACGGCTGGGGCATGACCGAAAACAGTTCGTTTGAAGTGGACCGCGAAGGGGAAATTAGTATCGAAACCGACAAGCAAACCTACCAAGTGGGCGAAACGGCGGAGGTGCTGATGAAAACGCCATTCGCCGGCAAAATACTGGTCACGATTGAACGCAACAAGGTGCTCGACTACCAGTACGTGACCACCGACAAGCGTTCGGCCAAGATCAGCATCCCGATCAAGGCCGCCCACCTGCCCAACATCTACATTTCGGCCACGCTCATCAAGCCGCTCGACGACGGGGCCATGCCGCTCACGGTGGCGCACGGCTACGCGCCGGTTACGGTGGAAGACCCGGAACGCAAAATCCCGGTGACCCTGGCCGCCGCCGCACAGTCGCGCTCCCAAACCAAACAGACGATCACTGTAAAATCAAGCCCCAATACAGAGATTACGGTGGCCGTGGTGGACGAAGGGATTTTGCAACTGAAAAACTACCAGTCGCCCGACCCGTTCAAGTTCTTCTTCCAGAAACGCGCCCTGGAAGTGAACGGCTACGACCTGTATCCGCGCCTGTTTCCGGATCTGGGCAAAAGCAAAAGCAGCACCGGCGGCGACGGGGCCGGACTGGAAAAGCGCGTGAACCCGATGACCAACAAACGCGTGAAACTGGTTTCGTTCTGGAGCGGCATTTTGAAAACCAACGGCAGCGGCGAGGCCACCTACACCATTGACGTGCCGCAGTTCTCCGGCGATTTGCGCATCATGGCCGTGGCCTACAACAACGATGCGTTCGGCTCGGCGAACACGAACATGAAAGTGGCCGACCCGGTGGTGGTCAGCAGTTCGGTGCCGCGTTTCCTCAGCCCCGGCGACCAGCTCGAAATGCCCGTCACGCTGACCAACACCACTAAACAGGCAGGCAGCATCACGGCAAAAGTGAAAGTGAGCGGCAACCTCTCGGTGACCGGCGATGCCTCGCAAAGCGTGAACGTGCCCGCCAACGCGGAAGGCCGCGTGAATTTCAGCATCAGTGCCAAGGATGCCGTGGGCACGGGCCAGATTGTGGTGGAAGTGAGCGGTTTGGGCGGCAACTACACCGAAAAGACCGACATCACCATCCGCCCCATCCAGTCGCTGCTCAAGCGCAGCGGTTCGGGCACGGTGAACGGCGCGGCCACCAGCGTGAGCATGGCCACGGATTTCATTCCGGCCACCACGTCGGGCAAATTGCTCATCAGCCGCTCGCCGATGGTGCAGTTTGCCGGTGACTTGGAAGAGCTGGTACAGTATCCGTACGGCTGCGTGGAACAGACCGTTTCGGCGGCATTTCCGCAGTTGTACTTTGCCGACCTTGCCAAAATAGTATCTTCCGGAAAGCTGAAAGTCCCGTCTTCAGCGGGAGCCAAACCCGTTGCCGCCGCCACATCGGAGGCGAATTACAACGTGCAGGAAGCCATCAATAAATTGCAGACTTTCCAGTTGTACAACGGCGCGTTGAGCTACTGGCCCGAAGGCGGCGGCAAGGAAAGCTGGTGGGGCACGGCCTACGCCACGCATTTCCTGCTGGAAGCCCGCAAAGCCGGTTTCCAGACCAACGAAACAACGCTGGACCGGTTGCTGGCCTATTTGCAGCAGAAAGTGAAACAAAAGGAAAGCGAGGAATATTTCTATTTCGCCTCCAACAACCAACGCCAAAGCAAGCGGATTGCCCCGAAGGAAATCACCTATTCGCTGTACGTGCTGGCGATGGCCCGCAATGCCGACGTGCCCACAATGAACTACTACAAGGCCAGCCGCAATTTATTGGCTTTGGATGGCAAATACCTGTTGGCAACGGCCTACCGGATGCTCGGCGACAATGCCTCGTACAAATCGTTGCTCCCCGGTTCTTTCTCCGGCGAACAGTCCATCCAAGCCTTGGGCGGCAGTTTTTATTCGTACATCCGCGACGAAGCCATTGCGCTGAATGCGCTGCTCGAACACGATCCGCAAAACCTGCAAATCCCGGTCATGGCCAAGCACCTGTCGGAACAGATGAAACGGCAACCTTACCTGAACACGCAGGAACAGGCTTTCGGCTTGCTGGCGTTGGGCAAACTGGCGCGGCAAAACGCCAAATCAACGGTGACGGCCAGCGTGAAAGCGGGCGGTAAAACGCTGGGCCAAGTGGGCGATGCGGATTTGGTGCTGACCAAAGGCATTGTGAACCAGAACATACGCATAGAGCCAAGCGGGGCGGGCAGCCTGTATTATTTCTGGCAGGCCGAAGGACTTACGCGCAGCAGCGAGGTGAAGGAGGAAGACAGCTTTTTGCGCGTCCGCAAGGCGTTTTACAGCCGCACGGGCAACCAGCTTTCGGGCGGCTCGTTCCGGCAGAACGACATGGTGATCGTGAAAATCTCGCTGTCCACCACCGACGGCTCGGAAGTGCCCAACGTGGCGATAACCGATATGCTGCCCGCCGGATTCGAGATTGAAAACCCGCGCCTGACCGACTCGCCCGACATGGCCTGGGCACGCGATGCCTCCACGCCCGACTACGCCGACATCCGCGACGACCGGATCAATATGTTCGCCACGGCCACGGGCAGCGTGCGGCATTACTACTACGTGGTGCGTGCCGTGTCCACGGGCAGTTTCCGCATGGGCCCCGTGCAGGCCGATGCCATGTACAACGGTGAGTACCACTCGGTAAACGGAGCCGGAACCATCCACGTGGGCAATGGCGGTGATGAGGGCAACAGCACGGGTGAGTGACATTTGAAAAGACAATGGCCGCGCAAGGCGGCCATTGTCCTTGCCATACCGCGACCATCCGAAAAATTGCCTTGTGCGGTTGGCCAAAATAGTACCTTTTGAAAACGCCAAACCCGACAACCGAACAAGGCACGGCAAGAACGCTTGGCATCCTGACAAAATCGCTGTGGTTTGGTTGGAAATCCCGGGCCAGAAACCGTTATTCGGAAACAGGCGTGTACCTTTGTGCCGGACAACGGGCCCGCCCACAGCAGAAACAAACGCAACTTGCAAGATTTACAAAGCATTCAGACAAAGGAAATGAAGGCGAAATACATCAACCCGTTCACGGATTTCGGATTCAAGAAGATTTTCGGCGAAGAAGCCAGCAAACCGCTTCTGATTGATTTCCTCAATGCCCTTCTGCCACAAACCGACAAGATAGTTGACCTGGATTTTAAGAACACCGAACAACTCGGACAGACAGACCTTGACCGGAAAGCCATCTACGACATTTACTGCGAAAACGAAAAAGGCGAGAAATTCATCGTCGAACTGCAAAAGGCCAAGCAGAACTATTTCAAGGAGCGAACCATCTATTATTCAACTTTTCCCATCAGGGAGCAAGCTGAAAAAGGAAACTGGAACTACAACCTGAAAGCCGTCTACTGCGTGGGCATCCTTGACTTCACGTTTGACGACTACGAAAACGAGCCAGAGAAGAGTGAAGTGGTCCATACCATCAAACTCAAGAACCAAAACGGCAAGGTCTTTTATGACAAGCTGACCTACATATACCTTGAAATGCCCAATTTCAAGCAGGCCGAAAGCGAACTGCAAACCCGCCTGGACAAATGGCTGTATTTCATCAAGCATTTGGAAGATTTCCAGACCATCCCGGCAATCTTCAGGGACGAGGTTTTCACCCGCGCCTTTGAAAAGGCGGAACTGGCCAGATTCGACCGGACGGAATTGGACAGTTATGAAAACAGTTTGAAAACTTACCGCGATTTGAAAGGTGTCATTGACACGGCTTTTAGCGACGGAAAACTTGAAAGGAGCGTTGAAATAGCCAAAGCAATGAAACTCAAAGGTCTTTCCGCAACGGATATTTCAGAGATGACAGGACTGTCAGAAGAGGAAGTAAACAGCATGTGAAAAGGCATTGTGCGCAACACCAAGCACAAAATAGTATGTTTTAAAAAGTCCAAACCCGCCGGTTCCGAAAAATCTTGGCAAGGACGCTTGAACCGGTTGTATGATTGACGCGCAGGTGTTGCCCGAAGTGGAAATAGGCGTAAATGATTGCGCATATACCTCTGAAACAACGGATAATCCGCAACGGAACGGGAGCAATTGCGTTTACCCGGATGTTAGCTGCCATTTATAGGGCGACACACCATCTTTTGAATCTTTGAAACCTGGATAAAGAATACTAAATAAAATACTATCATGAAAAGAAGAAATTTTCTGAAAAACAGTTCCATTGCTAGCTTATCGTTAACAGCTATTTCCTTGGGTTTTAATAACGAAATCTTTGCCATACAAAGCAATTTATCAACAGACGATTTTGATCTTAATGAAGTAACCATAGATGAGCTGCAACAAAGAATGCAATTTGGAACAAATACTTCACTTTCCCTGACCAAAATGTATTTGAAAAGGATTGAAGAAATTGATAAAAAAGGAGCGAAGCTCAATTCTGTAATTGAAATTAATCCGGATGCCTTAGCTATTGCGGAATCACTTGACAAAGAAAGAAAAGTAGGCAAGCTAAGGGGGCCGCTTCATGGAATCCCGGTTTTAATAAAAGATAATATCAACACAGGTGATAAAATAATGACTACCGCAGGTTCCTTGGCATTAAAAGGGAACTACGCCAATAAAGATGCCTTTATAATAAAGCAATTAAGAGAGGCGGGTGCAGTTTTACTTGGCAAAACAAATTTAAGTGAATGGGCAAACTTTCGGTCAACAAGATCAACCAGTGGTTGGAGCAGCAGGGGTGGTCAAACAAAATGCCCTTATATACTGGACCGAAATCCATCAGGATCGAGTGCAGGTTCCGGCTCTGCGACAGCAGCTAATCTTTGTGCAGTTGCCATTGGAACAGAAACAGATGGTTCTATTGTATCACCGTCTTCGGTAAATGGTATTGTTGGCATAAAGCCCACAGTTGGGTTATGTAGCCGATCAGGAATTATTCCAATATCTGCAACACAAGATACCGCTGGGCCAATGGCAAGAACAGTAAAAGATGCAGCTATTTTATTGGGCGCATTAACAGGGGTTGATCCGGAAGATGTTGTGACTAATGAAAGTGAAGGGAAAACATTTAAGGACTATACCCAGTTTCTTGATATAGATGGTTTAAAAAATAAAAGAATTGGTATAGAGAAAACTCATTTACAAGGTAATGAGGATGTTGTTACATTGTATCGGAATGCAATAGAACTGATGACAAAAATGGGCGCTACAATAGTGGAAGTTGATCTCCTAAAGAGTTTAACTCAAATTGGAGATGCTGAATTTCAGGTGCTACTGTATGAATTTAAAAATGGCCTTAATCATTATCTTGCTTCGTCTAATTCAAAAATGAAATCACTGGAAGATATTATAGCCTTCAATATGCAAAATGAAAACACAACCATGCCTTTTTTTAAACAGGAAATTTTAATCGACAGTCAAAGCAAAGGAGATCTCAACAGCAAAGAATATACTGATGCACTATCCCAAACGCTCTCTTCAAGAAAAATAATTACAGATATCATGACCAACGATAATTTGGATGCTTTATCAGGCATTACAAATGGTTTAGCGTGCTGTATAGACCTAATTAACGGTGATTATGATACTGGATTCTCCTTTTCTACACCCGCAGCAATTGCTGGCTTTCCACATATAACTGTTCCAATGGGTTTTGTGCATGAACTTCCAATTGGTATTTCTTTTTTTGGAACACCTTATAGTGAATCAAAATTACTAAGCTTAGCTTATGCTTATGAACAAGTATCAAAAAACAGAAAGATGCCAAAATTTATACAATCTACACTTGACTAATGATTAAACGGCAGCTAACAACACCTACAAGAAATTGGCGGTTCACTGGTTTAATGAAGCTTTGTGCTTCGTGTCAAGTTCAGTGGTGGCAGACAGTTTTCGTCCCCGAAATCGCCAACTACTTGTAGCTGCAAACCGTTGATGCGTAATAGACCTCTTTCCAGTATAATCTGCGTTTTTGAACTAAAAAATGGTTTTTGTGCCAAAAATCGGCTCTAAGGCCGAAAATTTATTTTGAACCTCTACTTACGGTTATCCAAACGCGTTTATTTAAGAAACAGGTCTAATCATTGAATTCTGGACATTATGCAAGCCGTAGCCGAGAAAGCAAAAACGAGTTTTCGCTTTAAACTTTCTTACGGCCAATCCGTTTTTTCACAGGGTTAGATTTATGATTGGAAGAAAATGAAAACTAAAATTTGCGCCTTGTGTCAAAAAGAAGAAATCTGTCTTTATAGAGTGCAAATAGCAAAGGGCAAAGGGCAAAGTTTGGATTTTTGTTTGTACCGAATGCTGCAGCAAAGCTAAAAATGAACCGAACTACCGTTACGGTGGCACCTGGAAGGGTGATCGGCATTAAAATAGCAAAAAAAATTGATGCTTGGATGCTTGGGCAATCGATTTTGTACTTACAGAGACACAGAGAGTAATCTGTAAATTAAATTTAAACTTAGCTACAAATTCAAATCTAAAAAATGATAAAGCTGCAATTTTAAGTCAAGTCTTATGCCAAAACGAACGTCAATCAACGATGTGAAAGAAATGGAACAACTAAATGACTTAGACCAAATTGTCAAGGACAAACGCAACGAAAAGAGGGCTGATGCCAAAAAGGAAAGGCGCAACAGGCATTATGTTAAAGTATTGATAAAGCACCAATTAATACACAGCACCGACGAGTTGCCGCACGAAGATTGAAACCAACCGTATGTAATTGGTGTCAGAAAGAAGTACTTTGGCTGAATAGTATCTTTTGGAAACGTAAAA
>JANPIL010000293.1:0-38818 GCA_031424975.1 Sphingobacteriales bacterium
GTTTCCGCTTTCATTGCCCAGCGCATCAGACACACCGAAGGCCAGTCGTTTTCGGCGACCGTGGCCAAAATCGGCGTGGCCAGCGTGGCGTTAGGCTTGGCGGTCATGATTGTTTCGTTCGCGATTCTGGGCGGCTTCAAAAATGAAATCTACCACAAGATATTCAGTTTCGGCGGCCATTTGCAGGTATCGGAATTTACCATGAGCCGCTCTTACGACGAATCACCGATTTCCACCAATACCGAACTCTACCGAAACTATGCCAAAACGCCCGGCATCGCCCACATCCAAGGCGTGATGCACAAGGCCGCCCTGATGAAAACCGAAACCGACGTACAAGGCGTGGTGCTGAAAGGCGTGGGCGGCGATTTTGATGTGACTGCCTTCCGGCCCAACCTGCGCGAAGGCCATTTTGTGGCGTGGCGCGATACCGCCGCCTCGCGCGATGTGGTGGTGAGCCGCAAGATTGCCCGGCAACTCAAACTCAGGGTGAACGACGAAGTGGCGCTGTATTTTGTGCAGACCCCGCCACGGGTGCGCAAGGTGCGGGTGAGCGGCATCTACGAAACCGGCATGGAGGAGTTTGACGATAACCTGGTGCTGTGCGACATTAAATTGCTCCAGCGCATCAGCGGCTGGAAACCCGACCAAGTGGGTGTGTATGAGGTGTTTCTGGATACATTCGCCGATGAGGAGGCCGGTTCCAAAAAGGTGTTTGACCTTATGGATTTTGAAATGCGATTAGTGAAAGTGACCGAAAAATACAGCCAGATTTTTGAGTGGCTCCTGCTGCTCAACCGCAACGTGACTATCTTTCTGACGCTTATTTTGTTTGTGGCCTGCTTCAACATGGTGGCCATATTATTGATCCTCATCATGGAACGCACGCAGATGATTGGCCTGCTCAAAGCCGTCGGGGCCAGAAACGGCCAGATCCAGCGGATTTTCGTGTTCAGCGGCTTGCGGCTCATTTGCAAGGGAATGCTCTGGGGCAATGTCATCGGCATTGGCTTGTGCGCGGTGCAATATTTTTTCAAACTAATTCCCCTTGACCCGGACACGTACTACATGGACAGCGTGCCCATCCAGTGGGATTTTCCGCTGGTGCTGCTGCTCAACCTTATGGTTTTGCTGCTAATCCTGAGCATCCTGCTCATTCCCACGCTGGTTATCAGCCGCATCAATCCCGTCAAGTCGATTCGGTTAGACTGAAACATTCGTGTGCATTGTGCCTTGGGGGGTTATGGCTGAACACCCAGGCACAAAGGACACGAAGGTTTCAAAATAGTATGTTTTGGAAAGGCGAAACCCCTTCTTTTTCCAACCTAACCACCGGGGCGGGTTTGGCCTTTTCAAGGGATACTATTTCCAGTCCGCCTCAAAACTCCTCCAATACCGTTTTGCGCTGCATCGGGTCAAGGGCGGCGATTTTCTCGTCCTGGTAAAACGAATCGTTGCGGTAGTGCGTCGTGGAGATTTCCTCGAAAATGGCTCCTTTTTCGGAACTGAACGAATGCCACGTTTCGCGTTCCACCAGCAATTGGTCGCCGGGCTTGAGGTCGTATTTGCGGTCTTCGAGTTGGGCTTTCAAATGGCCGTACAGCAACTGGAAAGTTTCTTCCTTCCGCTTGTGCTTGTGAAATGGGTGCGACTGCCCGGGCAGCACCACAATCAGTTTCTTGCAATATTCGCGGTTCATTAAACTGACCAGCAAACAGCCCGTCTGCGCAAAGTTTTCCAAGCCGTAATGATGCGAAAGCTCGACTTCGTAGTCATCGCCGAGCACAATGCCCGCCTCGGTAAACATTCCCTTTGCCTGGTGGATGATCACGCGGATTTGCGTGTACAAATCCGGCGGGTTTTGCTCAAATACCGACTCATTGGGCTTGTAGTTCTTGGAAGCCGTCCACTTGGTGCGGTAACGCCCAAACTCGCCCGAAGTCAATTGCCCGGCTTGGCAAGGCATCGCAAAAAACACGTCTCCGGCGGTAATTTCCTGTCCTTTTTTGATTTCGCGTCTGGCGAAAACGCCCCTTTTCAGCGAAAGCAGGGAATCCATTTCGGTTTGAGTCACCACTTTTTCCGGGCTGCCACAAATTATGTGGGCTTGGGCAGCGGCGGCCACCCACTTCTCCACCTGATCCGGATTCATGGAATACGCGTTGAGCGTAACGGTTTCTGTGGGCAGGCCCACGTGGCGTTCCAGTATTTTCGCGCCCTTGGCAATCGCGATTTTCACCACATCCGTATTGTCCGGGGCTTCGTGGCCCGAATAGCCGATGGTTACGTCGGGATAGCGGCGCGTGAGTTTTTCCAAGAAGTTCAGGTGCAAAATCCCATCGGGACTCGGATACACGCCCACGCAGTGCAACACGGCAAAATCCAGGTTGCGGTGGCGCAGGAAACTGACCAGACTGTCAATCTGTGTCAGTTGCAGGCCGCCCGTGGAAGTGATGACCGGCTTGCCGGCCTTGGCGATTTTCTGGAGCAGCGGCCAGTCGTCGGCACTGCAACTGGCAATCTTAATGATTTCAATGCCTTGTTTCACAATAATATCCACCGATTCCTCGTCAAACGGCGTGCAAATCGTGACCAAGCCTTCGTCGCGGGTGGCTTTCACCATCGTGTGGTAGTCTTCGAGCGGCAGTTCGGTACTCAGAAACCGGCTGATGTGTTTGGCTTCCGTGTTGTTGCGGTAATCAGGATGGATGAATGCATCCAGTTGACGGTATTGGAATTTCACGCCCGCATTGATGTTGTGTTTGCGTTTGATCTCGCCCATGGCACGGATTATCGCCAAGCCATGGTTTACATCGCCTTGGTGGTTGTTGGCCATTTCAAAAATAAACAGGTTGTCGAAAAGCGGATTCATATCGGTTTGTTTAAAAGGTCGTTGATGAAAGATTGTCGTTTTCCAGAATTTTCGTTCGCGAATATTTAAAAGCCAGTGGATTATAAGTTGTGAAAGGAAAAAAGAATAGTATCTTTTGAAAACGCCAAACCCCGGGTTTTTATTCCGGCATTGCTTTCACCAGCCTGTCCAAACCATCAAAACTCAGCATCCGGTCGTCAATGTAATGGTCGGCGGCGGGCTTACCAAAACGCAGTTCGTGGTAGTTCACCCCCCAGCGTTGCATTTGTTGGGTGGTTACTTCCGTCCAGTCAATGCCCGTTTTGCTGCCCCGTGCGGTGAACAGAATAATGTAATTTCCGGCGGCGTATAACGCATTTACGGCAGCGGCGAGGTTTGGGTTGCATTCGGCCTTGGTGTAGTCGTTGTCGGGCGTGAGCGTGGCAATCACGCCGTCAATGTCGAAGCAGTAGGTTTTGGCATTTCCAGCGATACTATTTTCCGAAGCCAGCCGCGCCGCCGCCGCTTGCAGTTGGCCTTCGTGGTCAATGTCGTGGATTTCGGCCATCACATACCCGTGGATGGCATCGCCGGTCATGGATTTTTTGTCCAGAATAGTCCGGCTCCGGGTCACATCCACTGAAGCATTTTGCAAATACGTTGGCGGCAATGCTTGTCTTGGCTGGTTGCAAGCTTCGCGGATATTGGTTTGGACAACGGGTTTCAGCAATCCGTCTTTTTCCCGAAACCACATTTTATACGGCGTTTCGGGACTCTCGACCACCGAACGCACGGAATCCAAGTCGTTGTTTTCCAGCAGGATATCAATCATCGCGTCAATATCAGCCACGTTGCGCACCGGGTGCGTGGGGCGCAGATGCACGCAGATGTCGGGTACTTGGTTTTCGTGTTCACCCAGCCAATGCAGCGCGTGCGCGAACACTTCCAAGTCGGTTGAGTGATCCTGCGAGATTTCTGCCGGACGCAAAAAAGGCGTTTCAGCACCGAAACTGCGGGCGATACCGGCATACATTTCACTGTCCGTACTGACAATCACCCGCCGGATATGCCTGGAAGCCAGCGCGTGTTCAATGGAATAGGCAAGCAGGGGCTTGCCGCCAATGGAGCGGATGTTCTTGTGCGCAATTGATTTGGAACCCGACCGGGCGGGAACAATGGCAATGACGTTGGGAACGGGGTTTGGCATTTGGCGGGGATACTATTTTTTTGCGGATGTTTTCCGGGTCAAAACTAAAAAGAAAAACGCAGAAACGGGGTGTTGCCACCTCTTTCCTGCGTTTCTCGGTATCGGTTGCCGTCAAGGCAGCAAGCTTACTGCTTCACAACCTTCAGGGTTTCGAGCAGGCCGCTCTCATCGGTGATGCGGATTACATACAGGCCGCTGGCAAGTTGTTTCCTGCCCAACAGCACCGTGTAGCCGCCCAATGTGTTGGCACTGTCCACTACCCGCCCGGTAGCATCTACCAAAGTCAGGGTCACGGCCTTGTATGTGGATTTTACGGATACTGCCACATCATCCACAAACGGATTGGGGAAGGCCACCGTCTGCACCAATTGGCTGCCATCTGTAGACATGGCCGCCGCCGCTACCCGCCCGCTTGTGGGATCCATGGTGCGGAAGGCAAAAGCACTGCTCCAAGGTGTCCATACCAACGGCCCGGCCGGATCGTTGGCCGCCCGCGAACGGACGCGCATGAAATAATTGGTGGAAAAATTGAGCGTGGTGTTGAGAGCAAAGCCCGGCCCGCCATTAAAATCAGAAAGGTCGAGAACAAGCGTGCTGAAATCAGCCACGGTGCTTAGCTGTACCTGTCTTTCAATCACGTTCCAAGTGCCTTGCGGATTGGTCTGGATGTAAGGCGTATTAGCCACCAAGTTCACGGGCACGGCACTCGGCGCACCCAGCAGGCTGATGCTGTGCGTGCGGGTGGCGGCAGCCGGTGTGAACGATGCCACTCCTGCCCAGTACCCAGTTTGCAGGTACGTGCCATTGGGGGCCTGACGCACGTTTTTCACACGTATGTAATATGTTTGGCCGGGTATCAGATAGCGTACATAATCATATTCGCCCAAGGTGTTGAACGGTGCGAAACCCGCATCGCTGGCGTTTCCAATGGCTACGAACGTCAGGCTGCTGCCCACCCAACGGCGGTAGCTGTACCGTTCATACGCAATTCCGCTACCGGCCGGATCGGTCAGAATCGGCCCGTAGGGACCGGCGGCATTCACCAAGTTGGTGAAGCCGGGATCGGTGGCAATCTGGAAAAACATGGACGTTGCGTTGCGCGCATGCCAGCCGCGCAGGCGGGTGGAGTTGGCTGCTATGTTGCCCACGGGGCGGTCAGCATAAGTGGGGTGCAGCGAGTTGACAAACGAGCGGATGTTTGGTGTGGAAGTCCACTGACCTACGGTTGGCTGTGTGATGCGGGCACGAACAAAATACCGCGTGCTGGACTCCAAGCCGGTCGCATTGGCGTTAAACGTGAACGTAGTCGTGTTTGAGGTAGCTGTGTACTGCGCCGTGGCAAATGTGGAGTCGGTACTCAACTGAATTTCGTATTGCGTGACCCCCGGCACGGCAAGCACCTGGACGGTCTGCACTTCGCTGTTCAGGTAGATTATTCCCCCCACGGTATTGGAGGCACTGGTCACCAAGTCAAGCCGCGTTTCGTTCGGATTGATGGTAGTGAACGTGTAAATGCCCGGATCAGCCGAGTCATAGCTGGTACGGAAAATCTGGGGGCTGCCATTGAGCGTGATGCCAACGGTTGCCCGCACCTTGTAGGTGGTTCCCGCCTGCAACTGGCCGGATGGAACCGTGATGCTCGGTGTGGCCGAATTAAGGGAGAAATAACCCGCACGCGTGTTCCAGTCACCAGTGCCGGTGTTGGGCACTATCTCCACTTGGTACAAATTCACTTGCCCGCACGTGCCCGCGTAAGGCGCAAATGTGATTGTCGGGGTGAGCGAAACGCCCGTGGCTCCGTTGGTGGGCGAGGCCAGCGCGGGGGTAAGATTGCCGCTGATGTCGCCGGTGAAAAATGCAAAGTCAGCAACTGAAGTTGGAAAAGGAACGAAACCTACCCCCGTTCCTGTACCAGCGGTTAATCGCAAATCATAGTCTTCATCTGGTTGCAATTGGGTGTTGCCAAATGCAAACGACATGGGGGTGCTGGCAACAACCGGCGTACTGTAAAATTCGGTGTACGTTCCCTCGGCGGTACGCTTGTATTCCACCTTTACCGTTGTCGCGTTCGGATAGGCTGCCACCGACACCGGGAAACCGCACGGGTCAAGGTTGGTCAGGTCAAGCGGGCTGGTGATGCTCACGGTTGGCGTGGCACTGACGGTGAATGTGTTTGTGTCTGAAAACGTTCCTATTGCCGTGTTGTACGTCACCCGTGCGCGGTAGGTGGCTCCGGCAGTCAGGAATACCGGAACCGTCCAAGCGTAGGTGGGCGTGTTGAAAGTAGCCGTAGAAACCACCGTGTTACCAATAGTGCCAAGAAGTATTTCATAGGTAACCGAGGTCAGCGTGCAGCCCGCAAAAGGCGACTGAATTTGGATGGTTGGCGTGAAAGTGTTCACCGTTGAGGCATCAGCCGGGTCAATGATGACCGGCGTGTTGGCGGCGGCGGTGGCCGCGTTGCTGGTGTTGAGCGTATTATACGATTGCCCTACAAATCCGTTGGCGGCAGTCCGCGATGTGAGTTCAATCAGATATTGAACACCGGGTGTAAACAAAGTCCGCAGCACGGTCACATTGAAAGCAGTGGTTGCCTGGGTGGAATTTGTGAAGGTGAATGTCGAATCATATATGGCTCCGGGAGCATTTCCGTTCGGGAAAACCTTCACCTGCAAACGTTGGGCGGCCACGTTGTTGGCATTTACGTTCAGGATTACATCCGAACACAAGGTAGCCGTGGACTGGTCCGCCGGAGAATTAAGTAGCGGATTGGTCGGCGTAATGGGCAGGGTAGTGAAACTGGTGACGGTGGTGTATACCGGCCCTGCACTGCTGTTAAATCTGACACGTACCTGATATTGCGCGCCGTAATCCAAAGGCGTTGCTGGCGACCAACTGAATGGGCCGCCATCGTTGATGAATGTTTCTATCTGCCGATCTGGTGCAGCCCAATCTGCGGGAAACCTGTCCACTTCAATCGTAACAGTCGAAAGTGTGCCACAACCTGCATAGGCCGCCACATTAATAGTGGGCGTGACCGAAACGCCAGTCGCGCCGTCTGCCGGCAAGGTTACGACTGGACTGGAAACTATAGCTGGCCCTGTCAGGAAAGTTGAGACAACCGTAACACCTATTTGGATGTCTTCCGGATCAAAACTTTGGACTTGGATGCTATATTGGGTATTTGCGGTTAATGACGAGGCGAGGATGGGATCTATATCAAAATTGGAGGTTGCCTCCGACGCATTAGTGAAAAACACATCAGTTGGGGGAACCAATACATTGGCAGGTGTCAAGGTTTCATAAACAGAATAATTAAATCTGCGGCTTCCCGTATAATTGCCATTGACTGTGGCTGTCAAATCTTGGCATAAACTGACGGTAGACCCGTTGGCAGGGGATACAACAAGCGGGTTCGCTACCACCGGAATCGCCGCCGTGACCGTTATGTTTGTGGAAGCACTGAAAACCGTACCGAACGTAGCTGTGGAGGTGGAAACGCTAATCGTGTACGGATTGTCAAGCGGCGGAAAAATATTGTCAGATATGTTAATAGAATATGGCGTGGAGGCTGTACCGCTAGCAAAATAACCTCCTTGGATTATCGGAGAGGAACCCACATCATTGCCGGAAAAATCAAGTATTCGAATGCGAACCCTGCGCACACCCGGGCGGTTCATGGTTCCGGTAACGGTTACATTGTATGGGTTAATGGTTGAACCATTACTTGGACTAGTGATTGTAGGGGCCTGTGCCCAGATGCTATCTGTCGCCAGTAGCAGAAAACTAGCCAGAAAAAATAGTACGCGTGATTTCATAGTGGTATCGGATAAGTAGTTGTTGCATGGGTTAATAACAAAACACCCGCCGAGGTAAACGTGGGTCTTTTCAGCAAAGTACGCGAAAATAGTTCACAAAGTTGCCGGCACGCCGCCGAAAATATGTGCCGCACCCAATCCGTTAGAAATAGTATCTCCGGAAACCTCCAAACCCGGCACTTGGCAAAATCAAGACGCACCGCAAAACCCGGTTTCACAAATCAATATTCCGCATTCGTTTGGTTGTTTGCCGCCGAAACGCTACTTTTGCTGCCTTAATTTTTAAGCCTGCGCCACCCACGCCCGTCCCCGCTTTTATGGCTTCGTCTTACTCAGTCAAATTGTTTTCGGGTTCCGGCTCCAAGTACCTGTCCGACAAGATTGCCTATTATTACGGCAAGCCGTTGGGCAAGGCCACGCTGCAGCGGTTCAGCGATGGCGAAATGTCGCCGTACTTTGAGGAATCGGTGCGCGGATGCGACGTGTTTTTGATCCAGTCCACGCAGCCGCCCGCCGACAACCTGATGGAACTGCTGCTCATGATTGATGCGGCCAAACGGGCATCGGCCAAGTACGTGACGGTGGTGGTGCCCTATTTCGGCTATGCCCGCCAAGACCGCAAGGACAAGCCGCGCGTGGCCATTGCGGCCAAATTGGTGGCCAACCTGCTGATTGCCGCCGGAGCCAGCCGCCTGATGGCTTGCGATTTGCACGCCGGACAGATACAAGGCTTTTTCGATGTTCCGGTGGATCATTTGGACGGGTCGGCGGTGTTTGTGCCGTATTTCCGGAATTTGAACCTTGAAAACCTGGTCATTGCCTCGCCCGATGTGGGCGGCGTGAGCCGGGCAAGGGCGTTTGCCAAGTATTTCGGTGCCGATATCGTGGTCTGCGACAAGCACCGCCAACGCGCCAACGAGATAGCCTCGATGCAGATTATCGGCGATGTGGAAGGCGCAAATGTGGTATTGGTGGATGACTTGGTGGACACGGCCGGCACGATTACCAAGGCCGCGCAAATCATCATGGATAAGGGTGCGAAATCGGTAAGGGCGGTTTGCACGCACCCGATCATGTCGGGCAAGGCATTTGAAAACATAAACAATTCGGTATTGGAAGAACTGGTGGTGGCCGACACCATCCAGCTCAAGCAGGAATCGCCGAAAATCAAGGTGCTCACCGTGGCCGAACTGTTTGCCAAGGCCATCCGCAACGTACACGACCACGAATCCATCAGTACGCTGTTTTTGCAGGTATGAAAGGCCTCCCCCAACCCCCTCCTTCAGAGCAGGGCTGTTAGGTTCTTAGAGAAGGCGAGTATTTAACCAAATAAAAGGTGGTTTGACTTTCAACTGTTTTTCTTTGCGGGTTGAAAATGACCCGATCTTGACACTACAAGGGAGGTTCGCTCAACTCTGCGGCCACCGATAATTTGGCCTTTTAAGCCTTTCAAGTTAGAACCTAACAGCCCTGCTCCGAAAGAGGGGGCTTTAAAACTTTCCCTTCGGGGATTGGGCGGCCAAAGACAAACCTGTTCCCGAACAGGCTTTTAAAACTCCCCCTTCGGGGATTGGGGGGCTTTTTTTCTTCCATTTCAAACAAGTAAAATACAATGAAGACAATCGAGATTATAGGGTATCAAAGAGCAAATCTCGGCAAGAAAGCGTCGAAAGACCTGCGTTCGGCCAGCCAAGTTCCCTGCGTGTTGTACGGCGGTCAAGAGCAGGTGCATTTTTCCGTGCCGATGATTCTTTTCCGCGAATTGCTCTACACGCCCAATGTGTACCAAGTGGATTTGAACATCGAAGGCAAACACTACCAGGCTGTGATGCAAGAAGCCCAGTTCCACCCGGTGAACGAGGTGATCCTGCACGTGGATTTCTTGGAAATGGACGAAAACAAGCCCGTGAAAATGAAAGTGCCCATCCGCATGATCGGTACGGCGGTGGGCGTGACCAAAGGCGGCAAAATCAGCACCAAACTGCGCAAGATCAGCGTGAAAGCTTTGCCCAAGGATATGCCCGACTACGTGGACGTGGACGTGACCAACTTGGACTTGGGAAAATCCGTGAAAGTGAGCGAGTTGAAGGCCGAAAAATACACCATCCTCAATTCGCCACTGATCCCGATTGCCTCCATTGAAATACCACGCGGCCTGCGCGGTGCAAAATCGGAATAATGTTCTGAATGCCGAATTCGGATTTCGGAATGCGGAGTGAAAATCAACCAATTTTCCGGCCACTTGAAAATCCGCATCCGGCTTCGGCTTGACGTGCCGAATTTCCGCAAGTCACAGACAGGCCGCCCGGCACCGGGCGGCCTGTCTTTTTTAGGTGGGTTTCGCATTTTTGAAAGATACTATTTTCATTGTCACCCCGAAAACCGAGGTTTGGGCTTTTCCAGACATACTATTTTCAAATGCATGAGTCATTGGCGAACCCGGTTGCGGCGGCATTTTGTTTTCCGGCTGGCAAACCGTTAGTTTGCAACTGTTGTTCCGTGAAGAGCAAACCCGTATTTTACAATTCCTAAACCCCACCCTGAGTATGCCCGGAATGGAATTTTTTGGAGAAGAGGAACGCCGCGAGGTGATGGACGTTCTCGAAACCGGCGTGATGTTTCGCTACAACCACGATGCCGAACGCCAAGGAAGCTGGAAATCACTGGAGTTTGAACGCGCCGTGGCCGATTTTGTCGGAGCCAAATACGCCCACAGCGTCAGCAGTGGCAGCACTGCCGTGGCTTGTGCCTTGGCCGCGTGTGGCGTGGGCTACAACGACGAGGTGATTGTGCCGCCGTTCACGTACATCGCCACCATCGAGGCCGTTTTGTGGGCGGGGGCCATCCCGGTTTTTGCCGAGATTGACGAGACGCTGAACTTGTCGCCCGAGGGCATCAAGGCGGTAATCACGCCCAAGACCAAAGCCGTGCTGCTGGTGCAGATGTGCGGTGCCATGGCCAAAATGGACGAGATAGTACAAGTCTGCGAGCAAAACAACGTGATGCTGATCGAGGATTCGGCGCAGGCGTTGGGAGCCAGCTACCATGGCAAAAAAGCCGGCTTGTGGGGTAAGGTGGGCTGCTATTCATTCGATTATTTCAAAATCACGACGTGCGGCGAAGGTGGCGTGGTGGTCACCAACGACGAGCAACTGTACAAAAACGCCGATATGTTCTCCGACCACGGCCACGACCACCTCGGCAACAATCGCGGGGCTGAAACGCATCCGGTGCTGGGCATCAACTTCCGCATCGGCGAATTCAACGCGGCGGTGGGCTTGGCGCAGATGCGCAAAATAGAGCGGTTCATTGAAATCCAGCGCAAAAACAAGGCGGCGATGGTGGAAGCACTGGGCAGGTTCCCGTTCGTGCAGTTCCGCGAAATGACCGACGAGGCCGGAGATTCGGCCACATTCCTGTCGTTTTTCCTGCCCGACGAGGCCGCCACGCGTCTGGCGATTGACGAGATGAAAGCCCAGGGTTTGGACGCATTCCAGTATTGGTACGACAACAATTACCATTACATCAAAAACTGGGATCACCTGACGGGTTTGAAAACGCTGAACCCGATGCCGATAGAACACCAAGCACGTCCGCAGGACTGGTCGAAAATCCGTTCGTACGTGCCCAAATCCGACAACCTGATTTCGCGCCTGATTTCGCTGCAAGTAAAAATCGGCTGGACGGAAGAACAACTGAAAGAACGCTGCGAAAAACTGGCGCAAGTGATGGAAACCGTGGGCAAAAAACTTTCGGTGGCGGCTTGAGGAATGAAAATCCAGCCTTGGGTTTTTGACATTGCCGGGGTTTTTGATTTTCAAAAGATACTATTTTTCAAGCGTGACAGTTTCCATGACCGACCAACCATCAGTAATAAGCCAGCCGTTCTCGGTTGTGTACGAAGACAACCACCTGATTGTGGTGAACAAAGCCAGCGGCGTACTTGTACAAGCCGACAAAAGCGGCGATGCCGCACTGGAAGACTTGCTCAAGCAGTATATCAAGGACAAATACGGCAAGCCGGGTGAGGTTTTTCTGGGCGTGGCGCACCGGCTGGACCGGCGGGTGAGCGGACTGGTGGTTTTTGCCCGCACATCCAAGGCGTTGGTGCGGCTCAATGAGTTGTTCAAACAGCGCGACATTGAGAAAGTGTACCGCGCCGTAACCGCCAACCAGCCGCCGCACGAATCGGATACACTGGTGCATTGGCTCACGCGCAACGAAAAAAACAACACCGCCAAGGCCCATCCCGCCGAAGTGAAAAACAGCCTCCGCGCCGAATTGAAATACGAATTGATCCAGCGTTCCGAAAAATACAAGTTGCTGGAAATCAACTTGCTCACGGGTCGCCACCACCAAATCAGGGCGCAACTGCAAGCCATCCAATGCCCGATTATGGGCGACTTGAAATACGGCTACCCGCGCAGCAGTCCTGACGGCAGCATCTTCCTGCACGCCTACCGCACCACGTTTGTGCATCCCGTACAGAAGGAAGAACTAACACTGCACGCCTCCATGCCCGAACTTTGGGCGAAGTTCGGGTTTGTGTGAGGTTTGGTGTTTTCAAGGGATACTATTTTCAAACGGCAACATTTCCAGCCATTTCCGGTTCAAATGAAATGTCTTCGTAAATATCCGCAACGGACATCTGGCAATCCAACCGGTCCAGTCTAATTTTATCGGCCAGCTTATCAAACGATTGGTAAGTCCAAATGCTTGGATTATCGGTTCGGCCATACAGTTCCAACAAATATTTGTCCTGCGAAACGAGCAGGTAATATTGTAAGGAAGGCAGTTTTTTGTAGCGTTGCAACTTAAATTCCCGATCCAGTTCGGCGGTTGATTTGGAAAGCACCTCCACCAAAACCACCGGATTTTTGATTGAGTATTTCCCTTGCTTGTCCAATTCATGACACGTCACCATCACATCGGGATACGGATAATACGAATCGCGAATCACTTCCAGTTTGACGCTTTCCGTGTATATGTGACATCCTTTGGGTCTGAAAACCGCTTTTAAAACGTCGGCGGCGTTGTTCACCAGCCGGTTATGAACCAGCGTGGTTCCCGCCATTGCAAACACCTCGCCATTGTAGTATTCATAACGGATGTCGCTGTGTTCCTCGAAGGCGAGAAAATCCTTGAAAGAGTTGAAATGCGTGTTTGCCTGCCGTTCTCCCATAATTTTAAAAAATAGGGTTTTGTAAACAAAGATACCCAAATTGTTGAATTGTCTGCCAATCCCGATAACTTCGCGAACCCGAATTAGCAGCCTTTCCTTACTGAGAATAGTATGTTCAAAAACTTCAAAAGTGTCGAGAAATGCGTGTTTGGCAAAGGTGCTTTCGGCCAGTTGCGCGAGATCATGGATGCCAGAAAAACCGATGCGGACGATTATTTCGTGTTTTTGGTGGACGATGTGTTTCACAACCAGCCGTTTGCCCAACGCCTGCCCGTACACGAAGACCGCGACAAGCTGGTGTGGGTGAATGTGGACAAGGAACCCACCACCGAGCAGGTTGACGAACTTACCGCCCACATCCACACCTACGGCAAACCGCCCGCCGGTTTGGTCGGCATCGGCGGCGGTAGCGTGATGGATATTGCCAAAGCCGTGTCGCTGCTGCTCACCAATCCCGGCCCGGCCACGCAGTACCAAGGCCTGAACCTGATCAAGAACCGGGGCGTGTACAAGATTGGCGTGCCCACGCTGGCCGGCACCGGAGCCGAGGTTTCGATGACCGCCGTGCTGACCGGACCCGTGAAAAAACTGGGCATCAAGTGCGATTACACGATTTTCGACCAGATAATCCTTGACCCGGAAGTGGTGGCCGACGCGCCGACCGACCAGCGGTTTTATACGGGCATGGATTCGTACATCCACTGTGTGGAGTCGCTGACGGGAACCAAAAACAATGCGTTTAGCACGGCGTTTGGCGAAAAAGCACTGGAACTGTGTCAGGAAGTGTTTTTGCGCGAAGACATTTCGCGCACCGAAGCCGACGAGAAACTGATTATCTCGTCGTACATGGGCGGCTTGAGCCTGACGTATTCGGAGGTTGGGGCCTGCCACGCGCTATCTTACGGGCTTTCTTTTGTGTTTGGCTACCGGCATGGCATTGCCAATTGCATCGCCTTTGACGTGCTGGATTCGGTGTATGGCGAATACGTGGGCGAATTCCGGCAAATGCTTGACTTGCACCGTGTTACCCTGCCCAAAAACCTGGCAAAAACGTGGACGGAAGACGAAATTTCGCGCATGGCGGATGTGGCTATTGCCTTGGAACACATGTGGATTCACGCCTACGGCCCGGATTGGCGCAGCCACCTGACCAAGGAAAAAATAATGGACTGGTACCGGATGATGTGATTGTCGGTAGGCAGTAGCACACGCTTCAGCTTGTGCCAAAACCGCAGGTTTTGCCCGGCGCATGGCAAATCCGCAGGCTCCGCGTCCGGGATTCCCCGCCTGCACGCCACGGCGCATAAACCGGCGGGTTTGGCCTTCCCAAAAGATACTATTTTCCGCAAGCCATTCCAGGCCATTCAAACATCCCGGCAAACAAACCATCCAGAATCCATGAAAGTAACCGTCGAGATAAGCCTGTATCCGCTGCACGACCAATCGGAAAGTTCGGTGCTGGCGTTTCTGGAAAAGCTGAAAAAATACCCGAACATCGTGGTGGAAACCAACGGGCTGAGCACCCAGATTTTCGGCGACTACGATTTCATCATGAAGGAACTGCTGCCCGTGCGCATCCAAGAAATATTTGAAAATGAACGCGCCGTGGTAATCATGAAACTTGCGCAAGGGCATCTGCGCTACGAGGAATAGCGGAACCGCAACGTAAAATAGTATCTTCCGGAAACCCCAAACCCGTCACTACCAGTTATTCGGAATTTGCAAGCCGACGGCGGCCCGCGCCTACCGGCGGGTTTTAATCTTGGCCTTCGCCCAATCCCCGGTTTTACGCTTCTTTGCCGCCGGCCTCACAATCTTTTTTTCGTGGAATGCTCCCTTAAAGTCGGGATCCTCGCGTTTTTTCTGCTGGTCGATTTCAATATCCATCTCCTGATCCTCGTCAAACGGCGTCTTAAACAACTCGGTATCAGCCGGTAACGGTGCGCGTGGTATGGTCATGCGGATGATCTTCTCTATTTTGCCGATGTGGTAGCTTTCGGCCTTATTCATAAACGTGATGGCCTCGCCCGTGCGGAAAGCCCTGCCCGTACGCCCGATACGGTGCACGTAATCCTCGTAAATAATCGGCACGTCAAGATTTATCACGTGGCTGATTTGCTGCACGTCAATGCCGCGCGCCGCCACATCGGTGGCCACCAGCACCCGTACATTACCCTCCTTAAAGGCCTCCATTGAGTTGATGCGCGTATTCTGGCCTTTGTTGGCGTGGATGACACGGATGGCATCGGCGGGCATTTTGCGCGTCAGATACCGGAACACATTGTCAGCGGTCTGCTTGGTGCGCACAAACACCATGACCCGCTTGAATTCGGGGTTGCGCAGCAGTTTTTCCAGAAAATGCGCCTTGGTTTTTAGGTTGGGGACTTCATACAGCAACTGGTTCACTATTTCCGGCGTGGAGGCCTGCGGTGTACCCTCCACGCGAACCGGAGCCTCCAGAAACTCCGCCGACAGGCGTTCCACCTTGTCGGGAAAGGTGGCCGAGAAAAGGAGGTTTTGCCGTTTGCGCGGAATCACCTCCAGAATCCGGCGGATTTGCGGCATGAAACCCATGTCCATCATGCGGTCGGCCTCGTCCAGAATCAGCGTCCTGATTTCCTTGGTCACCAGTTCGCCTTTCAGGTAGATGTCCATGAAACGCCCCGGCGTGGCCACGATTATGTCCACACCTTGCCGGATTGTTTCGATTTGGGTTTTAGGCCCTACCCCGCCATAAACCGCCAAGTGCCGGATGTCGGTATGGACAGCCAACTGACTGATTGTCTGGTCTATCTGCATGGCCAGTTCGCGCGTCGGAGCCAGAATCAGCACGCGGGTGTGCGAGCCTTGCGCGTACTTTATGCGCATCAGCACGGGCAGCAGGTAGGCTGCCGTTTTGCCGGTTCCGGTCTGGGCAATGCCCAGCACGTCGTGGTTGGCCTCAATAAGCGGAATGGCTTTCTGCTGGATGTCGGTGGGCGTTTCGTAACCGGCCTCGGCAACGGCGGTGAGTAGCTGCTTGTTGAGCTTGAAATCTTCAAAGGATGGCATGGGCAATGGGGTTTTGGCTGTCGGAAAGAGGCCTCCCCCAACCCCCTCCTAAGGAGGGGGCTTTTGGCTCCTCTTTTAGAACCGGGCGGGTTTGGCTTTTGGAAAGATACTATTTTCGGGAAGGCCGCAACGCAGGTCAGACACTGTGTGTCAGACCGGAACCGGAAATCGGCTTTCGGAACCAAAAAGGGGGTTTGGGATTTCTGAAACATACTATTTTGAAACTCCCTGTTTATCCTGACAGTACGCGTTTTAACCGCATAGGCTGGCCAGGCTTTCCTGTAGCGATTTTATTTTGGCCTCGGCATCCGCCTTCTTGCGGCGTTCGTTTTCAATAATTTCCGGTTTTGCATTAGCCACAAACTTTTCGTTGCCCAGCTTCTTGTCCACCGATTCCAAAAAGCCGATTTGGTGATCCAATTCCTTTTGCAGGCGTTGCCGTTCCTTGGCAGCATCAACGGTAGTTTCCAGCGGCACAAAGAACTCGTCCGACTTAATCAAAAACCCCGTGCCCGTGCGGCTTTCATGCTTCCGGTCTGGCGCGTCATTCACACGGATGGCCGACACATTGGCCAATTTTTGAATCACACTGCCAAACGATTCGTAAGCCGATGCGTCAGGCGTGGAAACCAGCAACTCCAGCGCAACCTTGGGCGACATTCCCTGGCCGTTGCGCAGGTTCCGTATCTGCCTGACCACTTCAAACGCCAAGGATGCCTCTTCCAGAATGGCAGCCCCCCCTGCCCCCGAAAGGGGAGCCAAAAACTCCCCTTCCTTTCGGGGAGGGGTCGGGAGTGGGGCCTCCGCCTTCGGGTATTCCGCAACGCAAATGCTTTCGCCTGGCTGGCGCGGCTCCAGGCTCTGCCAGATTTCCTCGGTGACAAACGGCATAAACGGATGCAGCACGCGCAACAGTCGGTCAAAGAACCCCGCCGTTGCCGCGTAAACCTCCCGGCTGATGGGCTGCCCGAATTCGGGTTTCACCATTTCCAAGTACCAAGAGCAGAAATCGTCCCAAGCCAAATCGTACACCGTGTGCAGTGCATCGGAAATACGGAACTTGCTGAAATGATCTTCCAACTCGGCCAAAGCCGCTTGAAATCGCGCTTCAAACCAGCGGATGGCAACATCAGCCCTAACCCCCTCCGAAGGAAGAGTTGCAAAGCCCCCTCCTTTGGAGGGGGTTGGGGGAGGCTGGTGGGCCTCCTGCCAGCTTTTGATCAGCCGGAAGGCGTTCCAAATCTTGTTGTTGAAATTGCGGCCTTGCTCGCAGAGTTTGGATTCGAGTGGGTCGTTGGTTTTCAGGAAATTGGCAATGTCGTCGGGCTTGTTGGATTTTGGAACCGGCGTGTCGAAAATCAAGTCATTGCCGGCGGGCGAACTGAATAGCAGGCCCGTGCGCACGCCATCGGCCCCGTAACGTTCCATCAGGCTGATGGGGTCGGGCGAGTTGCCGAGTTGCTTGGACATTTTGCGTCCGTACTGGTCGCGGATGATGCCGGTGAAATACACATCGCGGAACGGAAATTCGTGCCTGAACTCATAGCCAGCCATGACCATGCGTGCCACCCAGAAAAATATGATGTCCGGGCCAGTCACCAGCGTGTTGGTCGGGTAATAATATTTGATGTCGGCGTTTTCCGGATCCTTGAAACCGTCGAATACCGAAATGGGCCACAGCCACGCCGAAAACCAAGTGTCCAGCACATCTTCATCCTGATGGATTTCACCCGTGGATTCGGGATACTGAACTTGGAATTTCCCTAAGGCTTCTTCTTGGTTTGCAGCCACCACAAAATTCCCCTGGCCGTCGTACCAGGCCGGAATGCGGTGCCCCCACCACAACTGGCGGCTAATGGACCAGTCGTGTACGTTTTCCATCCAGTGGCGGTACATATTCTTGAACTTGTCCGGATGGAACCGGATTGTGTCGTCCAATACGTGTTCCAGCGCGGGTTTGGCCAGTTCATCCATTTTCAGCCACCATTGCAGCGATACTTTCGGTTCCACCACCGTGTCGGGGTTTCGCTCCGAGTAACCGACGTTGCTCCGGTACTCCTCGGTTTTTTCCAGCAGTCCGGCGGCTTCCAAGTCTTTGACAATTTCGCGCCGCACCGCAAACCGGTCTTTGCCGGTGTATTTGGGCACGCCGCATTTGTCATTCAGGGTGCCGTCGTCGTTGAGGATGTCAATCACGGGCAGGTTGTGTTTTTTGCCCAGCTCGTAGTCGTTCAGGTCGTGGGCGGGTGTTACCTTGAGGCCGCCCGTGCCAAAATCCATGGTCACGTATTCGTCGGTGATGATTGGTATTTGGCGGTCGGTGAACGGTATCACTACCATTTTGCCGTGCAAGTGCCGATACCGCTCATCATTCGGGTTCACGCAAATGGCCGTATCCGCCAAGATTGTTTCCGGGCGGGTGGTAGCAATAACAATTTCGGGGTGCGGGGTTTGCTCATTTCCAGGGATACTATTTTCCGGAACGATCCGGTAGCGGACATAATACAGCTTGGACTGCACCTCCTTGTACACCACTTCCTCGTCCGAGAGTGCGGTTTTGCCTTTCGGGTCCCAGTTCACCATCCGGTAGGCGCGGTATATTTTTCCTTTGTTGTACAAATCCACAAAAACCTTGGTCACGGCCTCCGACAGGCTGTCTTCCATCGTGAACCGCGTACGGTCCCAATCGCAGGAGGCACCGAGTTTTTTGAGTTGTTTCAGGATCATGCCGCCGTATTTTTCCTTCCATTCCCACACGTACGCCAGAAATTCCTCGCGCGAGAGGCTTTTCTTGTCAATGCCGCGTTCCTGAAGCATGGCCACCACTTTGGCTTCGGTGGCAATGGAGGCGTGATCCATGCCCGGAACCCAGCACGCCTCCTTGCCCTGCATCCGGGCACGCCGGATAAGTATATCCTGGATTGTGTTGTTGAGCATATGGCCCATGTGCAGCAGTCCCGTAACGTTGGGCGGCGGAATTACAATGGTGTAGGGTTCCTTGGCAGGGTCGGGGCGGGAGGCAAAAATTTGGTTGTCAAGCCAGTATTGGTACCATTTTGCTTCAACAATGGTCGGATCGTAGGTTTTCGCTATTTCCATGGGGGTATGTTACGGGTTTGGCATCTGACACGTTGAACCTGCAAAAATAGGCGGTTCGCAACTCCCGTTCAACGCCGCCGGGCTTTTTTTCGGGACGCGCACAACGCCGCCCCGCAACGGCGCATGAACAACCCGCCGGTTGTGTTGTTTTTGAAGCCACGTTGCTGCCACCGCGCCAAACCCGGCGTAGGCTTACCAAGCGGGTTTGGCCTTTTCAAAAGATACTATTTTGCCTTGGTGTCCTGCTGCTGCTGGTGCAAGCGTCCTCGCTTGCATCCGATGCGGGCAAAGGGCGCAAAGCGAAGGCATACAACCTGACGAACCAATACGGATAAGTACTTGCCCGAAAACAACTTATGCCATTCGATTTCCACGGACTGTGGCACACCGACCGTTTTCCCGTGCGCTGTCGGTCGGTGTGCCACAGTCCGTGGTGGGCTTTTAATGCGAACTGTTTTCATGCCACTACTTACTGTTTTTTAGCCCCCTCTTTCGGAGGGGGTTGGGGGAGGCCTCGGGTTTGGGCTTTCCGGAAGATACTATTTCAACCGTGCTTTCCCGGTGTTCCGCCAACCGCGCGGCAACCACAAAAAAGCCCCCGCCAATGGGTGGCGGGGGCTTGGGGGCAATGCGTTATCGCTTTGGACGGGTATTTTTCAGGATGCTTTTTCCAGGAATGGTTTATTGGCGCACTACCCGGATATGTTTCACCTCGCTGTCCGTTGTGATGCGGAGCAGGTAAGTGCCGGAAGGCAGGCCGGTCAGGGAAAGGAGTATCGGGGCTTGGTTTTCCTGTGCCGTGTGGATATCCGACTGTAGCCGCCGCCCCGTTAGGTCACATATTTCCGAAATACATTTGCCCGTCCAACCGCCGTCCAATTGCACATACACTTCGTTGTGGGTAGGATTCGGATACACAGCCAAGGTTAGGCCAGTCGTACCCATGCGCACCACTTCCACCTTTGAAAACTCGCTGCGTCCGTCCAAGTCCATAATCTTGATCCGGTAATAACCCAGGCCCGGCATCGGGTTTTCATCCACCAGCCCGTAGCTGGCCACTTGGTTCGTCCGGTTACCGGCTGCCACGCGGCCAATGGATGCAAAGGTGCGGTTGTCGGTGCTACGCTCCACTTCAAAGTGGCTCACGTTCTTTTCAGCGGTGGTGGTCCAGCGCAGCACCGCCGTTTTTCCGGCGGCGGCGGCCTTGAATGTCAAGGACCCGACGGGCAGCGGATTGATCGGGTTGGGTGTGATTGACCCGAACGTCCACGGGCTGAAGCCAGCTTGCACGGCACTGCTGCTCACGCTTCCCGCCAGTAAGCCGCCGCCCAATATGCTTCCCTTGTCTTCCCATTGGGTGCCATTGAACCGGATTACGCGCAAGTCGTTGCTGAACTGGTTGATGCCGCTGGCGGCGTTGCTTTCCCAATGCAGCGTCACGCGGGCATTGGCACTGGTGGCGGTGCGGTCAAGCTGCCAGTATTCTTCGGTGCTGGCATCATACAGGCCGGTGCCGGCCAGCACAGCCGAGAGTGGGTTGTGGCTGCCGTTAGGGTTGCCGGTGAAATACTCGGCTTGAAACTCGGTGCCTGCCGTAGCTCCACTCAAGTCAGTGATGGCGATGCGTGCCCAGCGTCCGGCTTTGCCCACCGGGAAAGCAAACGCATCATCGCCGCGCTTGCGCATGGGGCCTTGCACGTGGCTGAGGTTGGAGCCTGAGGTGGCGGTGGCATTGTCGGCTATCACCAACTGGTTGGCGGCGGTGGTTTGCACCACTCCGCTTGTCAGGGTGAGTTGGCCGTTCACCGTCAGTTCACCCAGCAAAGCAAGCGTGGAAGCCGCATTTTTGTTAAGGGTGACATTTTGCAGCGATGTAATGCCGGAAAAACTTGTGCTCCCACCCGAGAAAATCACCGTACCCAACGTACCCGTCACCGAACCGGTGCCAGTTCTTGACCAATTGCCAGCCACTTCCAGCGAGGCAGCGGCGTTTCCGAACTCAAGCAAGGCACCGGCGGGAATGGTAAGGTTGCGGCACTCGGCTCCGGCCACCGTGAGCAGCGGGTCGTTGGCAACATCGGCCAGAATGGCATCAGTGGCCGTATCTGGCACTTTGTTCGGAGTCCAGTTAGCACATTCAAACCAGTTGCGGCTTGTGCCTCCCGTCCAAGTGACGGACGTAGCCACCGGTGGGCTGCCAATGGCACCGACCATGATTGTGGCCTCATCATAGTTAGTGCCACCGCAGCTCCCCTCCAACCCTTCGTTGTTCCACCGGAATATGTGCGTGCCGGCCGTATTGACGCTTACGGCTGTGGTCGCATTGATGTCGGAGCCGAATGAAACCGTACCGGGGCCGCTGATGCGCGTCCATTTGCCCGAAAAGGGCGCGTTGAGCGTATTGGCATTTAAGTTGAAACTGTTGGTGGCGGCAACCACGCAGAATGTCTGGTCGGGGCCGGCAAACGCCGAGGTTGAAGCCACGGCATACAAGTCGCCAGTCACAAACCCGGCAGCGGCGGGCGAGCCGGTGAGAGTGGCACTCAGGCCGATTACCGGCTGCGTGTACAAGCCGAGAACAGCAGTGGCGGCGGCGGCGGTTTGCAGGCAGCGCCACTTGTTGGTGGTCTTGTTGTATTTGGCCACCAATGTGCGGCTGCGGTCAAAATCGGCGAGTTCGGCGGTGCCAAACCAACCGGGAGCCAGCGTCAGGTTGTTGCTGCCGGTGAGGCTTTCTTCGCTTACCGCCCATACGCCGTTGGCAAAATACTGGCTCACTCCCGTGCCAGTAGCCGTATTGGATGCATTGTAGGCCGTGTTCACGCCATCCTGCACCTGAACCCTGAACACATCGGTGGTCCCGCCGCCGCCTTGTGTTATCGCGAGCGGCAGGTAGTGCAGGGCGTTGCCCACGGGGTAGGCAGCGGCACTGCCTGTTGCTACTTGGCTGCGCACATAGCCGGTGCCGTTGACCACAATGTAACTGTTGGCGTTGCCGCCAAGGGTGGTGAAACCTGTGGGATTGACCGTAAACGGATTATTCACTACGCTTCCACAGGCCGATGAAGCCCCGAGGTTGATGGTGTTGACACCTGCCATGAGGCGGCCCATTGTGAAGGTGGCGTTGCGGATTTCCAGGTTACGGTCGAAAGTGACGCTGGAAAGTGCCGTCTGCTGGCTCATTTCGATATTGCGGAAGAAGATGGATTTGCTCGTGGTAGTACCCGCAGAAGTGAACTGACTGGTGACTGCCTGCACGCCCGTGCCGTCGAAACGCACGATACCGCCCGTGCAACCGGAACCCCAAAACTCACCGAAGAAAAAGTGGTTGTCCCTCACGGATTTGATGTGGATGTTGCCGGCGAACGTGGTGGTATTGTCGCGCAGGTATATCTCACCTCCGCCTGCGTTGTTCACATCAAACGTGACGTTGTTGTTGAAATCGTCGCCGGTGGTGCCTGCCAAGCGGACTTGCGTGTTGTTGCCGCCGCTGTTGCGGATGGTTGTCACGCCGTTGTAGGTGTTGCCGCCATCACTGGTGGTAGTCCACCAAGGTGAACCGTTTGTCCAATTGGATTCCAAGACCGCAGTGCCGTTGTAGATGGCACCGGCCAGGTTGATGCGTGGTGCAACGCAAGTGAAGTCACTGTTCCATGTGGTGTTCGGCCCGATCTTTACAATCAAGTCGGTGCCTGGATTGGCAATGTTGGTCAGGGTTTGCGGCGTGCCGGTGCCTTGCTGGGTTATATTGCGCAGCGTGAGGTTACCGGCAGTGTACGTGCCGATGACAAACTTGGCTCCCGGCTTGAGCGTAGTGGCTCCGTTATTGGAAGGCGTGAATTCCGTGGCTCCCGTGGCCGAGGAGTTGAGGCGCACCTCACCTTCAAACTCTGTGAGGCCGTTTTGGCTGAACCTGACACCGCCGTTATTGTTCGTTGAGAAATTGCGCACGGTGACTTCCTTTTTAAACAGGGCGTTAACAGAAACCGGCGAATTAAGAGCATCAGCCACAAAAATACGCCCGGTGGGGCTGCCTCCACCGGTGACAACCTCGTTGTTGCGCAGCGTGACCGGCAGGTTGAAAACCGTGTTGCCGGCGTTTGCGACATAGATCATGCCGGTATTTTCGTTGTTGAACTGCACATCAGCTTCAAATATATCGCCGCCAATGGGCGCACCGCTGCCGAATACCCAGTAATTGGGGCCGCGGAAGGTGAAAATGGCGGATTTCTTGAACGTGTTGCCACCGCCCGATTCGCCCGTGGCTTGGCACCAGTTGATCATGTTCACTGTTCCATAGTAAATGGACCGGCGCAACACGAAGTTGGATGCCGCAAAATCCACATTGCCCCCCCATTCGCAGGTGCGGTCAACACGGATCATGGAGGTGGAGCCGCTGCAAACGCTGTTGGTCATGTTGATGGCTTGGGCGGTGGTGCCCAATTGCTTAAAATTCAAAAGATTGAGGGTGCCGGCAAAGCCCAACCCACCGATAGTGATGGTCTTGCCGCTGGCCAATGTGACGATGCCGGTAGGTGCGCCATCCCACGGCTCACCGAACGAAATGTCACGATTGGTGCCTGTGCTTTCAACCACCACATTGCCGTTGAGGAACAGGCTTCCCCCCCGGTAGGTGGTTACGATGGTGTTGCTGGCAGCGACAAGGTTGCGGAGCGTGAGGTTACCGTTAAAGGTAACGTCAATGTCGTCGCTGCTGGCGGCGATGGTTACGCCACCGGGCCACGCGCCAGAGGTGCTGCGGTTTTCAATGGTGACATCGCTGTTGAATACTGTCCGGAGGCCAATGATGAGCCGTGCGCCTGGCTGCACCACAAACGAATGCGGTGTGCCGGTTCCGGTCTGTATGAAATTGTTCAGGACCAAGTCCCCATAGTTGAAGTTACTGAGCGTGATGGTTTTGCCGCTGGCCAACGTGACAGTGCCAGTGGCATTAGATGCATTGGAGCCGAATTGGGTGCGGCCGCTTTGCGCACCATTGCTTTCCAGTATGATGTTGGCATTGAATGTGCATTTGCCCGTGGGAGGGTTGTATGTTGGGGCGGCAAACAGGATGATGGGTTGGTAGTCGCCCGCAACACCGGTCGTGAAGTTGTTCTGGCTGGTTACGGTTGCGTTGAAGACCGCCGTTCCGAAACTGGCAAAGGCAATGGCACCGTTAGTGCCCCCGGTTCCGGTGTTGGTGGCCGTAACCGCCCCGCCAAACGTGGCAGTGGCAATTACATCGGTGGCAATAATAATCCGGCCCCGGTTCTGGGTGGTGACGGTAGTGGTGCCCAAGAATTGGTTGCCCGCAGTATTGTCAGCCATTTGTAGAAGACCTGTGTTGTTGCGCTGGTCGCGCGAGGTCTGGTTTACCGCATTGGTGCTGGTGTTGTTGGTGTTGACACCGGCATTGCGGGCATTGGTGTTGGTGTTCAGTGCATTGACTTTGCCGATCAAGTCGTTGAGTTTTGTCAGGTCATCCACACTGGCTGCGTTCGGGTAGATGCCAAGAGTGCTGTTGGCACTGGTGGCGTTGCTGTTGGCGGCGGTCAGGTTGGCGGCGGCGGCGGTAGCCACGGCAGAATGGCCTGCCACGAAGCCAACCATGTAGGTGGCCTCATCGCTGGCGGTCTGTGCGTTGGTTTGGGCGGTCAAGGCAGCGGCGCGGGCATTCGTGAAAGTTGCATATACGGCATCGCGCTGGGCCGCAGTGAAACCGCCTGCCGCTGGCGTGCCCGTGGGGCTGAGGCCGGTGGGTTGGCTCGTAGCCAAGTACAAGGCGCGGGGCGGCAGGGGCGTACTGTTTTCGCTGGAAAGGATAGTTGCGTTTTTCTCGAACACATCCGCGCCTCCTTTGCCAAGTCGCCCCCACAGCCACTGACCTATGCCGCTGAGCTGCAGTTGAGCATTTTCCTTAAAAATATTGCCTCCGCACTCCACAAAGGTACCGGCAACGGTGGATGTTTGCTGTAGCGTGGCAGCACCGTAAAAGGTGGAGCTGCGCACCTCCGCCCGGGGGGCGGTAAGGTTGGCCGTGCCGTACAGGGTGCTGCCATTGATAACCAGCAACGTGCTGACACCGGTAAGGTTCAGGGTGTGGGTATGCGTGTTGGCGGGGCCGGTTTGGGTGATTTTGTTCAGCTGGATTTCGCCCACCGAAATCCCGGCGGCTCCCTGCCCGATGGTGCGGCCCGCCGCCAACGCAACCGTACCCGCCGAGCCTGGAGCATCCCCGATTTTTATGCTCCGGTTTCCGCTGGCACCGCCGTTGCTTTCCACGGTGATGTTGCCGTTGAAAACCGCATTTCCCTGCCAGGCGCAACGGAACAGGTCGTTAAGGGTGCTGTTACTGTTGGTGATGGATACATCGCCGCCGAAGGTGGACGTTTCGCCCGTGCCTTGCGCCACTTGGATGCCATTATTGCCAATGACTGCGTTCAGGCTGAAAGCCGAAGTGCCGGTAACATTGATGCTGGCAATGCTGACGGCTCCCTGCGTTGTGCAGTTAACAGCCAAGTTGCCGACTAATTGCATGGGGGTTGCCGTCTGCTGAATATTAATGGATCTGGTTCCCGACGAATTGAGCGTGAGGTTGGCGTTGAAAGTGTCATGAAACGGAGCAGTATTGTTAAACCAAGGTTGACCGGCATTCGCACCGAAGTACACATCATCCATAGACCCGGTAAGGGTGATGGTGGTAATGCCATTGAAAACATTGCCCGAAAAGCCCGGGAAAGAACCAGTACCGGCTGAGGCGGCAAAAGTAATATCCACACCCGCATTAAAGGTGTTGCGCACCGCCCGTAGGCCCGCACTGGCTCCGCCCGGCAATCCGGCAAAATCGGTGGCTGATACTGCGCCATTGAAGGTGGTGACATTGAAACGCGACTCGCCACCCAGCCGGAAACCGGTCAGGTTCATGTTTATCGTTGCGCCACTGGTTTGCAACTGTGCCGTAATAGTGCCCGCAGTGGTGAATGTACCCTGCCCGGCCGCGCTGCCCAATTGCCCATTGACCACGTTCACTCCCAGATTAGTGTTCAGCCGCAGTGTGCCCGAACTTGCGTTGGTGTTAAGTTGGCCGTTCGTTGCGAGTGTAAGCGTGCCGATGTCGGTGGTGCCGTTGGGTAGTCGTGGCCAATTAGTGGCCGTGCCCGGTATGGTCACGGCGGTGGTGGCGGTGGGTACGCCGTTGCTCCAGTTGGTTGGAGTAGTCCAAACGGTGTTTGTACTGCCGGTCCAAGTGGTCTGGGCGCATAGGCAGGCGGGCAGCAGGAATGCTATCAGGAAGGCAATCCGCAGCAACGGATTCGGATTGGCAAAGGCAGGGTGGCTCAGTAATTTTTTTTTCATGGTCGGTAACAGGAAGAGATGTTTGCGGGCGAAATTTTAACGCGGATGCCGGGCTTGCCCTCAATTCGGTTTGCAAGTTAATACCGGAGGCCGCCGACAAGTGGCTTCGGGCATTGGCCCGCCCGCCACTGCCGTGTACGGGGGCGGGCTTCATATGTACCACGCCTGCCTGTGGCCAGCCGAGATGCTGATTGCCGCCCAAACCTTACAGCCCTCTTCTGCGCCGATGCCCCGCGAAACTTTTGCTGGCCCCGTCTCGGAAAGCACCTGACTTAGAGGCCGGGAGAGTTCATTCCCTCAACCAGTCCGTAAGGTACCAACCCTTTTTGAAAGCGGTTTTTGGCCAAGGTTGCCCGAAACCGTTACGATAGCCGGTGTTTTTAGTACACTGTACGGTTTTGCACAAAACCGCATTATTGGCGGTGATGCGGGGTTTGGCCTTTTTAAAACATACTATTTTTGCGTCAATGGTGTATTTTCGCACGAGAATCACTCATCGTTACACAGTCCATGCAAATCGGCCACAACACACACCTCACTTATTGCACTAACATCCACGCGGGCGAAACGTGGCCCGAGGTTTTCCAATCGCTGCAGGCCTACGTGCCGCCACTCAAACAACGGCTCTGCCCGCAACAACCTTTCGGAATCGGGTTGCGCCTCTCCGATCAGGCCAGCCGGGTTTTGGCCGAACCGGAAAATCTGCTCCAATTCAAGGACTGGCTGACCGGCAGTGGCTTGTACGTGGCCCTGATCAATGGTTTTCCGTACGGTGGTTTCCACGGCCAGCGCGTCAAAGACAATGTACACCGCCCCGATTGGACCACGCCCCAACGCCGCGACTACACCATCCGGCTTGCCCGCATCCTGGCCGAACTGCTTGTGATCTCGCCTTTTCCGGATTTGGAGGGCGGCATTTCCACTTCGCCCGTTTCGTACCGCCCGTGGCATACCGCCGAAGAAGCCGAACGGGTACTGGAAACCGGCTGCCTGCACATGGCCGAAACGGTGGCCGAACTGGTGCGCATTTCCGTGGAAAAAGGCAGAACCATCCATTTGGATATTGAGCCGGAACCCGATGGCATGATTGACCACGTGCGGGATACAATTGGGTTTTTCGACCGGAAACTCATCCCCGCCGTAACCGCGCATCTGTCCAGAAACCTATCTGTTGGGAAGGAAAAAGCGGAAGCCCTGGCCCGCATGCACCTGCAACTGTGCTACGATGTGTGCCATTTTGCGGTGATGTACGAGAACCCGGTCGCGGCCATCAAGGCGTTCGGCGAAAACGGCATTGCCATTGGCCGGGTGCAACTCAGTGCCGCCCTCAAAGCCGCCCTGCCCGCAAACCCCGCAAACCGCGAGCCGCTGGCAAGGGCGTTCCAAGACTTGTCCGAATCCACGTACCTGCACCAAGTCACCGTGAGGATGCAGCCTCCCCCAACCCCCTCCGAGAGAGGGGGCTTTTTGGCTCCCCCTTCGGGGGCGGGGGGGGCCATTGTCCAGTACCGAGACCTGCCTGACGCGCTGCCGCACATTCACGACCCCGGCGTAACTGAATGGCGCACCCATTTCCACGTACCGGTTTTTACCGGCAACTTCGGCTTGCTGCAATCCACGCAAAACGATATTTTGGAAATACTATCCCTGCAAAAGCGCAAACCCTTCACCCAGCATTTGGAAGTGGAAACGTACACGTGGGAGGTGCTGCCCGATGAATTGAAAATGAGCCTGCCCGATTCGATAGAACGCGAAATGCGCTGGGTATTGGCCAACATGGAGTGAGGAATCCGGAAAATCCGCGTCAGCTGGATTGCGGAAAATAGTATCTTTCAAAAAGGCCAAACCTAGCTGTTAATTCTGCGGATCGGTCAAATTTTCATCCGTGGCGGTGATTAAAGCTGTTTCCTCTTTCCGACGGCGACCCGTAAGCCATTTCCAGACCGCCGATGCAACACCGATCAAGCCAATCACAATTATTTTCAGGAATTTACCGAAAAAAGCAAAAATCCCCACTTTGGCAAGCACTTTTCCTGCCACCAACCCTCCTACCGTATAAGCGGCCACTTGGTCTATTTTCGGGTCAAAATCGGAATATTTATACCCGTCAGAAAAATGCACGATGTTTAGCACCTTATCAATGTTTTTGTCCACCAGTGGCAATTGATTCATGGACGCAATGGCATTGAAAACCAACACGCCCTTGCGTCCCAATATCCGAACGTTGTAATTCAGTGTATTCAGAGAGTCGTCACCAAATTTTATTTCCTTAGCCCAGTGCAAAACCTTGCGGTCTTCATCGTAAAACGGCTTGCTGGCCCAGCCAATCAGCTTAAGAGGCTGATATTGCTGCGCGATCCGCTCTTTGTTTCCTACTTCAGTTTCATTTTGCATCTCTTCCAGCAAATCATCGTAGTCAATATCATCGGCATCATCATCTTTCACGTAGCCGATTTCATCATATTGAATATTAAACGCCCACGTGTTGTCGCTGAGTACACCTTGGCTTTCGGGAACAATCAGCCCCAAGGAAGTTTGTTCGGGATTGCCCCAAAGTTCAGTCAGTACATACTCGGCCTGTTTGGAATCAAGGTATTTGAAACCCGCCGGAATAACGACTTTGCCAATGCCACCATCCAGTTGGATGGTTCCACGTTGGTATTTGAGCGAGTGTTCAATGGAATCAACGGTTGCCAGCAATGCGGCGGTTGAATCGGGTTCGGCAGCATGGCTGCTGGATGTGACAAAAAGCAGCAAAGCCGCGATGAGGTAGGAATTTTTTTTCATGAAGTTTGAGGTGAGTGCTGAGAATCAAAAATTTCTATTGATTCGCCTGCGGGGCATAAAGTAAATACCGCCTCCATGAATTCCTTAAAAGTGATCTGCATCCGAAAATGAAAGAAGGGTGTTTTTCAAGCATCAGAATCCACCTGTCCAGCATTACGGCTTTTGCTCCAACTCACCGAGCAATCCGCTCAAATCCAATGCTTTGGTGTACATATCTACTGAGCCATCCGGTTTTTGTGGCCACTGTACGCGCGGACGATCCCAATACAACTCCACCCCGTTCTGGTCAGGATCGTTCAAGTACAACGCCTCCGACACGCCGTGGTCAGAGGCTCCTGTCAAAGGATAATCAACTTCAGCCAAGCGTTTGTACGCCACCGCCAGATCGCGACGGGTTGGATAGAGAATGGCCGTGTGGAAAAGTCCGGCACTGTGTACGGGTGCTGGCGGCGCATCTTTGCTATACCAAGTGTTCAGCCCGATGTGGTGGTGATAGCCACCAGCGGAGATAAATGCCGCCTGCGTGCCGTAAGTGATAATCAGTTCAAAACCCAACAAATCGCAGTAAAAAGCTAAAGCCCGTGGCAAATCGGCCACTTTCAAATGCACATGCCCAATTCGGGTTTGTGCCGGAATGCGATATGTTTCGTTCATGTCAACGCCCATTCAAAAGTGAGAATGCAGAATTGGTAACCCAATCACGTTCAGCTTCTTGCCTATACGTCCATATAAAACCCTTGTTTTGATTTGGCACAAAAAAATCCGCCAATTTTCGGGCACGTTTCCCAAATCAAATGTCGGTATGCGATTATTTTAAGAAATACGGTGTCCACTAATCGCATACCATTATGCTTTTCTATTTGTTCCTTGTTCGCATATCGCGATATGCGAACAAGGACAATACAATAGCTGAATTTTCAGGAATAGGTATTTTCCGAAAACAGTATGTTTTGAAAAGGCAAAACCTGCCGCAAGCATTTTGCCTATGGTTGGCATTTGGCAAGCGTTCCGCTTGCGCCGGTTGGAACCCGGTATTAGATAACCACAAGTTACGCTTCGCTGAACTTGCGGCAGGGTGGGGGAATATATATGTCAACTATTCGGTTAATGTGGCAATCCTAACTTATCGAACAATATCTTATTGCGAATCTTAGCATCTTTTAATAGTTTTTCGTAGCACAAAACCTCAATGTATGCATTATATCCTTCATGATAATAAAAGTACCCTTTGCCATCAGGAGTTTTCTTGTAATTTTTATCTTCTAATATTCTACTTAGATTCGAATTAAAATCACAAACAATATAGGCATAAAATGGAGTTCTCTCTTTATCAATATTTATTGTTTTTCCTCTTCTATCGGTTGCTTTACTTTCTCGAATCGTTCTGATATAATTAATCACTTGATCTACCGGGTTCTTTTTTTCATCGTCTGTAGAGTAGTTGTTTCTTTCCGGTCTCTTAAATTCAACAATAACAAAGGAGTTGTGAGGAGCATCATCGTCCACAAAAGCAAAACTATGATTGAAAACGAGTATATCTGGACGATCAGAACTATCCAAGCCATCAAACACCTCTACAGTTTTTAACGGCTTATCTGATGCCAGATAGTTGTGATATGCTAATCTTTCGTCGATTAGCCAAAGATTTTGTCTTTCATAACTAATTTCGTCAGAAACACTTCTCAATGGAAAAAAAATCTTATGAACTGCTTCTTCTGTTTGCAAGTCGCCATTTTCATCTTCTCCTATAAACTTATCTAATAACTCTATAATTGACTTTCTGTGAACAACATACTTAGCTAGATTAGCCTTTCCAATATCATTAAATTTCTCAATATATTCTTCATATAAAGACATATATTCACTTGTGTCAGTGACACCATTTAAAACTTTTTCACCTAATTGTTTCGTTTTTAGGTCTAACTCCATTTCAAGTTTATAAAGCTCTATATTCAACCTGTTACCGGATAATCCTGGGGGCATTCGTTTCATCTCCTCTGACATGTATTTCAGCACAGGACGATACTGGGGAGACTCATTATATACGTGCTGTCTGTATTGGTCAAACTTTGCTTCTCTAACTGCTGTTAAATATGCCTGTAAAGCACCTTCAATCTTGCTGATTACTTGCTCCCTGATGTTTTTTAGTGAAATAACCATTTCTTCTTCTTCTGTCAACTGCCCATCGCCTGTAGGAAAAACAAAACCGGTTCTCTCATTATCAATGTTTTCATCTAAATAGTTTCCAATAATATACGCTTGATAAGTAAAATCTCCTGCATCATCTATTGATGATTCTCCGATATCTGGTAGGTATATGGACAGTTTTTCGTTCTTTACGCTACGCTCATTGGCGCAATAATGAATTCTCTGACCACCTTTTGTCTCATAAAGTTTTACCAAATACATTTTAAATTTACTAGCCTTAATTTCAAAATCATATTCCCCTACATAAGGTTTGACAGTAGAATTGTACAATTCTTGCACTGATAATATTTTGTCATCGCTGTCAATTAATTCTATAAAAGGGCACTTTTCTGAAATAAAATAAATCAAAAAATGTTCTACAATCTTCTCTGCTAATTCCTTTATAGGCCGCGGACAATTCGCACTGTACTCTTCCAAATATTGATTTAGAGTTATACTGGTTTCTTGATGCAAATCCTCGGAGCTTTCGTTTGAATGCTCAATGAAACTATAATCAAAAATTCCATCTCCTTCTGATTTTAATGTAAATTTTCTTGTATAGTACTTTGAGCCAGAGCCATTAAAAGTACTGTTAACCAGTACGTTTCTGAAGGCTTTAAGGCACACAAATCTTCCTATTCCTTTTGCTCCTTTGTCAACTTTATGATCTGATTCTGCAGTTAAAAATGATTTATAATTTCGTTCGTTAAATCCTATGCCATTGTCTAAAACTCTAAAAGAACGTACAGGATATGTTTCTGCATTTGTAACCTGACGAAGTGTTTCTGGATTCCCGTTTCTTATCACATATATTTTGACATATCCATCTTGTAAATTTCCTCTTTCCTCAATGGCATGAATAGAATTGCTTATCGCTTCAAACAAAGGCCACAGGGCTTTCATCTTTGAAAGTTTTGTGTTCCTAACTTTTCCTGTAATGTTGGTGGAAAATGTTGTCGATTCCATGATGAGGGATTTAGCTCAATACTATATGATCAATGGTCTCAATAATCGTAAATATTTTTCAGTAATCAATAAAGTATTTATCTGATTTCTCATTTGTTTTAACCCTTGCTGGTCTTATTACCAACAAGGATTTGCCCACACTTCCGGGCGGAATCTCGACCCGCTTGCCTTTATCTTTGGTGAAAATACCAACGAGGGGAAGGGCATTTTTGAGGAAATCGTAACAGACAGGTTTGCCCTCTTCAAAACATACTATTTTCCCGCTTCCAATTCCGCCTTCAGGAATTGGCCCGTGTAGCTTTTCTTGTTTTTTGCCACCGCTTCGGGCGGGCCTTCCACCAGGATATAGCCGCCGCCCGCGCCGCCTTCCGGGCCAATGTCAATCACATGATCCGATACTTTGATCACGTCCATGTTGTGCTCGATAATCAGCACGGTATTGCCTTTGTCGGTGAGTTTGTTCAGCACATCAAGCAGGTGCTGGATGTCTTGGAAATGCAGGCCGGTGGTAGGTTCGTCCAAGATATAGAGCGTTTTGCCCGTGTCGCGTTTGGATAGTTCTTCGGCCAGTTTCACACGCTGCGCCTCACCGCCACTCAGCGTGGTGGCGTGCTGGCCCAGCGTAATGTAGTCCAAGCCCACATCGTTGAGCATCTGCACCTTGCGCAGTATTTTCGGCTGGTTTTCAAAGTATCCGGCGGCTTGCTCCACGGTCATGTCCAGCACGTCGGCAATGGATTTGCCCTTGAAACGCACTTCCAGCGTCTGGCGGTTGTAGCGTTTGCCCTTGCACGTGGGGCAGGGAACCATGACGTTGGGCAGGAAATCCATTTCAATCACTTTCACGCCCGCGCCCTCGCAATCCTCGCAGCGGCCACCAGACACGTTGAACGAAAACCGGCCGGGCTTGTAGCCCCGGATTTTGGCTTCCGGCAGTTCGGAAAACAGCAGGCGGATATCGGTGAACACGCCCGTGTACGTGGCCGGGTTGCTGCGCGGCGTGCGGCCAATCGGCGACTGGTCCACTTCAATCACCTTATCCAGATGCTCCAGCCCTTCAATGGAATCGTAGGCCAGCGGCTCGCGGCGGCTGTTGTAAAAGTGGTTGTTCAGGATCGGGAACAGCGTTTCGTGAATCAACGATGACTTGCCGCTGCCCGACACGCCCGTAACCGAAATCATCTTGCCGAGGGGCAGTTTCAGCGTCACTTTCTTGAGGTTGTGGCCGCGCGCGTTTTTCAACACCAAGTAGTTGCCGTTGCCTTCCCGCCTGTTTTTCGGAATTTCAATGCTGACTTTTCCGCTGAGGTATTGGGAAGTCGTGCTGTCGTTTTTGATGAATTCGGCGGGCGTTCCGGCGGCCACCACGTGCCCACCGTGCCGTCCGGCTCCGGGGCCAATATCCAGGATATAATCCGATTCCAGCATCATGTCCTTGTCGTGTTCCACCACCAGCACCGTGTTGCCGATGTCGCGGAGTTGCTGCAACGACCGGATCAGGCGCACATTGTCGCGCTGGTGCAGGCCAATGCTCGGCTCGTCAAGAATGTATAGCACGCCCACCAGTTGCGTCCCGATTTGCGTGGCCAGCCGGATTCGTTGCGCCTCGCCGCCTGAAAGTGTCCGGATCGGGCGGTCCAGTGTCAAATACGTCAGGCCGATGTCTACCAGAAAGCCGATGCGTTTGCGGATTTCCTTCAGGATTTCGGTGGCAATCACGTTTTGGCGTTCATTCAGGCGTTTTTCCAAACCGACAAACCAATGCGCCAGTTCCTGCACATCCATTTGCGCCAGTTCGGAGATGTTCTTTTTGTCCATCTTGAACCACAGCGATTCCTTTTTCAGCCGCGCGCCGTTGCACTCCGGGCAGGTATTCACGGTCATGTATTCTTGGATCCACTGCTGCGTCTTTTCCGAACCGAGTTCCTGTTGCTTGAGCAAGTGGTTGATGATGCCGTCGAACTTGAAATGGTACGCATTGCCCGGATGCTTGTCGCTGGGCATCTTGTACTGCGTATCCGATCCGTAAAGCAGTTCCTGGACTGCCTCCGCCGAATATTTGTTGAGCGGCGTGGTCAGGCTGAACTTGTATTTTTTCAGCATCGCCGCCACTTCCTTGAAAATCAGAATGTCGCGGTATTCGCCCAGCGGCGCAATGGCTCCCCGCGTGACGCTGAGCGAATAATCGGGCAATACCGAGCCGGGGTCAATCTCCTCGATTACGCCCAGCCCGTGGCAAACCGGACACCAACCGTAGGGCGAATTGAACGAAAACGCGTTCGGAGCCGGTTCGTCGTAAGCCAGGCCCGTGGAATCCATCAAAAACTGCGAAAACGTATGGCTGTTCGCTTTCTTGTCTTCTATGAAAATGATGCCTTTGCCTTCCTGCAAACTTTTGCCGATGGATTGCGACAGCCGGAAACGGTCTTTTTCACTGACCCGGATGCGGTCCACCACGATTTCAATGTCGTGGATTACGTACCGATCCAGTTGCATTTTGGGCACGATGTCCTGTATCTCGCCGTCCACGCGCACTTTGGTGTAGCCTTTCTTGGCGATTTCCAGAAACAGTTCGCGGTAGTGGCCCTTGCGGCCCTTGACCACCGGGGCCAGAATGCTGATTTTCTGGTCTTCAAAATGTTGCAGGATGTGTTCGATAATCTGATCCTGCGACTGGCGGGTCATTTTCTCGCCCGTATTGTACGAGAACGCCTCGCCCGCGCGGGCAAACAGCAACCGCAAAAAATCATAGATTTCGGTGACCGTGCCCACCGTGGAACGCGGGTTGCGGGAGGTGGTTTTCTGCTCGATTGAAATCACCGGACTCAGGCCGTTGATCTTGTCCACGTCGGGCCGCTCCATGTCGCCGATGAACGAACGGGCATAGGCCGAAAAGCTTTCCATGTACCGCCGCTGGCCTTCGGCATAAATGGTGTCGAATGCCAACGACGATTTGCCGCTACCGCTGATGCCCGTCACCACCACGAGTTTGTTGCGCGGAATGGTCACGTCAATGTTTTTCAGGTTGTGTTCGCGTGCGCCGTACACCTCAATGTTTTCGTAGCCGGTAGCGTCAAGGGTTTCGGTAGCGGTTGTTTGGCTGGGTGCGGGTGTTTGCAAGGGTGGGGAAGCATGGGGGAGGGAACCGTTGGGAGAGGAATGCTTGCTTGTTTTCGCGTCGCTTTTCTTTGCCATATCAAGTGTTTTTCAGGAAGTCAGTATGAGGCAAAACCCCCAATCCGGCAAAGAGGTTCGGTGCTTTTGCGAAATATGGGAACGGAAAATAGTATCCTTTGAAAAGGTCAAACCCCCGATCCGGTTGTGTCTCACGGGCTTGCCCCACAAAAAAAGCCGGAGTCTCCGCCTTTGTGTTGCAGGTTCCGGCTTTTCTTTCACTTGTACAAGCGCTGTCCGGGACTTTCGCTGAAAGCCGTGCCGTGTATTTACCGCCCGGTTATTCATACCCGAACGACTTTGCTTTCTTGCTCAGATACGGATGCCAATCCTCGTCGATATGACCCGAAAAATCGCGCAGGAACATGATGAACGAAGGCTTATATGGCTTCTGGGGCAGCCGCAGGCCGGCTTCGTCGGGCGTGTAGTCGCCTTTTTTGGCATTGCAACGTTGGCAGGCCGCCACCAGGTTTTCCCAGGAAGACTTGCCCCCGCGCGATTTAGGCAGCACGTGATCCAGCGTCAGGTTTTCGTGTGCGCCGCAGTACTGGCAGCGTTGCCCATCGCGCTTGAACACGTTTTGGCGCGTGAGCATTACACCCTTGAAGGGCAAATGCACGTAGCGGTGCAGCCGGATAATGGAAGGCATGGGGAAACTGGCCGAAATGGTGCGCAAGGCATTGTTTGCCGATTCCGAAACCATTTCGGCTTTTTTCAGGTACACCAGAATAAATGCTTTCTCCACGTTGCAGACCGTCAAAGCAGTGTAATCCTGATTCAAAACCAATACTTTTCTACCCATGGGCGGTGCGGATAAAACAGATCACAGACAAGGCAACCCTTTGGCCACTTTCCATACAAACGGCAACCGGAGTGCGATTGTTCCCCTTGCAGGAGCCGCAAAATATAAGGATAAACAGGGAGCATAAAAAACGCGGCTGGCGGCGTTTCCGGTGAGCAGGCATCAGGCAATGCCGGGTTTGGGCTTTTTGAAAGATACTGTTTTGAGGAAGGTCAGAACGCCGGTCAGACACTGCGTGTCAGACCGGAGGGGAAATCGGCCTTCGGGAAAAACAAGAGGGTTTGGGCTTTTGGATGGATACTATTTTGCGGAAGCTGGAAATTGGCGGCTCGGCAACGAATAATTGCGTTTTCAAGTCCGCCCCGCGCACTTCATGCCGGTGTTTTTGGGGTCGTGTTGTCACGCAGGCGTTTCCAGACGGCAAGGAATTTCTTGGTCAGCACCTCGGAAGGCAGGATTTCCTTGCTGATGTAGAGAATGGCCAGATGAGCCGGAAAAACGGCAGGGGGAGTGGCGGAAAGCAGTTCGTATTTGTGCAGTCGGTAGATTTCGCGGAGGCGGCGGCGGATGAGGTTTCGCCGGTTGGCGCGTTTGAAGTTGCGTTTGGAAACCGAAAAAAGCACTTGCGGATACTTCGGATCACCATCGGCGGCAGCCATGTATTGCAACCGGAAAGGGTACAAATAGACCGAGGAGCCTTTCGCAAAAAGCTCCTCGATGGTTTTTTTGCTGCAAAGTTTTTCGGCTTTTTGCAGGCTTTTATCAGGTGTCAGCGCGGTCATGGGCAATTGGCTTTCAGTCATTTGCATGGCCGCAACCCCAACGCGTGGATGCTGTGATTAGGCTTTGTGCCTTGGCTCATCCGATACGGTCAGGCGTTTGCGGCCCTTCGCACGACGGCTGGCCAGCACACGGCGGCCATTGGGGGTGGACATCCGCTCAAAAAACCCGTGCTTGTTTTTTCTCTTGCGTCTGGAAGGTTGGTACGTACGTTTCATTGCAATGCTTGTTTATATTTTTAGATGTGATTCCAAAATAAGGCTGCAAAGTTAAATAAAGGTTTTCAGAATAAAAATTATTTTTACCCAGAATCAAAGTCCCATATCCTGCCAACCGATGGTTTCAGAAGACATAGACTCCGAACCTTTACAGCCCGGGTTTGAGGTTTCGGAAACATACTATTTTGCAGCTTCGGGCATGGCATTCCCCCGATGTTGATAATGCTTCATATTTGCTCCGGCTGCTGGCGGTTGTCAAGAATATTGAAAATCAAAAGCTGGCCTTGGAAAAAAACGTAGTACAGAAGATAATGGGGTGGCACGGCAATTTTCCTGACAGAACGCAACCTACCTACCCGCATACCGATATTCGGATGCTTTTCAACCATCCTGACTACTTCATCTATCTGGTCAGTAAATTTGTCGGCCACCTCAAATGACCACTCATCCAGCAGATAATCAATAATTTCCCGGTAATCCTACTTGGCTTCGGGATGCCAGATTACGGTTTGCGCAGCCATTTTTTTGCTTCTTTCTGTACGGCTTCATGCGGCAGGCCGCCATCCTTTTCAATATCGGGAAGCACTTTAGAGAGCCGTTTCAGAACGTTTCTCTCTTCCGTAGAAAAATTTCCGGAAGTCAACAAATCCAGCGACTGATTGATTTCCAATAACTCACCCATCGTTGAAATAGCCTCAATTTTCCGGTGTATCTCGGCCCTTATCTCCGTTGTTGACATTTTCCGTTACCAATTGGTTTACTCAAATTTACACGTTTTTCTCGCTGTCCCTGTCCGCAACCATCCGTTAAAAATAGTATCCCCGGAAAACCCCAAACCCCGGCTTGAGGGCAGCCGGGGTTTGGGGTTTTGGAAAGATACTATCTTGCCATCACACAAACGCCAGCTTTTGTGCGTGCAGCATCGAAACGGCTTTGGCTTCGAGTTCGCTATGGCCCATCAGGTATTCGTCCACGGCGCGGGCGGCCTCGCGTCCCTCGGAAATAGCCCAGACAACCAAACTCTGACCCCGGCGCATATCGCCGGCGGCAAAAATCTTGGGAATGTTGGTCTGGTAGTTTTGCGCTTTGGCATTGCCGCGTTCGTCGAGTTCTATGCCAAAATCGTGGAGCATCCCTTCGGCTTGCGGATGCAGGAAACCCATGGCCAGCAAAGCCAGTTCGCACGGGATTTCGCGTTCGCTGCCTGCCACTTCCACAAAAGCGGAGCGGCCATTTTCCATTTTCCATTCCAAATCCACGAGTTTCACGGCTTTCAACTGACCGTTTTCGTCGCCCATGAATTCTTTGGTTTGGATGGCCCAGTGGCGGTCGCAGCCTTC
>JANPIL010000294.1:0-2479 GCA_031424975.1 Sphingobacteriales bacterium
CGGCCTCCAAAGTGTTCAAAACGCCGCTGGACCAAGTGGACGGCAATCTGCGCCGTCAAGCGAAAACCATCAATTTCGGCATCATATACGGCATTTCGGCGTTTGGTTTGGCCGCGCGGCTGAATATCCCGCGCCGCGAAGCCGCCGAAATCATCGAAGCCTATTTCCGCGAGTTCCCGCTGGTGAAGCAATACATGGACGACTCAATCAGCCAAGCCCGCGACAAGCAGTACGTGGAAACAATCCTGGGCCGCCGCCGCTACCTGCGCGACATCAATTCGCGCAACCAGACCGACCGCACGTTTGCCGAACGCAACGCCATCAACGCACCCATCCAAGGCACGGCCGCCGACATCATCAAGGTGGCGATGATCCGCGTCCACGACTTTCTGCAACGCGAAAAGCTGCGCAGCCGCATGATTTTGCAAGTGCATGACGAACTGGTTTTCGACGCGCACCGCGATGAGGTGGAATTTGTAAAAACCAACGTGGAGGAACTGATGCGCAACGCGATTCCACTGGAAGTACCCATGGAAATCGGCATGGGTACGGGCAAGAATTGGCTGGAAGCGCACTGATACTAAAAAAACGGCCTCCCCTAAATCCCCTCCGAAAGAGGGGACTTTTAAACGGGCGGGTTTGGCGTTTTTAAAAGATACTGTTTTGCCCGCCTGCCGGACGGGAAGTTCTTTAGCCCCCTCCTTCGGAGGGGGTTGGGGGAGGCTTCTTCCCTTACTTCTCCTTTCCCGCGCCAATCACGTAGCCCAACTTGACCCCGAAGGCCACGCTGGGCATGGTGTAGTGGCTGCGGCCGTCCTCTATGTTCAGAATATCCAGCGGGCTTTCGGGCAGGTTTTCGATGAGAAAGTCTTCACCAACCGCTTTAAGTCTGATGCTGCGCACTCCCAGACCCATGTACGCGTCAAACAGCCACCGGTCGCTGTCGCCGATATTGGTTTGCGCGCCCAATTTCAAATGCCCGCCGGTCACGTTTTTGATGTACCGGTAATTGGCGGTTTCAAAATAACTGCCCCGGTTTATCTCGCCTTCGCGTGGCTGGCTCATGTGCTTGTAAAACCCTTCCAATGCCAGATACCCACCCCAAGGAGCCACTTTGCGCTTGGAAAGGTAAAGCCGTATTTCGGTGCGCGAACGGAAAATGTTCCGGGGGTATTTTTCATCTATGTTGATCCAATTGGATATCCTCAAAAACCCGATTTCCTGCTGCACACTCACGCGGGGGCGGAAAAAATATTCGGCGGCTCCTTGCACCGTCGGGTCAATGTCAACCATGGCGAGTGGCGCGAACTTAATGACCCAAACCGGCCGGAAGGGTTTTTCGGCGCGTGCCTTGAGTGGTGCAACTTCCTGGCCGCTTGCCACGGACGGAAACAGCACGGCAACTAAGGCAAAAGCAAATAGGTGGTTTCTCATGTGTAACAGTGGCTTCATGAAATAGTATATCTGGAAACCGGCAAACCCTGCCAATTATCAATCGCGAAAATGCTGTCAGTCTTTCACCACGTCAATCCTACTCAATAATTTCAAATCAGCCAGATTGGAGTAGTCGTATTGCAGCAGGCCGTCTTCGCCCACCACCAGCAGCGACTGCGGCAACGGAATCACATCGTAGGTCTTGATGGTGTTGAGGAAACTTTTCTGCACCAATTGCACCGGATCGGTGGCATCGAAAACGCGCAATCCGGCAGTGCCTTCGCACACAAACAGGCTGTTGCCCCGGATACCCAATCCGTAGGGGCCGGTCATGTTGTAGGTCTGCACCACGCGCGGGCTGCTCAGGTTGCTGATGTCAATCACATCGAGTATGTTGTTGCCGCTGGGTCGGCAGCCGGTGGTGCGCAAGGTCACGTAGGCGTAATTGCCCTGCACCACCACCGGGTCACAACCCACAAAATGGCTGTAGCGCGCCAACTGCCGGGGCTGCGCCGGGTTGCTGATGTCAAAAATGTACATGGCATCCGAGGCACCGACAAACAGGCTGTTGCCGTACGGAAACACGGTTTCAATGCCCACGCCAATAGGCACGGTGGTGCTTTGCTGCGGGTTGGCCGCCTGGCTGATGTCGAAACTGCGCAGATTTGATTGATCCACCACATAAAGCCGGTTGCCCGAAATCGTGAACCGGGCCAGCGAGCCACCCGTGCCCGTGCTGCCCACCGATGGCGAACTGGCTTTGTCGAAACTGCCGCTGCAACTGCTGCCAAACGAAGCCAGCACCGCAAAGAGGAATAGGATTTTTTTCATGGGAAGGATGTCGTTTCAAGTGGAAGAAGAACTGATGGTATGACCAGTGGCGAGGTTTGGGGGAGAAGCCTCCCCCAAGCCCCCCTCCGAAAGAGGGGGCTAAAAAACAGTATCTTTCCTAAACCACAAACCCGCTGGTTCGGAAGCCCCCTCTTTCGGAGGGGGTTGGGGGAGGCCCCGGGTTTGGGCTTTTTAAAGGATACTATTTTGCCGG
>JANPIL010000295.1:0-18473 GCA_031424975.1 Sphingobacteriales bacterium
GCAACCGCTGGAAAATGGTGAATATCTTTTCGGCATACTCTTCCTCGAAGCCAATGCCGTTGTCTTCGAATGTGATCTTGTGGTACGTGCGGCTGTTGTCCAGTTTCAATTCCTGGTGTTCCTGCGCGTCAATTACCGCCGCCCTGATTCGGATCAGGGGCGGCACACCGGATTTGGCGAATTTGAGGGAGTTGGATAGCAGGTTTTGGAAAAGCTGGTGGAGTTGCTGGGGCACACCCTCGATTACGGGCAGCGGGTCGTAGTCAATGCGCGAGTCGGTTTCCCCGATTTTAAGTTCATAGTCGCTGATAATGTTTTCCATGGTGCGGTTCAGGTTCACCTGTTCGTGTGTTTCCGCTTTCCGGGCTATCCGTGAGAAAGTCAGCAGGCTTTCAATGAGCAGTTTCATCCGTCCGGCGGCACTGGTCATGATGCCCAGCAGCATTTTGCCATCGTCGCCCAAGGTTTCGGCATACTTCTTCTCTATGCGGCTGCCCACCGTGGTAATTTTGCGCAGCGGCTCCTGCAAATCGTGGCTGGCCACGTAGGCAAACTGCTCCAGGTCGGAGTTGGAGCGTTGCAGGCTGCGGTTGGCTTCTTCAAGGGCTTGGGTGCGCTGGGCCACGCGCTGCTCCAGTTCGTCGGTCTGGGCTTTCTGGTCGGCAATGTCGGTGCAGGTGCCAAACCATTTGGCAATTTCGCCTTGGTCGTTGTACATGGGCATGGCCCGCGCCAGAAACCAGTCGTATTGTCCGTCCACCCGGCGGAGGCGGTATTCGATTTCGTAGAGTTCGCCGGTGGCCAGCGAGTGCCGCCAGAGTTCCCAAGCCCGCTCCCGGTCATCGGGGTGCAGCACTTGCGCCCAGCCGGTGTCCTTGGTCTGTTCGTAGGTCAGCCCGGTGTAGTTATACCACTGCTGGTTGTAAAAATCATGGTTGCCATTGGGCTGGGTAGCCCACACAATCTGCGGCATGAAATCGGTGACAAAGGTGAATTCCTGCACGAGTTTGTGCAGTTGCTCGTTCTTTTCATTGATGGCCTGCTGCACCCGTTTTTCCTCGGTGGTGTCGCGCACTTCGATGATTGTGCCGGTGGCAATGCCACCGCTTATGATAGGGCTGGCGGTAAACGCCACCGGATAAAAACGCCCATCCTTGTGGACAAACACTTCCTCGCCCTGCTCCTGCTGGCGTTGGGGCAGAGCCTGGTCAATGGGGCATTCTTCCAGCGGGTAGTGGCTTCCGTCCGGGTATGTGTGGTGGATGTAATAGTGCAGGGGTTTCCCTTTCAGTTCGCCAAGTGTGAAGCCGGTCATTTTCTCGGCACTTTCATTCATGTACACGCACTGCTGTTTCTCGTCCATCATGAACAAGCCCAGCGTGGTGTTGCCCATCACCGTTTCGAGCAGTTTTTTCTGGTAGGTCAGTTCCCGCCGCGCCTCCGCTTCCTCGGTAATGTCCAGTGCGGTGCCCAAAAACCGGACAGGCTGCCGGTCTGCATCAAAAAACACTTTCCCTTTTACCCGGACAACGTGCCGCCGCCCATCGTGGTGGTTGATGGTTGAGTATTCAATGTCGTATAATCCATCAGAACCGGGCTGCATTGCTTTCTGGATGGCGGCCAGCACCCGCTCTCGGTCTTCGGCGACAATGGCGGCCGTGGCCAGTTCGTGCGTGATGGTTTCGCCGACCCGGAAGCCGAACAGTTCATACGTTCGGCTGGAATAAACGGTTGTGCCGGTGGCCGGGTCAAAGTCCCAAGTGCCCATCTGAGCCGATTCGAGAGCCATGTTCAGCCGTTGCTCGCTTTCCTCCAGTTTTTTGTGCTCCCGCACTTGGTCTGTCACATCAGTGGCCATGTCTAACACGCCGTATATCTCACCATCGGCATTTCGCAGTGCCTTGTAGCGGTAATTAAAATAAAAACCCTGCAGTTTGCCATCCACCCGCAACTCGGCGTATTCCTCTTTGCCATTGTAAGGGATGCCCGTTGTGAACACATCGTCCAGAATCTGGTAGAACGGCTGTCCGTCGAGTTCGGGCACTGCCTCGCGCAGGGTTTTGCCAATGGCGGAGGCATCCTTGCCCCAGTATTTCAGCATGGTTTCGTTGGCCATTTCTATTTTCATCTCCCGGCCAGTGAAAACACTGGTGGCTACCATTGACTCGGAAATCAAGCCGAGGAGCCGCCGCTCGCTTTCCCTCGCGTTTTTGCGGTCGCGGATCTGGCTGGTAACCTCATTGGCCACCACCATGACCCCGGTTATGGTATCGCCGGTTTCACGGAACGGGTAATAGACGAAATCGAAATGGCCCCGCTCCAGCACGCCGTTCCTCATGAGTTCGACACTGGATTCGGTGGCATGGAAAGGCTCGCCGGTATCCATGACGCGCAGCAGCAATTCCTCAAAACCCTGCCCCCGCGCCTCCGTCACCACATCAAAAAACGGCCTGTCCAGCAGTTCATCCACCTGCCTGCCCCAAATCCGGGCTATGGTCTCGTTGGCCAGATCCACCACAAAGTCGCGTCCTTTTAAGATGCCAATGGCAACCGGAGCCTGCTCGAACAGTGTGCGGGAACGTTCTTCGCTTTCCTCCAACTGCTTCATTACTAACACTTTATCGGTTGTCTCGGCACACACCACCAGTATTCCGCCCACATTTTCAGCCTCATCCAGCATTGGCGAAAAGGTAAACGTCCAGTACACATCCTCCATCCGCCCGTTGCGGTTGATGGGAATCAGTTGGTCTTCGCGCCAAACAGCCTCGCCGCCCGACATTACTTGGTCCAGAAGCGGCCCGATAATGTGCCATATCTCCGCCCAGCCCTCCTTGCCGGGCTGCCCCAGCAAGGCCGGATGCTTGCCGCTGTGCCCCAGCAAAGGTCGGTAGGCATCGTTGTAGAAGCACGTAAATTCCGCTCCCCAAAATACGAACATCGGGAACCTGGAATGGAGAACGGTTTGCAAGGTGGTGCGCAGGCTTTGCGGCCACGTGTCGGGGCTGCCGATGGTGCTTGCCGACCAGTCCGTGGCGCGGATCAGGGCACCCATTTCGCCGCCTCCCTTCAGAAACGGGTAATGCTGTGGCAAAGTGGTTTCTTCCATTTGGAATGAAGTGGTTCTGGGAGGTAAATGTTTTCAAAAATAGTGCGGAAGTATTCTCTTTTAAAGTCGCCGGAAAAACGGGATTAGAGAAACAACCACACCCGTCCGAAATAGTATCTTCCGGGAAGCCCAAACCCGCTTGGCCGTCGGCCAAGAACCGCACTGCAAAAATAGTACCCCCGCTAAAGCTAAAAGTTCCGCCAGAGGCGGAAACGGGGCTTTCAGCTTTCAAAAACACTAAACCCGCCTCACTGCACGCTGCCGGGCAAGTGCATTTGGTGCTGGTAGGCGTGCATGAGCGAGTTGTACAGCATTTCGCCCACCAGCATGGCACCGCGCGGCGTGAAGTGCGTGTAGTCCTTGCCCGCCAGCGCGGGGCTGGCCGCCACCCAACTGGGCATGGAGTTGTGGCCGCCCATGGCCCGGTACAAATCCCAGAAGGCGCAACCGGCACGGAAAGCGGCATTTTGCTGCGCATCGCGGATTTTCTCCACATTCGGGTAGCTCACGTAGGCGTCGCTTTCACGGCGCGACATATCAGACACGCCCACCACCAGCACCGCCGCCTCGGGAGCCGACTGCCGCAGCAGTTGCAGTTGCCGGCAAAACTGGTCTTCGTAAAACTTGTAATCCTCGTGGATGTACGGAACCACATTGACCCCGAACTGCACAATGATGAGCCGCACGTTCAGGGCTTGCATCTGCTGGCGCAGCAGCGGGCGGCTCAGCTTGGTGAAATCCACGCCCGAACTGCCCCGAAACGAAAGATTGTCCACGGCCACGCCTTTACCGCAATCCAAAGCCACGCCAAACAGTTCAGGGCTGCGGCGGCTGCCAAACGTGAGTTTGAGCCGCCGGAAACCTTCGGGCAGGCGGTATTGGTACAGCCGGGCTTGCGACCCGGTATCCATTCGGGTTCGGTACGCGCTGTCTTGGTTGGCTTCAATGGCGAGTTGGAAAGGCGCTTCGCGGTTGCGGTACAATATCCTGACAAACTCGGCTTTCCGGTCGGAGGCGTAGCCGGAGGCCGCGCTGTAACTCACCGAGGCATTCTGCCAGCCTTTGCGAGCATAAACCGGTTTGCGCACCGTGTCGGCCAGGGTGTCGGCGGGTTGCCGGGTGCTGTCTTGGGGGGCCACCTGTGCCAAAAACGAATACTTGTACACGCTGCCCATGATGCCATAGCTGTCGGCGTGTTTTTTCTGGTAGCCGTTGCTGTACGCATATATTTTCAGCCATTCGGGGTCGGCACGCTGCACCAGTGTGAGGCGGTTGCTGAGCGGATCGGTGAGCGGAACCAAGCCCACACCGCACCCGCCGAAACGCCGCTGCAACTGGTGGCGCAGATATGACGAAATGCGGTCGCCCTCTATTTGCGAGTCGCCGTAGTGCAGCACCCGGATAAGTTGGCCGGAGGCGGGCAGGTTTTGCAACGCGCCAAAAAACCGGTTCAGCACCGTGGAGTCGTTGGCCGGAAAGCTGATTTGGTACTGCTTGTCCAAGACGGCGGGGGTTTGGGCCGTATCGGGGATACTATTTTGAACCGTGTCGCCATTCGTGGGTGCATTGTTTTTTGGACGCGAAGTGCGGGTGAAAACCGAGTCGGGCAGGTTATCCGCAAATTTGGCGGTTATGGCGGTGATGTCGGCGTAGTTCGCCTCCTTTTTCTCAAACAGGCTTCTGAGCGTAAACGATTTGAGGGCAATGTCACGGTTGATGTGGTATTCGGCAGGCAGTGTTGTCAAGGCAACCGCCAGCAACACTGCCACATAAACCAACAGCAATAAGGGTCGGGAAGGTTTGATCATGCGATGGCGGATTCGAGCGGCAAAGATAAAAAAAACATCCGAAGCGGCGGCACACGGCCGTAGCACACGCTTCAGCTTGTGCCAGAACCGCAGGTTTGGGCTTTTTGAAAGATACTATTTTACCTCACCCCCGACCCCTCTCCTGCCGGGAGGGGAGCAAAAAAGGAGCTTTTGCTCCCTTCCCAGTAGGGTAAGGGTTGGGGATGGGGCTTTAGCAAGGCGTGTGTTACGGTTTGCGGCTGGCAATAAAGGCGGCTCCCATCAAAGCCACCATGAGCAGGATGCCGGATATTTCAAAGGGCAGCAGGAAATCGGTCATCAGGCCCGCGCCAATAGCCGGGATGGACGAGGGTTGGCTGTCGGCAACTTGCGGCAAGACCGACAGATTGGCTTTTAAAAACAGCACCAGGAAAACGGCAAAAAGCCCGCCCGCCGCCAGAATGCCCGCCACCCGGTTTACGCGCCCCGACACGGGCGGCCCGGCGGCTTGCCGGTTGGTGAGCATAATGCCGAAAATAAGCAGCACCAGCACACCGCCCACGTAAACCATGATTTGGGCCACGGCCAAAAAATCGGCACCGGCCAGCACATACAGCCCGGCAAGGCCCAAAAACGTGAACAGCAGCGCGAAAGCCGAATACAGCACCTGCCGCACCCACAGCAAAGCTACGGCGGAAAGCACGGCAAGGACGGCAAAAACGTAGAAAACGATTGTCAAGATGGCGGGCTGGTCAAATGGCTGCTGTTGATATCGGTTGCTATTGCCCGGCCACGGGTTTCATAACCGGCTTTTTCATGGCTGGCTTGACGGGCAATGCCGGGGTTTCGGCTTTTTCAAGGATACTATTTTGGGCGGTGTCGTTTTGCGTTTCAACACCCGGATTGCCGGTTCCGGCAGTTTGCCCGTTTGCCTTCGCCTGTTGCTTTGCCGCTTGGAATTCGTCGTACACTTGGCGTTTTTCTTCGGCCTGCTGCGGCGAAATATCCGAGAAATGGTAGTTCATGGCGGCCACGTTGAACTCGCTGAAATCGTAGGTTTTGGTCATGGTCAGGCATTCGGTGGGGCATACGGTGGTGCAAAGCCCGCAAAAACAGCATTTTGCCATGTCAATGTCAAACTTGGCGGCATACAGCCGAACCGAGTGCCCGTCGGAAGTCTTGCGGATTTCCTCCGGCGACCTGACCGCTTCAATCTCAATGCAATTCACGGGGCACACCTCGGCGCACTTGTCGCACACAATGCAGTCGTCCACTTCGTTGTGCAGCCGGTAGCGGCCATTGTCGGGCACGGGCAGGGCTTCGTACGGATATTTCAGCGTTACAATCCCGGTTTCTTGGGCAAAATAGTTTTCGTCGGCAATGCCAATGGGCGTGCGGCTTTTGCGGGCATCGCGCAAGTGCCTCAACGACAGTTTCAAGCCCTGCCACAAGGAGGTTATGCCTTCAGCTATGTCCTTAAAATAGGTTTTCATGGTTTTGCAAAAATAAATGCCGCCTGTGCTGCCTTGCCGTATGCCCAGCTACCGGGCGCGACACAGTAATCGAACAAAGGTCGGCGGTTTTTTGGTTCTTCGGGAATCAATCCGGGAAAAATGCAAAAAAAACACCCGGACGCGCGGGCATCCGGGTGTTTTTCAAATGCTTGGCAGTCCGCTCAGTAGGCGTACTGGTAGTTTTTGAGTTTGTCTTTCAAATCCTTGCGGGCAATGTGGATGCGGTTTTTCACCGTTCCAATGGGGATTTGAAGTTTTTGGGCGATTTCGTGGTATTTGAAGCCCCGGAAATACATGACAAAAGGCATCCGGTACACCTCGTCCAAGCCATCAAGTGCCTGGTTTATGTCGTCCATGGCAAAGGTCGAGTAGGCCAGGTTGCTGGTTGTGGTCGAGGACGAGTTGATGTAGTGCAGGTTGGCGGTGCTGTCAATGAAAGTGTTTCGGCGCACCACCCGCTGGTAATTGGTGATGAACGTGTTTTTCATGATCGTGTACAGCCACGCTTTCAGGTTGGTGCCTTCCGCAAACTTTTCGCGGTTGATGTATGCCTTCATCAACGTTTCCTGTAGCAGGTCGTTGGCATCTTCGGCATCTTTGGTGAGGCGCATGGCGAAAGGCTTGAGGGCCTTAGACACCTTGTTAATTGTGCAAGAGAACTCTAACGCAGTCATAGGGCATTGAGTTTAGGATGGAAAATTGTTTTTGTTTTTTGAACCTAACAAATATAGGCAACAAGCGGCTGAACAAACAAGCTTTTGTTTAACTTTTTTTTTAAAACATTAAACAAAAACATACACGGCGATTGGCCTTGCCTGCCATCTCCACCGGCAAGGCATTTCACCCGGGCAGCCGCACCCGTGAGAGCCATGCTTGGAAATAGTATGTTTTCAACAGCCCAAACCCCAGTCACGCCCTTCCGGGCAGTCCGCACTTTTCTGGCGGCTCACACTTTGCGCCTCAGATGGACGCTATAGTCGGTCATGGAAGCTTCGTAAGGCTGGTGCATCAGCGGCGAGGTCAGCAGGAAATCGGCGGTGCTGCGGTTGCAGGCCATGGGTATGTTCCAGACGGCAACCAGCCGCAGCAAAGCCTTGATGTCAGGGTCGTGGGGCAGGGCTTCCATCGGATCCCAGAAAAAAATCACGCAATCTATTTTTTCCTCGGCCACCATCGAGCCTATCTGCTGGTCGCCGCCCAGCGGGCCGCTGAGCAGTTTGGTCACGGGCATTTGCAGCGATTCCTCAAGCAGCCGCCCGGTGGTGCCGGTGGCAAACAACGTGTGTTCGGCCAGCACGCCCCGGTTATAATACGCCCATTCAATGAGTTCGGCCTTCTTGTGGTCATGCGCAATCATGGCGATGCGCTTGCGGGCATTGAGTTTGCGGGTGGTTTGCATGGCGGGTCGGGGAAGGATGTGACGCGTTGATGGTTGAAATAAAAACAGCTTGTTTCCAGAAAACATCCGCTTGTGGCGTTGGTCGGTGCAAATCGCTAACTTGCGGTTCCAAAACCCCACCCCCGGCCCCTCCCCGCAAGGGAGGGGTGAAAAAATGAGCCTTTGCTCTCCTCCCTAACGGGGAGGGGTCGGGGGTGGGGGTGAAAATAGTATCTTTCAAAAAGCCCAAACCCACCATGCCGTTTTCCCTGCCAGCCATTTTGCGGCCGCATATCCTCACACTTGCGCCCTACACCTCCGCGCGCGACGAGTATGAGGGCACCGCCGATATTTTTCTGGATGCCAACGAAAATCCCTTCGGCTCGGTGACCAGGCAGCCATTCAACCGCTATCCTGATCCGCACCAAACGGCTTTGAAACAGCGCATTGGAGCCATAAAAAATGTGCAGGCCAACCGGATATTCCTCGGAAACGGCAGCGACGAGGCGATTGACCTGCTGATCCGGGCCACGTGTACGCCCCGCGAAAGCGAAATCATCCTGTTGCCGCCCACGTATGGCATGTATGAGGTCAGCGCGGCCATCAACGACGTGCCCACGGTGCGCGTGCCACTCACGCCCAGCTTCCAGATAGACCTTCCGGCGGTTGAGGCGGCCGTTGCCAGCCATCCGCAAGCGAAACTGCTGTTTTTGTGTTCACCCAACAATCCGTCGGGTAATCTACTGAATGCCAGCCACATTCACCAATTGATCCGGTCGTTTCCGGGCATTGTCGTCGTAGATGAAGCCTACATTGATTTTGCCGACCAGCCATCGTTCATCACGCATTTGGACAACTATCCGAACTTGGTGGTGTTGCAGACCTTTTCCAAGGTTTGGGGCTTGGCAAACTTGCGGCTGGGCATGGCTTTCGCATCGCCGGAAATTATCAACATCCTGAACAGGATAAAGCCGCCCTACAATATCAGCGGACTGACGCAGGAAACCGTGTTGGAAGGCTTGCAGGATACGGGCTGGAAGGATGCGATGGTGGAGAGCCTGCTGGTGCGCAGGCAGGAATTGGCCGGATTGCTGGCATCCGTGCCGATTGTGGAAAAAATCTATCCGTCCGATGCCAACTTTTTGCTGGTCAGGATGCGGGATGCCAAACAAACTTACCGCCAACTGGTGGAGCGGCAGATTATAGTCCGCGACCGGTCCAGTGTGAAACTGTGCGAAAACTGCCTGCGCATGACGGTGGGCACTTCTGAAGAAAATATCCGGCTTGCGGAGACATTGAAATCATTCGGTTTTGCGGCATTGTAAGAAAAGTACCGGAAATGCCCGAAATGATTGGCAACTATTTGGGAAGTTTGTGCGTAAAAGTTACTCACAAAAACCAATAAACATGAAAAAATCATTTTTTACACTGTTACTTGTCCTGGGTTTTTCAACTGTAAATGCCCAGCAGAAACAATGGGCCATTGGCCTGAGGCTTGGCGAACCTACCGGCCTCAGCGTGAAAAAGTATCTCGGCAAATCGCACGCCTTGGATTTGTCGCTGGGCGGTTGGGGCTACGTGTACGGTGGCCGGAACCGTGCCTACCGCGACGGTTACCGCAACGGCGGCGTTGTACTAATGGCCAACTATTTGTGGCAGAAGCCGATTAAAAATGCCAAGGGCTTGCAGTGGTATTACGGCTTGGGCGGGCAGTTGAGTTCCACGCGGTATTATTCAAGCTATTACCAGAACAATAAATACTATTACGACGACGAATACCGCAACAACGTGGCACTCGGCCTCACCGTGCCGATTGGCTTGGAGTGGTTTATCCCCAACAGTCCCATTTCGCTTTTCGGCGATGTGACCGGCTACGTGGAACTGTTTCCGGCTCCGTTCTGGATCAATTTGCAGGGCGGCCTTGGCGGGCGGTTCAATTTCTAACCGCCCGGCTGCTAAAGGCCCGGAGGTTTTCAAAACCTCCGGGCCTTTGTGTTTCAAAATAGTATCTTTCCAAAAGGCAAAACCTGCGGTTTTGGCACAAGCTGAAGCGTGTGCTACGGCCTGCCACCCGCCACCACTTCGGTCATTTGCTCCACATCCAGATAGGTTTGCGCCAGCCTGAGCAGCGTTTCGGGCGTTGTTTGCAGCACATTTTCCACGTAACGGTCATAAAACCCGTAGTCCAACCCGTCGAAATGGATGGTTTTGAAGTGGTCGGCCAATGAAAACGGCGTGGTCACCGAACCGGCAAACGAACCGAGCAGGTAGCTTTTCACGGTTTCAAGTTCGGTGGGCGGCACGGGTTCGGTTTGGAGGATGCGGATTTCCTTGCGGATTTCGTCCAGAGTCTGGCCGGTGAATTCCTTTTTCACATCCGTGCCCACCGCCCAGAAGCCCTCATGCCGGAAAGTGCCCAGCGATGAGTGGATGCCGTACGTGAAGCCCTTGTCTTCGCGGATGTTTTTCATCAGGCGCGAGCCGAAGTAGCCGCCCAGGATTTCGTTCAGCGTCGAGAGTGCGAAGTAATCCGTGCTGCGCCGCGTAACCGGCTGTCCGTCAGGTTGCAGCAGCCGCTTGCCAAACCGGATGGACGATTGCAGGCTGTCGGTTTTCTCAATCGTTTCCGAGGCGGGGCCGTTGGTTTGCACCTTGATTTCGGTATCTGAAATAGTATCTTTTGAAACAACGAAACCCGCCAAGTGCCGCTCCACGAGTTGCAGCGTTTCGTCCGTGATTTGTCCGGCCAAAATCGCATCGAAAGGCTGGTGCAGCACATTGGATTGGAAATGCGCCACCAACGCCTCGCGGTGTATCAGCGCAATATCCGGCTCCCGGAGGTGTTTGGCGTACGGGTGGTTGTGGCCAAAAATCAGTTCGCGAAAGCGGTTTTGCGCCAGAAAAGCGGTTTTCTGCGCGTTTACCTGCAAATTCTGCCCGGTGATTTTCTTCAGGTTTTCGAGTTCCCTTTCCGGAAACACGGGTTCGGTCAGCAGTTCTTCCAGCAGCGGCAGCAGCCGGGGCAGGTGTTTGGTGATGGTGTACACCGTGAGCGTGATGCGTTCGGCTCCGTGCGAGAGTTCCATGAACGAACCGAACTGGCCGATGTACTCGTTGATTTCCGCCGCCGACCGCCGCCGCGTGCCTTCATTCAGCATTTTGGCCGTGAAGTGCGCAATGCCACGTTGTGGCTCATGCCAAGTACCCGCCTTGAACAAGTACTCGAGCCGGATGGCGGGCTGCTGGCCGGCATCAAGCCAATGCAGATGCACGCCGTTGGCGAGGGTGCGGCTGTGTGCCTGCGCAACGGAAACTTTCTTGATGGACTGGAAACCGGGAGCTTGCGTTCTGTCGAGCATGGATTGGATGTTGGGTGGCCGCAAAAGCACAGCGTCGGCAAAGCCTTTGCCTTACCGACGCTGCGTTGAAAATGGCATGGACTGAAAATCGTGTTTGAAAAATCCAGGACGGCATCTCGTGAAGACACGAGGGTGGCGCGTGAAGACACGCGCCACGGATACCAGCACGCGTCCCGGAACGGTTTTTTTGCCGTGGACTGCCGACCGTGGACTATGGACTGAAATAGTATGTCTGGGAAAGCCCAAACCTATCGCTGGTCTTGTCAGCGGTTTTATTGCGGGTTGCGGGCGGGCTTTTTCTGGTCGTTGTCGTTGGCATCAGATTCGCCAAAGTCGAAGTGCAGCGTGAAGCGCAGCGTTTCGGCCAGCGGGCTTTGCGTTTGCGTCGGAATCATGTAGGCCGCATCCAAGCCGAGCGATGAGAACCGGAAGCCGGCACCCACCGTGAAGTATTGGCGGAAACCTTTGTCGCGGCTTTCGCGGAAGTAGCCGCCGCGCATGGCAAACACGTTGTTGTACCAGTATTCCAGGCCCGCCGACCACACAAATTCCTTCATTTCCTCGCTGAAACCGTCCGGCGCATCGGCAAACGAACCGAAAATGCCCGAAAGCAACGGTTTGTTGGGCGGCGGCACATTGCTGGCTTGCGGCGTGGGAACCATGAGTTTGTTCACATCGGCGGCAAACGTCAGTTTGTTATACGGGTCAATGTTGTAGGTCAGTGCCGAACCGAGCCGCAGGTTGGAGGCAATGAATTCGCGCTGGCTGTTGGTAGAATACGAGATTTTGGGGCCGAGGTTTGAAATGTTCGCGCCCAAGGCCAGGTTAAAATCGCGGCCTCCCAGATTCAAGTCGCGCTTGTAGTACAGGGCAATGTCACCGGCCACGGTCACACCCGGCCTGCTTTGTCCGCCCGATCCGCCCGCCAAGTCTATGTTGCCCGACAGGTTGGAATAGATCAGCCGCAGCGTGACGCTGCCGCTCAGGTGGTCGGAAAATTTCTGGGCAAACGACGGGGCCAGCGCAAATTCACGCGGCCTGAAATCGCGGATGTCGCCGCCCGATTCGTCGGTGAAATTGATGTCGCCCAAGTTGGAGTACTGCAAGCCCATGCCGATGGCTTGGTTCTTATTTATCTGGTAGTAGCCGCTCAGGTAGCCAAACCACATATCGTTGATGTTCAATGCCTTGAACCACGGAGTGTAGCTGAGCGAGGCACCGAATTTCTTTTCGGCAAACACCAGTTTGGCGGGGTTCCAAAACGTGGCATTCGCATCGGCGGAGGTTGCCACACCCACATCGCCCATGCCCGCCGCCCGCGCATCAGGCGTGATATTCAGGAACGGGACGGCAGAAGTGACCGGTCGTGACCGCTGCCCGCTTGCCGCGCCCATGCCCACCAACCAGGCAGCCATGACCACGCCAACCATGTATTTCGGATACCTTTGCTTCATAAAACACTGCCTCATGGAAAATTGCTTGAAAATTTGCGTCTTGAAAATCTGCGTAAAGATGTAAAGAATAGTGGGAAAAGCTTGTGGCTGCCGGGCGGATTACGCAGAAAGGCGCACCAGAGTTTTCTGGTTGCCAGCCCTTTAAAGTGCACCGGAATGTTACTTTGGCCTTGCCGCTTACCGGAGCACCACCATTTTCCGGGCCTCCGTGGCCGAGGCAGACATACAACGCACCGTGATTTGGTAAAAGTATATCCCGGCGGGCAATTTGTTGTCCGTCTCCCACAGGATTCCGTCTACTTGAGGCGGGCTGGCTGTAATGTTTTTGCCCAAAGTATGGATTAACTGGCCGTTGGATTGGTATATTTTAATCTCCACATTCAAATCTTCGCCCGGCCGGTTGTGCCCGAACCGGAAACTGGTGGCCGCACCCACCGGATTCGGGTGGTTGCCCAAGTTCCAGATGCGGAAACCTTCGGCCACCACTGTGAAATCCAACGCGGCAGTGGCGGCGTTGTTGTGCGTGTCCCAGACAGTTAAAGTCAGGCGGTGCTTGCCCGGTGTAAGGTTTTGCAGCGGGTAGCGCACTTCGCCGCGCTGGCAAGTGCCAGCCAACGCCGTGAAATAGTCGTTCAGGACAATCTCCACCGAGTCGTCAAGTACGGCTTTTAGCTCATGCCCGATGCCGGTTTGGCTGATGTTTATGCCATTGTCGTCGGTCAGTTGCGCCAGCAGTAGCGGGCTGGGGCCGGTTTCGCCGCCATTGGCAAAAGTGGTGTCGTTCATGAACAACCGGATGCGGGGAGGCTGGTTTTCGGCAATGGCCGCCGGGTTGGTGCCACCCACCAGTATTTTGCGGTAGCCGGCCGCGTCTTGCCCGGCATCGGTGCGCTGCGCGTACAGGCTCATTCTGCCCGTGCCTACCGTATAATCAATGTCTTTGGGAACCACAAAACTGACCCGGAACCGCCCGTTGCGCACGGGGGTTTGTCCCCTGAAAAAGATACTATTCTGGTCGCTGAAAACCATCCGCGCACTTTCGGTGCCGAGTGTGGTGCGGCGGCCCGGCTTATCGAAAACGGTGGCTTGCAGCGTCCCCTCAAAGTCGGCAGACGGGGTTCCGGTTGCCCCGCGTATTTCGCCTTCCAGCGTCACCAAATCCAGAGCCTTTAACGTATCCTGTTGATTTTCAATGTCTTTTCCGTTGATTTTGGTAATCGTCGCTTGCAAACCGGGGTAGGCCAGCCGCATGGAGGCATCGCCGAGCAGCGCGAAATTGCGGTTGATGCTGCCGCTCAGGCTGTTGTTTTTGGTGGCTTTCATCACATCGCCGAGGCGCGGCATTTCACCGTTGATTGGCTTGAACACGGCGTTGTAGAAAGCGGTGTTTACGGCAAAATTGCTGCTCGAAAACACGGGGCGCGTGGTGGTGAGCAGGGCAATGGCCCCGCCGTTGGGCTTGAGAAAGGCCACTTCCGCCCCCGACACCGACTCGGGGTCGTCGTAGCGGCCAAACTCGCAGGTGGCCGTGACCATGAGCGGCAGCCGGTGGGGGTTGCGCCAGCGGCCAAGCAAATCCACGGTCAGCATTTGCTCTTGTGCCCAGCCGATTTCGCTGCCGTGCCCGGTGTAGTTCAGAATCAGGGAGCCGCGTTCCACGGCTTCGGTGATGGCTTTTTCCGCCCCCGGCGATTTTTGTCCGTTGGCAAACGAAACCTGCGGAAAGGCATCCAGAAAAATTTTACGGGTCAGGTAAGTTTCGTGCGTGTTTTCCACGCCGTTGGCCAGTTGGTCGGCATCCGATTGGTGCGTGTTTCCGTCGCCATCGTCGGCCACAAACGTGATCCGTTGCCGCCAGTCGCCCAGCGTTTCGGGATTTTGGGCATAGCGGATCAGTTTGTCTACCGCATGGTCGGCTTCCTGCGGCGTTTTCACGGGCAACCGGCCAATGGCGATTTCCTGGGTGTGGTCGCCAGCGGAAGATTCCGTCCACTCGCCTTCATTCTCGTCCATGAAGCCGAAATAATCGTCGGACGAGTGGCTGAAAATCGGGTGCAGTGACTGGTACGATTCATAGACCGGCACAAAGTTGGTGTTGGAGAGGCGGTTCTTGTAATCATATGATGCGTCGCCAAACAGCGTGACGTATTGCAAGCTGTTGCTTTTGCGGTACAGGAACCGGATGAAGTCGCGAATGGCAGTGATGTCGGGCTTGCCCGAGGCAAACTCGTTGTAAATTTGGTCGGTGGTGGCTATTTCCACGCGAAGGCCGTCGTGGGTGCGGCGCAAATCCGCCAGCCGTTGGGCTTGCGGCAAAAAAAGCGGGTGCGTGACAATGAGCAACTGCGGCGCGTCCATGCCGTGCAGGTTTTGGTCGGCAACCCGCCGGATCACAGCGGGTTGCAGCAATTCCGCTTGCGGCCTGAAAACCACGAATTCCCGCCACTTCCCGCCTTCCGCTTCAAAAACCAACTCCGAACCCTGAACCTTGTATTTCTGGTTAGCTGGAAATAGTATGTTTGAAATGTCCCAAACCCGGCTGTCGTTTCCGGCATCCCGGACGGCATAACGCACGTTTCCCGGCGCGAAACTTTCAAAACTGCGGAAAACGGTCTGGCTGCCGTACAGTTTCAGTTCGCGGACGCACTGCACGCCAAGCCAATTCAGATAACCGATGCCGCCGCCGCGCTGGTGCGCCACCGAAACAACCAAAGGCGAGCCGCCGGGCGTGAAACCGAAGTTTTTCGTGTCCGCCGTTCCTTTCAAGTCGTAAGTGCCCGCCGAAATGGCCGCCAACTGCACCGAACCGACGGACTGCCCCGATATTTTAACGTTGAAACTGCTGCTGCCCGGCGATTGCGCCATCACCGACACGCCCACGCGGGCGGGCAGGCCCGTAATACCCGGCACATCCAGCGAAACGGTGCGTTCGGTGACTGCTTCGAACTTTTCGCCGTACCACTCGCGTCCCGATTGCAGGATATTAATCAGCTCCTTTTCGTGGAAAACGTAGTCGTCAAACGTGCGGATTTCGCGGGCGGCAGCCGTGGGCGATGGCTGGTTTTGGATGCGTCTGCCTGGCAACTCACTGACAGTGAGGAAATAATACGCCGTATCGGTGTACAGGTTGGTTTGGTGCGAAAATCGCTTGGCCGCCGAATCATAGCGGATCACGTGCGGGTTTTGGGCGTAGAACAGGACATAATCCGAAGCATCGAAGCGTCCGTCGGTTTCGCCTTCCACCAAGATACTATTTTCCACCAGGTCATCGGGACGCGGGGCTGCGTTGGCTTGGGGCAGCATCGCGCCGCCGTTGCCAAACAAGCGGATGTGGCGCGGATCAATGCCGGAAACGTTGAGGCCCGCCCGCTGCAAGTCGGCTGCGTTCAGCTTGTGGATGCCCCGTTGGACAACCCCGATTTTGTACCAACTGCCGGTAGACAAAACCGAGTTTTGGGCGTGTGCTGGGCAGGTGAACAATTGTGCCAACGCGCAAATGAGCAACTGAACTGGCGCGAGGTTCTTACCTCGTGCCAGCCATGTTCCGAGATTCCTATCTCGGTGGTGTGGATGAATTTGCGGCTCGGGCAGATAAGAATCTGCCCGCATGGGCGGCACGAGGCAGGAACCTCGCGCCAGCTTTTCCCGTTGCCGCACCAAACCGGCGGCGCAAAATAGCCTGCCTGCCGGACAGGCAGGTATCCCCGGAAAAGGCCAAACCCCGCCCGCAGCACCGGAACCGTGTTCGGCAACCCGATTTCCGAAGTCCGAATCTATTTTATGCCATGGCATGAAGCGAATACGCGTAGGTTTCCATAATCAGGTTGGCAAGCAGTTTCTTGCAGGCGGTTTCCACGATTTCGCGGGCGGCGGGTTCGCTGGCCGCCTCGAATTCAAGCGTGATGTGCCGCCCGATGCGCACGTTCTCCACGCCGTGCACGCCCAGATTTTTCAGGCCCAGCATCACGGCTTTCCCCTGCGGGTCAAGGATTTCCTTTTGGGGCATTACGTCTATTTGCGCGGTAAATTGCATGGGTTGGGGATTTTAAGGATGGGATTCCGGAAGTTGATGCCCGCAGAAAGGTTGTGTGCGGACAAATGAATGCCGCTTTTTTTCACGGGAACGATTGTTTTTTCGTTCAAAGATAAAACTTCGTATTTTACATCTGGAAATAGTATCCGGAAAATGTTCAAAACCTGCTTTTCCGCCGGTGAAAAATAAATCGGTTCTCCTCTTACCCTTCAAGAATATCATGCGCGTTTTTGTACGGAAAATTCATTTCTGCCTTCTGTTGGCCATTATTTCTTGTGCGCAAACCTCTGAAAACAAGACACTTGTACCCGACAACAGTTCCATGACGGCCTTGGAGGCCGCCCTCATGGAACTGGATGCTGATTCAACGATGCGCTACGGGAACCTGGCGGTGTCTATCAGGAACGTGAAAACCGGCCAGGCATTGCTGGAACACAACACGCGCAAAGCCATGGTGATTGCCTCGAACATGAAACTCGTGACCACGCTGACCGCCTTGGAAATACTGGGCGAAAGTTTCCGGTTCAAGACCGAACTGCAACACGATGGCACGTTGCAAGCCGACGGCACACTCAGCGGCAATATCTACATCAAGGGCGGCGGCGACCCCACGCTGGGCAGCGACCGAACCGAAGGCTCGCTGGACACGGACAAATTGCTGGACTTGTGGACGGCCAAAATCAGGGCGGCGGGCATCCGGCGCATCAGCGGCAACGTGATTGCCGACGACGGGGTTTTCAACGCCAACGTGCTTCCTAACGGCTGGACTTGGGGCGACATTGGCAATTACTACGGTGCGGCGGCTTTCGGGCTTAATATCAACGACAACGCGTATAAGGTGTACTTGCAACCGGGCAGTTCGGTCGGGCACCCGACCCGCCTGCTGCGCACCGAACCGGTCATGCGCGATGTGGTTTTTGCCAATGAAGTGACTACCGGCCCGGTGGGTTCCGGCGACCAGTCGTATATCTACGGTGCGCCCTACACCTACCAGCGCACTATGCAGGGAACCATTCCGCTCGGTTCCAAGCCGTTTGTGGTGCGCGGCTCCCTGCCCGACCCGCCGTTGTTTGCGGCACAGCAACTGCGCGAAACCCTGCAAAAAAACGGCGTGGTTGTGGGCGGATCGGCCACTTGCGTGCGGCTATTGCGGAGCCAGAACAAACCCGGATCCCCGACCCGCATCACCTTTTACACGCATTTGTCGCCCCCGCTGCGTGAGATCGTGAAGCAGACCAACCTCCGCAGCATGAACCTGTATGCCGAGGCGATGCTGAAAATGGTGGGCATCAGCCAAGCAAACGTGAGCACCACCGCCCAAAGTGCCGAGGCGGTAGCGGGTTTTTGGGAACGCAAAGGCTTGGAGATGGCGGGTTTTTTCATGCGCGATGGCAGCGGACTTTCACGCTCCAACGCCATGACGGTCAACTCCATGACCAACCTGCTTGCGTTTGCCGCCAAACGCGCGTATTTCGATGGCTTCTACCAGTCGTTTCCGGTGGCGGGCGTTTCGGGAACCATGAAAAGCATGGGGTCGGGCACGGCGGCAGCGGGCAACTTGCGTGCCAAAACCGGCACGCTGGACCGGATGAGCAGCTATTCGGGCTACTTCAAAACACAAACCGGCGAACTGATGGCGTTTGCGTTTATCATCAATGACTATTCGGGCCGGGAAAAGGATTTCAGGCCGAAGGCAGAGAAAATCCTGGTTCTGCTGCCCAAGCTGTAGCCCCCAGTCCCGAAGGGCAGAAAAAAAGCAACTGGCGCGGGATTCTTATCCCGTGCCGCCCATTTTCCGAGATTCAACCACACCACCGAGATAGCCTGCCTGCCGGACAGGCA
>JANPIL010000296.1:0-7080 GCA_031424975.1 Sphingobacteriales bacterium
AACCGTGAACTGGTATTTCCACGAAGACGACGAGGACATGGAAGAAGCCGGCGGCGAGTTTTCGGAACTGGTGGAAGTGCCTTTCGACCTGAAAGCATACTAATTCAGAGTTCAGAATTATGAATTCAGAGATGCAATCCGTGCCGGTTCTTGTCATGATTGCGGTCAGTGTGTTATCAAACTCATTCCGCATTGATAAGAAAAGATAGTGCTGTCAGAGTCAAGAGTTACGCTTTTGCGGTGCGCATTGTCAATCTTTACAGATACCTCATCAAAAATGAACGCGAGTTTGTGTTAAACAAGCAGGTTTTGCGTTCCGAGACTTCCATTGGAGCCAACGTGCGTGAAGCCACACGAGCAGAATCCACTGCGGATTTCATACACAAGCTAATTGTAGCCTTGAAAGAAGCTGATGAAACACAATATTGGCTTGAATTACTAAAAGACACTGAATTTCTTTCCAAGCAAGCATTTGATTCCATCAATGCTGATTGTGAAGAATTGCTCAAGCTTTTGGTTTCCATTATTACTTCCACCAAAAAGAAAACATTGTAATTCGGAACGCAGAATATTTGTTGCCCCGTCAGTGATTCACTTGCATGTGCCAGAACAGGCAGGTTTGGGGTTTTGAAAAGATACTATTTTCATCATCCGAATCATCCGTCTTATCTGGCAGATGAGCCGACTGCGCCTAACCTGCAATTTCTGAATTCTGAATTCGTAATTCTGAATTGATAAAACTATGAGTGAGGAAATACTCAAGGCACTGACCCAGTTGTTTGCGATTATCACCAAACAAGACAGCGGGGCCACGGTGAATGAACGCAATTTCGTGCTCGGTTTTTTCCGCCAGGAACTCGACCAAGATTCGGTGCAGGAATACTTGGCCCTGTACGATCAATTGGCGGGTTATGGCACGGAAGATAACTCGGGCGCGAAGCTGACATCTGTAAAGGATTCAGTGAAAACACTGTCCATCTGCAAGAAAATCAATAAGACGCTTACGCAGAAGCAGAAAGTTATTGTGCTGATCCGCTTGCTGGAACTGGTAAACTCCGACAAGAATTTCAGTGCGCAGCGTATGAGCATCATCGATACCGTCTCCACGGTTTTCAACATTGAGAAGGAAGAATACCGGCTGATAGAGAGCGTAGTGGTTAAAGACGGCGTACACGACGTGGTGTCGGACGGCAACCTGCTGGTGGCACGCGAAGAAGCCCTGCCCGCCACCCACACCCAGTCTAAATACCTGCATCTGGAGCATCTCTCCGGCGAGTTGATATTTATCCGCGTGGCCAGCGTGGATATGTATTTTGTCAAGTACAACGGCCACGAGGATTTGCTGCTCAACGGCTTGCCCATCAAGCCATTGCAGGTGTATTTGTTCTCGCAAGGCAGCACCCTGAAACTATCGCTCAGCTCGCCGCTGTACTACAGCGATGTGGCGGGCGTGTTCCTGAACAATGCCAAATCCAGCAAGCTCTCCTTCCACGCCAAAAACCTCGAATACCGATTCAGCAATAATGCGCTGGGCCTGCGCGACATCAATTTTGCCGCCGGACCGGGCAACCTAATCGGAATTATGGGCGGCAGCGGAGCAGGAAAAACGACATTGCTCAATGTGATGGCCGGCATTGAAACGCCTTCCAAAGGTGAAGTGCTCATCAACGGCATAAACATACACGCGCAGAAAAACGAAATCCAAGGCGTAATCGGTTACGTAGCCCAAGACGACCTGCTGATTGAAGAACTGACCGTTTACGACAACCTGTATTACAACGCCAAACTGTGTTTTGACAACCTGAACGAGCAGGAACTGGATAAGGCGGTCATGAACGTGCTGGCCAGTTTGGGTTTGGATCACATAAAGGATATAAAAGTCGGCAATGTGCTGAACAAGAAAATCAGCGGTGGCCAGCGCAAACGATTGAATATCGCGTTGGAACTGATTCGCGAACCGGCGGTGATGTTCGTGGATGAGCCTACTTCCGGTCTGTCGTCGCGCGATTCGGAAAACGTGATTGACTTGCTGAAGGAACTGTCGCTGAAAGGCAAGCTGATATTTGTGGTAATCCACCAGCCCAGTTCGGACATTTACAAGATGTTCGACAAACTGTTTTTGCTCGACACGGGCGGCTACCCGATTTATTACGGTAACCCGGTGGAGGCGGTAACCTATTTCAAACGCGCCACCAACCAAGTGGACAGCGAACGCGGCCAGTGCCACACGTGCGGCAATGTTAACCCCGAACAGATTTTCAACATCATTGAGGCGCGGGTGGTGGACGAATACGGCCAGTACACCAGCAAACGCAAAATCAATCCGGCGCAATGGAATGAGAAATACTTGTCCAAGTTCAAGATGGACGAAGTGGCCACGGTAACTGAAATGCCGCCCAAAGCCCTGACACTGCCCTCACGCATCAAGCAGGCCGCTATTTTTACCATCCGCGATTTCTGGTCTAAGGTGAGCAACACGCAGTATATGCTCATAAACCTGCTGCAAGCCCCGCTGCTGGCGTGCCTGCTGGCATTCGTAATCCGGCACACCGACGGTTCGGAGGCGGGCAGCTACACGTACCGTTACAACGACAACATTCCGGCGTTCATCCTGATGAGTGTGCTGGTCGCGATTTTCATGGGCCTGACCGTCAGTGCCGAAGAAATCATCCGCGACCGGAAAATACAGAAGCGTGAAGCTTTCCTGAACCTGAGCCGCACCAGCTACCTGACCTCCAAACTGCTGACGCTCTTCTCGCTGTCGGCCGTGCAGACACTGACGTTCGTGCTGGTGGGGCACTGGATACTGGACATCCAGGGCATGACATTCGGCTATTGGCTGGTGCTGTTCACGCTGTCGTGCTTTGCCAATGTGCTGGGACTGAATATGTCGGCCTCGTTCAACTCGGCGGTTACGGTGTACATCACAATCCCGCTGCTGCTGATTCCGCAAATGATTTTCAGCGGCATAATTTTCAGCTTCGACAAACTGAACACCACCGTTGGCAGCCGCGACAAAGTGCCGGTACTGGCCGATTTCATCGCCTCGCGCTGGGGCTTTGAGGCGATTGCCGTAACGCAGTTCAAGGACAACGCCTACGAGGATTCCTTTTATGACCTGGAAAAAATCCAAAGCCAAGCGTATTACAAGTACACGTATTTGATTCCCGAACTCAATGAGCGGCTGAATTTCGCGACTGATAACTGCACCACAAAAAACGATTCGGTGAAAGCGTTGGTTAGCCGCGACTTCGCAATTCTGGCAAATGCCATCGCCAAAGAACCAACCCGCAATACCTTGAAAATGGATATCGAATCCGATTTGCGCATCGGCCAGTTTGACCGGGAAAAATCGGCGCGGGTGGAAGCCTTCCTGAAACAACTCGATAGCGCGTACGTTGCCCGGTTCAACAAATTCGGCGACTTGCGCGACCAGTTGATCGGTTACAAGGAAAAGGACAAATCGTTCAAACTCACGGATTTCAAGAACCGGTTCCATAACGAAGCGCTGGCTGATTTGGTGAAAAACGTCAACGCCAAGGAACGCATTGTGGAATACGAAGGGAAACTGCTCCAGCAAACCGACCCCGTGTACCGCGACCCGGAAACGGGAGCCAAATGGGATTACCGCACGCATTTCCTATCGCCGCAGAAGCCTTTTTTCGGCAAACTCTTCGACACGTATTATTTCAACGTGATTGTCATGTGGCTGATTACGGCCTTCCTTTACGTGACCTTGTACTTCGAGACTTTCAAGAAAATGTTTTTCATCTTTGAAAGTGTCCGTCTGCCCAAAATAATGCTTGGCAGTTGGGCGGGGCTGAAAAGCCGCTTGGCAGGGTTGCGCCCGAAATGGGAATTGCCAACCGGCCGGAAAAAAGTGGTGACAAGTTGAGCGGGGCAAAGACCGGCAATCCGCCCGCCCAAAACCACGTTCGGTAAAACAGTATCTTTCCCAAAGGCCAAACCTGCCCTGTAAAATGTTGTTTTCTGGCGCATCTCTTACATCAGCGAAAAACACACGGAGATGGGTGGAAGTTGTAAATACCTGAATTTCAACTATTTTTGTTTCAATCATTATCAATTCATCAATTGTAAGGCAACCATGAAAAAAATATTGATAGGCTTCGTGGCATTGGCATTGGTCTCCTGCGGAGGCGACAAAAAGAATGACGAGAAAGCACTCTTGGACAGTTTGTCGAATGTGCAGCCCAAACAGGCTCCGGTTTCCAAGGAGATAGTCAACGATTTTATCCAGTCCATTCCATCGCCCATCGAAATATCGGTTCTCATCAAGGAGCAGGGAGCCAAATACGATGGCAAAATCCTGAATCCTACCGACAATCAATCCGAATACAATACCAATTTCCGGCAGGCACTGAACTTGGGCGTGTACAGCACGGATTTGGGATATGCCAACATATACGACCAGAAGCAGGATGCAATCAAATACTTGGATGCCGTGACCGAAATGGCGAATGGCTTGAAAATCGGGCAGTTTTTCGATTTTTCCACCATCAAGCGGCTGGCCACCAATAGCAGCAACCTGGATTCGCTGCTGCTGATAACCACCCAGAATTTCGAAAAGATCAACTCGTACCTGCAAGACCAGAACCGCTCGAACCAAAGCGTGCTGATCCTGACCGGTGGCTGGCTGGAGTCGCTGTACCTGACGTGCGAGGTCGTGAAAAAATATCCGAGCCAGCAATTCAAGGAAAGAGTGGGTGAACAGAAAGTAATTTTGGATCAATTATTACTTCTGCTCGATTTTTACAAAGACGATGCCAACGTGAAAGCCCTGATTGGCGACCTGAGCGTCCTCAAAGCCAAGTTTGATGCGGTTACCGTAACCAGGGAATACAAGAAATCAACGATCAAGGAAGTGAATGGCATACCGATGCTGACTGATAACAGCGTGAGCAAGACCACCGTGACCGACCAAGATATTGACAACATCCGCAACGCAACGATTGCGGTCAGGGAAAAAATCATCAAGTAGGTTTTGGCTGCCCGCAAGGCGGCGGAAATCACAAACAACTGGTTTACCTTTACAATGCCATCCTGTATCAACACACGAAAACAATATTCCAAAGAACTTTCCCTTGTCTGATCCCATGAAAAAATGTCTTTTTATTATCGCCATATTCATCGCATTGTTTGTGAGTGCGGAAAGCCAAGTATTTGCCCAGTGCGAGGCGGAAAAATACACCGAGCGAATCATCGGCAACCTGCCCGACGGAGCTACCTTCCTGAAAAGCTACAAGATTGACGGCGAAGGCGGCAAAAAAGCCAAAATCGAATACCCGTACATTTTCCGCCAGAATTCAACGTACCTGATCAATATTGCCAACAAGGATCCCGAATTGCGCGGCATCAAGCTGGAGCTCTTTGATTCCAACCGCAACCTGATTGGTACGAGCTACGATGACAAAGGGAAGAAATTCCGTCCGGGCTTGGGCTATACCTGCGCCTCCACGGGTGTGTACTACCTGACTTTTTCGTTCGATGGTTCAAAGGACTACTGCGCTGCCGCCGTATTGCTGCTGAAAAAGTGATTCAAGATTAAAATCAAGGATACTGCCCCGAAATAGTATCTTCCGAAAACCCCAAACCCGAGCGAAAGTGTAATCCACTTTCGCTTTTTTGTTTCCGGGAGTTTTCCCCAAATCCGGCGGATTGCATTAGCTTTGTGCGGGCTTCCGGCCCGGTGCGGATTCACGAAACCCCGCACCCTGAACTCTTGATTGGCACTATGGTTCGCGCGTGGATTGACAAAAACCTCCGGGGTGATTTGGTGATTTGGTTCATTGTGCTGCTGTTTTCCATCCTCAGCGTGCTGGCCGTGTACAGCTCAACTGGAACGCTGGCCTACCAGCAAGCAGGCGGCAACACCGAATATTACCTTTTCAAGCATTCGTTGCTGGTAGTGGTGAGTTTGGGAGCCATGTGGCTGGCCCACAAGATTGATTACAGGTACTATGCCCGGCTTTCGCGGGTGGCGCTTTGGGTTTCGGTGCCGCTGCTGGTGCTGGTGTTTTTTTTCGGGCGCAACATCAACGCCGCCACCCGGCAGTTCCAAGTGCTTGGCCAATCGTTCCAACCATCCGACTTGGCCAAGCTTGCCCTGCTTGCCAGCATTGCGAGTATGCTTGCCAAACGCCAGCAGAAAATAGAAAACATTAGGGAAACCCTTTTTCCCGTACTAATCTGGTGCGGCTTGATTTGCGGACTGATTGCGCTATCCAATTTTTCGACGGCGGCACTGCTCTTCATCACTTGCCTGCTGCTCATGTTCATTGGCCGGGTTCCGCTGAAATATTTGTTACGGTTGGTGCTGATCGGCCTGTTGGCGGGTTCGCTGGCGCTGGCCTTGGGTACGCGCAGCAAAACGGTGGTCAGCCGCATCCAGACGTTTTTGTTTTCCAAGGAAGTGGGAGACCAAGCCGAACAGTCGTTCATAGCGGTAGCCACTGGCGGCGTAGCGGGCAAAGGCATCGGTCACAGCGAGCAGCGAAACTTCCTGCCCAATGCCTACAACGACTTCATTTACGCCATCATCATTGAGGAATACGGCATGGTTGGCGGTTTGGCCGTGATTGTGCTGTATTTGCTGCTGCTTTACCGGGGTATGCGCGCCGTGGCCAACAGCGACCGGGCATTTGGCGGACTGCTGTCGGCGGGGCTGAGTTTCAGCTTGGTCTTGCAGGCGTTTGCGCACATGGCGGTTTCGGTCGGGTTGGTTCCGGTTACGGGGCAGCCGTTACCACTGCTCAGTATGGGCGGCACATCGCTGTTGTTCACCGGGCTTGCCATCGGCATCATCATCAGCGTAAGCCGCAACGAAATGAAAGAAAGCCGCTGAACGGTAGTACACGCTTTAACTTGTGCGAAATCCGCAGGATTTCAAAATAGTATCTCTGGAAAACACGAAACCCCTCTAAAAACAAACCGTTTTCCCCTTGGCAAATCGCATCATCATCAGTGGCGGCGGCACGGGCGGCCACATTTATCCGGCCATTGCCATTGCCAATGCCCTCAAAAACATTGACCCGGCCACCGAAATCCTGTTTGTGGGGGCCG
>JANPIL010000297.1:0-2663 GCA_031424975.1 Sphingobacteriales bacterium
TTTGAAAGATACTGTTTTCGGATGCACGGATTTCTGCCATGAAAGACTATTACCGGATTTTGCAAATCGTGCCGGAAGCGGGGGAGGCGGAGGTCAAGAAAGCCTACCGGCGGCTGGCCACGCAATACCATCCCGACCGCAACCCCGCCCCCGATTCCAACGCCGTTTTCCAGGAGATCAACGAAGCCTACCAGATAATCGGCGATGCGCGGCAGCGGCAGGTGTATGACTTGCTGCGGCAGTATCCCGAAGAGTTGGCGGCCTATACCGCGCCGCCCATACGCCGTCCGCCCGCTGCGTACCGGCGGCATTTGGCGCATCTGGATTTGCGTCCGTATGTGAGGCCGGCACGCATCATTTCGCGCATATCGCTGGCTTTCTGCGTGTTGCTGGTTGTTGATTTTTTCCTGCCGCGCCGCGTGGTCACTGAGCCGGTGGTGCAATTCAGGATTTTCAACCGTTCGCAGCGGCTCGAAGTGACCACGCCCAACCGCGTACTCACCATTCCTACCGAGGGAACGACCATTGACATTGGTTTGGAAAAATACAATCCGCTGGAGATTTACCTGACTCCCGTACTGTCTTCCTTGGTTGCCGTGCGGTTGCAGGGCGTGGAGGCTCCGGCAGACAACAATATTTACCGGCATCTGGTGTTTTTTCCGGTGCTGCTGCTGGTTCTGTCCGCTTTGGGCGTGTGGGGCCGTGGCTCCGACGAGATGACGGTCAATTTTGGCGTTGCCGCCGCCATCATCCTGCTCATCACCGTTTTCCTGATGTTTTTGATATTTTAAACTGGCCTTGGTGCAAGTTCGGCGCGGAAAACGGTTTTTTGCGCCGGTGGTTTTTTCGTAATTATGCAATGCCAATGGCCGTTTGGGTCGGGGTTGTTTTCACCAGCAAACGGGTTTTGATGTTCCGAAAGATATTTATGCGCCGTGGCGTACTATTTTCCGTACTCGCCGCAGCCGCCTTCTGGGCGTGCAATTCGCCCGTCGAACCGCCCGATACCCAGCGGTCGGGCTACGATTTTTTCCCGCTCGAAACCGGGCGGCAGGCCGTTTACGATGTGCAGCGGATTGTGTACCGGCTGGGTTCGCGGCCCGATACGCAACGCTACCAGCTCCGGGAAACCGTGGCCGACACCTTCACCGACCTGTCGGGGCAGGCGGCTTTCAAAATCCACCGCTTTGTGCGTGCCAATGCCCGCGCCAACTGGCGTTTGGATTCGGTGTGGACCGCCAAACGCACCGCTTACACTGCCCTGCGCACCGAAAACAACGTGGGTTTTGTGAAACTATCGTTTCCGCCCCGCGAAAAACTGGCGTGGAACGGCAATGCCTACAACGACTTTCCACTTGAAATATACGAGATACGCGATTTCGACCGTCCGTTCAGGATGGCCGACACCGTTTTCCGGCAGACGCTGAAAGTATTCCAGAAAGAGGATTCCAGCGGGGTGGCCAACGTGCGGCGCGTGGAGGTGTACGCGCGGGGTGCGGGCCTGATTGAACTGACGCACCTGGATGTGAAATACGACCAGCGCGATTTTGGCAGCGGCCGCATTGAGTCGGGCGTGGATTATGTGCAGCGGGTGGCGGGTTCTGGAAAATAGTACGCCACGCTTGCCCGATGTGTTGGGGCGCATGAATATCTTCCAAAACTGCCAAACCCGCTGCCGCTCGGTTCATGACTCGCCGCCTACCGTGCGGCCAGTCTTTTGCTGCTGCTCTCGGATGGAAGCGTCGAACTTACGCTGATCATCGTTGTCGCCGCTTTCCAACGCATCGTTTTCGTCACCATTTTCCTGACTGTTTTCTTGGCTGGCATTTGCGTTTGGCTGCGCTTCCTCCTCTTTTCCCATCAGGCGTTTCTTTTCCTCTTCGGTCGGCGTAAGGCCGTAATCGCCTTTGTCTCTGGGTTTTTGGTTTTCCATGGCTTTCGTGGTTATTGGTTGTGAGTGTCTGAAAAATGTACGTTTTCCACGCTAACAATTCCGTGCCAGCCGTGGCAGTTTCAAAATAGTATCCCCCAAAAAGGCGAAACCCCGCCCGGCAGCAAGACGCGGCCGGGCGGGGTTTCGGGTTTCCGAAAGATACTATTTTCCGTTTATTCCAACGCCTTCACGCCCGGCAGTTCCTTGCCTTCCATGTATTCGAGCAGCGCGCCGCCGCCCGTGGACACATACGAGACGCGTTCGCCGAAGCCGAGGTTATTCACCGCCGCCGCCGAGTCGCCGCCGCCGATGAGCGAGAAACCGCCGTTTTCGGTGGCTTTGACCACCGCTTCGGCCACGCGGATGGTTCCTTTGGCAAAGTTGGGCAGTTCAAACACGCCCATCGGGCCGTTCCAGAGTACGGTTTTCGACGATTCTATCACTTTGGCAAACGCCTCGCTGGCCTCGCTGCCGATGTCCAAGCCCATCCAGCCATCGGGGATTTGCGTATTGGCGGCGGTTTTCCGGTTGGCATCGTTCTTGAACGCATCGGCAATCACCGAATCCACGGGCAGCAGCAGGTTCACGCCCTTCTGCTTGGCCTTTTCAATCAGTTCCCCGGCCAGTTCCACCTTGTCGGCCTCCAGCAGCGAGGAGCCGATGTTGCCGCCCATGGCCTTGAAAAACGTGTAGGCCATGCCGCCGCCCACCAGCAGGTTGTCCACCTTGT
>JANPIL010000298.1:0-2807 GCA_031424975.1 Sphingobacteriales bacterium
AACCGGAACGGCTGGTTACATTAATTTTTAAGATATTTGTCCGTTCGGCAGTCGAGGTTCATTCCACAGCCTGCCGGGAAAAATAGTATCTTCCGGAAATGCCAAACCCGAGGCCTCCCCCCTGTCTGCCGACAGGCAGGCAACCCCCTCCGAAAGAGGGGGCTAAAAAATAGTGTCTTTTAAAAACACCAAACCTGCCATTTTATCACCTAACCAAACGCATCAGTGAGCAACGAGAAAATCATTTTTTCCATGAACCGGGTGGGCAAAACCTACCCGTCCAACAACAAGCAGGTACTCAAAGATATCTACCTGTCGTTCTTTTACGGGGCCAAAATCGGTGTGCTGGGCCTAAACGGATCGGGTAAATCCACGCTGCTCAAAATCATTGCCGGGCTTGAAAAAAGTTTCCAGGGCGAAGTCGTGTTTGCGCCCGGATATTCGGTGGGCTACCTCGAACAAGAGCCGCAACTCGACCCCGCCAAGACGGTGATTGAGATTGTGAAGGAAGGCACGCAGGAAATAGTGGACTTGCTGGCCGAGTTTGAAGCCATCAATGAAAAATTCGGCGAGCCAGATGCTGACTTCGACAAACTGCTGGCCCGCCAAGCCCAAGTGCAGGAAAAACTCGACGCATCGGATGCGTGGAACCTGGACAACCGGCTCGACAAGGCTATGGATGCGCTGCGCTGCCCACCCCCCGACGCGCCGATAAAAAACCTGTCGGGCGGTGAAAAACGCCGCGTGGCCTTGTGCCGGTTGCTGCTTCAGGAACCCGCCGTGCTGCTGCTCGACGAGCCAACCAACCACTTGGATGCCGAATCGGTGCAGTGGCTTGAGCAGCATTTGCAGCAATACAAGGGTACGGTCATCGCCGTTACCCACGACCGGTATTTCTTGGACAATGTGGCCGGGTGGATTTTGGAACTGGACCGGGGCGAAGGCATTCCGTGGAAGGGCAACTACACCTCGTGGCTGGAACAGAAAAAAGACCGCTTGGCAAAAGAGGAAAAAACGGAATCCAAACGCCAGAAAACGCTGGAACGCGAACTGGAATGGGTGCGCATGGCTCCCAAGGCCCGCCAAGCCAAGAGCAAGGCCCGCCTGCAAGCCTACGACAGTATGCTCAGCGAGGAATCCCGCCAAAAGGAAGATAAATTGGAACTGTTCATTCCGCCCGGCCCGCGCCTGGGCAGCAAAGTGATCGAGGTCAAAAACGTGTCGAAAGCCTACGGCGACAAGCTGCTGTTCGAGAACTTGAGTTTTTCGCTGCCGCAAGCCGGAATCGTGGGTATCATCGGGCCAAACGGCGCGGGCAAAACCACCCTTTTCAAGCTCATCACGGGCCGCGAAAAACCCGATGCCGGTGATTTTGAAGTGGGCGATACCGTGCAGGTGGCCTACGTGGATCAGGAACACAACAACCTGATTGCCGACAAAACCGTGTTCGAGAACATATCGGGCGGCACCGAGCAGGTGATGCTGGGCGGCCGCATGATGAATGCCCGCGCCTACGTGAGCCGCTTCAATTTTGCGGGCAACGATCAGGAAAAGAAAGTGGGCAGCCTGTCGGGCGGCGAACGCAACCGCGTGCATTTGGCCATGACGCTTAAGGAAGGCGGCAATTTGCTATTGCTCGACGAACCGACCAACGACTTGGACGTGAACACGATGCGCGCCCTTGAAGAAGGCTTGGAAAACTTTGCCGGTTGCGCCGTGGTCATCAGCCACGACCGTTGGTTTCTGGATCGCATCTGCACGCACATTCTGGCTTTTGAGGGCGACTCGCAGGTGCAGTGGTTCGAGGGCAATTTTTCGGATTACGAGGAAAACAAGAAAAAACGCCTCGGCGACGTGACCCCGCACCGTATCCGCTACAAGAAACTGGTGTGAATGGATTCGCGGAGCCAGCCGCAAAATAGTATCTTTTTCAACGCCCAAACCCGCCGCTTCGTTGCGGATGAAACGCCCGGCGGTTGGCAGGCACAAACAGACGAACATGGAGACGATCACACTCAATTTCAAAAACGTGGAAGGCTTCACGGACGACGAGTTTTACCGGTTCTGCCAAGACAACCCGGAACTGAAACTCGAACGCACCGCCCACGGCCAAATCATCATCATGCCCAACACAGGAGGAAAAACCGGACGATTGAATGCCCGGATCAATTATTATCTGACAGGCTGGAACCTTGGTAAAGACCTCGGGGAAACTTTCGACTCGTCCACCACTTTTCACCTGCCCAACGGAGCCGATCGTTCGCCAGACGCAGCGTGGGTGGAAAAGTCGCGCTGGGATGCACTGACCGAGCAGCAAAAAGCCAAGTTTCCGCCGCTATGCCCCGATTTTGTGATCGAACTCCGGTCGGAATCCGGTTCGGTCAAGGAATTGCAGAAAAAAGTGACGGAGCAATGGCTCGGCAACGGCTGCCAGTTGGCGTGGCTGATAGATCCGAAGGAGGAAAAAACGTACGTTTACCGAGCCGGGCACGAGGTGGAAGAACTGGATGGCTTTGACCGCGAACTTTCGGGCGAGGAAATGTTGCCGGGTTTCGTGCTGAACCTGCGCGAACTGCGCTGAATCGGGAAACAAAAATAGTATCTTTTGAAAACGCCAAACCTCCCTTCCAAGAAAATAAACATTTATTGAAAGCTGATGAGCAAAGAAAAATTTGTCCTGCTGAAATCCACGGCGGTGCCGCTGCCGATGGAAAACATTGACACCGACCAGATTATACCGGCGCGTTTCCTGAAAGCCACCACCCGCGAAGGCTTTGGCGAAAACCTTTTCCGCGACTGGCGGTATG